>JAYTSX010000220.1:0-20117 GCA_043745445.1 Elusimicrobiota bacterium
GGGTTGAGCCTGCCTCCCGCGACCTTGACCGTGGACTGCGTCACCATCGGCGCGCGCGTCAGCGCGCCCTACGACGACGCCGGTGAAGACGCGCTCGACGCGGACATCCGCGCGGCGGCGTCAGGCATCGAGGCGGCGGCGTTTCCTCCCGACACGGCCTATTGTCCGCGTTGCGACTTCAGAGCCGACTGCCAGTACTCGACCGCGAAGTAACCCTTTACCAGCTCGCACCGGTGCGAGCTGGGGGCCCTCGGGAGGCGGCGAAAACTATTCGTTCGCGTCGGTCAGACGGCGGCGGGGGACATTGGGAAGATTGCAGTGATCCCGCACGCAGTTCTTGCCGTCGTTCTTGGCCTGATACAGATTCATGTCCGCGCGATGCAGGATCTTGGCGGGGGATTCCTTCCCCGGGTTCTCTATGGTGGCCACGCCGACGCTGATCGTGGCGAGGTAGCCGTTCTTGGCGATGCTGGCGCGCGCGCGGCCCGCGACATGTACGGCGGTCGCGGCGTCGGCGCCCGGCATGATCACGACGAATTCATCCCCGCCGTAGCGGCCCAATATATCGTCGGAGCGCACGTTCGCGGACAGTGTTTCCGCCGTCTCTTTGATGACGCGATCGCCGAAAAGATGCCCATGGCTGTCATTGATCCGCTTGAAATCGTCGATGTCGATCATCATCACCGACAGTGGGGATTTGTTGGTCAGGCCCCGCTGAATTTCAAGCTCGAGAAGCTCCTGCAGATAGCCGTGCGTGAAGGCGCCGGTCAGACCGTCGGTCACCGATTTGAGGTGAAGTTCGTCGACGCGTGCCGAGAGCACCCGGTTAATGACGCGCTGGCGCTCGGAGCGCAGGCCAATCACATAGCCGAAAAGCATAAACGCGGTGACGGTGCCCACGCCCATGTAGGCGTAAAACAGAAAATTGTAGTCGAGCTCATGGAGCGCCCACATGCTTTTAAGTAGAGGGTCGGCGAGCCAGTAGCGCAGCAGAAACGCGCCGGCCGGAGAGGCGAGGCCCATGATCGCGCCGGCCGCCGGGTAAAGGTAGTAGTGAGGGATGGCGCCCCATCGGGCGCGGTCATCGTCGCGGTCGTGCTGGCGGCGGCGCTGAGCGCTCACCCGGGATCTTCGGGGCTCAGCGCCCACAATACGCGCGGCTCGGGCGAAAACTCGAGCGCGACGATCGTCGCGGGCCGCATCTCAAAGGCGGCCTCACCGAGCAAGGTGATGATTTCCCCGATCTGGGGCTGATGACCGACGGCGAGCACCTCGTCGACGGACTTGGCCCGCTCGGCGATTTCGCGCGCGACTTCTTCCGCGGGCCTGGTGTTGTCGAGCGCGGAGAACACCTCCTGGCCTGCGGAGGGTTTGAGGAGCGTGGCCAGCTCCGCGGCCGTCTGCACCGCCCGGAGCAGAGGCGAGTGCAGGATGAGGCTCGGAGCGCACCCGCGTTGTTTAAGCTCGGCGGCCATCCAACGGGCGTCGGCGCGGCCCTGTTCAGAGAGGGGGCGCAGAGCGTCTTTGGCGACGCCGGCCTCCATCGTTGACGGAGATTGGCCGTGCCGCATCAGATACAGGCGTTTCATGGGAGGGCAGACTACCAAATTCTCAGGGCGTCGGTTGGCCGCTTTCGACCCACACGCCGAGGAGGGACAGGGCCGCGCACAGGCCAAGGTACATGACCAGGGCGGCCAGGCGATGGCTAGACTCCACGCCGGCTTCGTCCGGACGGCGGCCGGCCGCGGCCAGCCGGTCGACGAGGCGCGCGGGCGTCCTCAGTCGCCGGGCGTTCCAGGCCTTAAGCCCGCCCACGAGCGCAATCATCAGGAGCAGGGGATTTAAGGCGCCGTCGCGCCCGCGCGTCACCGCGAGGAGGACGAGCAGGCCCGCGAGCGCGCCAAGCCAGTGCCGCGGCTCGAAGGGCTCTGTCGCCCGGTCCCCGTCGAGGCTTGCCGTCGGCAGTAGATTGAAGAGGTTGATCGCGAGCGTGATGTGCGCGAGCGCGCGGAGCAGGCCGGCGCGCTCAGGCGCCGCGGCGGCCCAGGCGAGGCACAGCAGCGCGCCAAGCAGTCCTGCCGCGGGTCCGGCAAGTGCTACGCGCGTCTCGATCCAGCTCGAGCGCGGTTGCTCCTTAAGCGCGATGAAGGCGCCCAAAAATGGGATGAAGATCGGCGCGCCCACGCGCAGACCCAGCGCCTTGGCCGCGGCGCCGTGACCCAGCTCATGCAGCAGAATCAGCAGCACGAGGCCGATCGCCAGGCTCGCTCCGTAAAGGCGGGCGTAAACCGCGGCGAAAACGGCCATCGAGGCGAAGGTGGCCAGAAAAGGCCCCAGCTTAAGAGCCGCGAGCAGGAACTTCCCCTTCGCCAGCATCAGCATCAGCCCGCCGGCCGCGGCGACTTTCCCCGCGACCGGAGCTCCGCCGTTCGCGACCGCGCGATCTTCGGTCTCGAGGCGTCTAAGCCGTTGGAGGGGGGTTTCGTCCATCGCCAAGGACCACTCGCGCCGGCAGCAGCGCTCGCCACGCCGCATTCAATGCGAGAAACAGCCACAGCGCGTCGTAGACGCCGGTCAGCTGCGGCAAGATGCTCAGAAAAAATAGGAATACGCGGGGCTCGAACCAGCCGGGCACCCCCACGGCGGCGGCATTGGGTGCGCGCGCGGCCATTTCCCGTACCATGTGCGCGACGAAAAAATACTTTCCAAGGAGCAGCCCCAAGGTCGAGCATCCGACCGCGATCCACTGCAGGCGCCGGCCGCGCTTACCGCCCGCGGCTTGCCGCACGGCGTGGCCGACCGCATAGCCGATGCCGACCGCGGCGAAACCGATCTCGCTTTTGGTCACGATGATGAGCAGCGCCCATGCGGCGCCGCAGGCCGCGGAGGCGACGGCACCGACCGCGATGACGGGGGCGAGCTTGACGCTCGCGTCGGCCTCGCTCGCGATCTCCGCAAGGACGGCGTCGCGGCACGACAGGCAAGTTGTTTTCCCGTTGACGCGGCCGCTCGGCTCGTTTACGAGCGGCCGTTCGCAGAGTGCGCACTTTTCTTCGTTCATGATAGGGTGTTAGAAAAAATATTCGAATGAGGAGAAAAACTGCTCGAGGGCGCGCTCCGCCCAGGAGCGACGCTTCCAATCGGCGAGCGTGATCTCGCGCGCGCCCGCCACGCCCAAGTCGAAACGCTTCTTAAGCTCGGCGGCAAAAATTGCATCCGTGGTCTGCAGGTTGGCCTCCAGATTGTGCTGGAGCGAACGGTGATCGAGGTTGTACGAGCCCACCGCGCACCATTTCCCATCTACGACGACGGCCTTCGCGTGCATCATCGGGCCCTGCCATTCGAAGATGCGCACCCCGCGAGTCAGGAGCGCGGTGTAGGTCGCGCGCATCGCGTACCAGACGGAGTGGATGTCCGAGCGGCCCGGCACCAGAATGCGCACGCTTACGCCGCGACGCGCCGCCTGCGTCAGCGAGCGGCGGATGCGCCAGTCGGGAATGAAGTAGGAGTTGGCGATGGCGACATCGGTTCGGGCGGCGCGCAGGGCGTTGACATAGGCCTCGCGGATGACGAAGCGGCGCAGGAGCTCATGGTTGCCCACGATCTTGACCTTGGAGGAGCCCCTCACGCTATCAGAACCGGCCGCCGATTCAAACCAGCGGCCCGTCTCTTTGTGCCAGACCGCGCGAAATAGCCGCTCGAGCTCGATCGCAGCTGGCCCTTCGACGCGTGCGTGCGCGTCGGGCCAATCGAGCCCGCCCTGTTCCTGAGGCGCATGCTCGTCGCTCAGGTTCATGCCGCCGATGAATCCCACCTTGCCGTCGCAGATGAGGATCTTGCGGTGATCGCGTTTGTTCCACGCCCAATGCGGGCGCCACGGCGCCACGGGATGATACTCAAGGACTTGCACGCCCGCGTTGCGCAGCAAGGTCTCGGTCTGGGGCTCCATCTCGATCGATCCGACGGAGTCGTAGATCAGCCGCACGCGCGCGCCGCGTTTGGCCGCGGCCGCGAGCAGGCCGGCGAACATCCGGCCGGTCCCGTCGCCGCCGAAGCGATATGTCTCGAGATTGACGGAGACCGTCGCGGCTTCGATGGCCGACGCCATAGCGGCGAACAGGTCCTTGCCGCGGACAAACAGCGCGAGCGTATTGCCGGCGACGTGTTCATCGTCGTCCCATGTGAAATCTCCGGACCCCGGCTTGGGCCGGCGAAGGTACTTTCGCACTGGAGGCGGCAGGTGCGGAATATCGGGGAGCGCCACTTGCGAATGCTACCAAATCCCCGGCACGGCCTCATGGAATGGTAGACTGAACACCCCATGGCCGGAAAAGAACACTTCGAACATCTGCAGACCCTCATCGACCTCGAACGCGAGGCCGAGAAGGCGGAGAACCTGCGCGAGCTGCGCAAGTTCCCCGTCTCTCAGCGCGAGGTGCGAGGCAAGACGGTCACCGGGCTCATCGTCGATGTCGTTGAGGGCGGCATGGGCGGCCTGACGATGGTCACGCTGTCGCGCCCGCCGCGCGGCGAGGAGCTTGCACCCTTTCACGCGATGAACGCAGGCGACAATGTTCTGCTGACGCTCTCTCCAGGCAACGACTTCCTCACGGTCGAGGGAACCTTGTTCAAGGTGGGCGAATACACCGCGACCGTGGCGATGAACCGCGCCGCTCCCGACGACGCAATTCGCGGGAATTGCCAGATCGACCTGCTCGGCTCGGACGCGACTTATCAGCGCATGCGCAAGGCGCTCGTCACCGTCGCCGAGTCGAAACGCTCCCGTGTTTCGACCTTAAGAGAAATATTTCTGGGCGAGCAGCAGCCCGAGCGCGTCAAGGTTCCGAAAATCATCTGGTTTAACCGGACGCTCAATGAGTGGCAGCAGTCGGCGGTCAAGAGCTCTCTGGCCGCGCAGGATGTGGCACTCGTGCACGGCCCGCCCGGGACCGGCAAGACGACCGTGCTCGTCGAGATCATCCGCCAGCATGTCGCGCGCGGGGAACGCGTGCTCGCCACCGCGCCCTCGAACATCGCCGTCGACAATATCCTCGAGAAGCTCATCGGCACCGGCCTGCGCGTCACGCGCCTGGGCCACCCCGCGCGCACGCTTGAGAGCCTGCGCCACGGAAACCTCGCTGCTCAGATCGAAGAAGATCCGGCGTACGCCGAGGTCAAGGAGCTCGACGCGTACCGCGAGCGCATGATTCATCGCAAGTCCCGTCATGGCCGCGGCATTACGCAGCTTGGCCATGAGGAGCGCCAGCTGCGCGAGCGCGAGGTCGCCAGGATTTGGCGGCAGGCCCGCGACCTTGAAGCTGAGATCGCGCGGCACATCGTCGCCGGTGCGAATGTCGTGCTCGCCACGCACGCCGGCATTTCCAAGAGGTATGTCAAAGGGGATTTCGACCTGGTCGTGCTCGACGAAGCTTCGCAGGCGAGCGAGCCGTTGTCCTGGGTGCCTCTGACGATCGCGCGCAAGGCCATTTTCGCGGGCGATGCCAACCAGCTCCCGCCGACGATTTACTCGAAGGAAGCCGCCGAAGGCGGCCTGACCGTCACCTTGTTCGACCGCCTTAAGGACCTCCTGCCCGCCTCGGCGCAAACCTTGCTGCGCGTGCAGTACCGCATGCACGAGGCCATCATGCGCTTCCCGTCGCAGGAGTTCTATGAGGGCAAGCTCATCGCCGATGAGTCCGTCGCCACGCACCTTGCCGCCGAGCTCGCGGGCGTCTCGCCTTCGCATCTCACCAGCCGCCCCGTGACTTTCGTCGACACCGCCGGCGCGGGCTTCGATGAGGTCTGGAACGACATGCTCGAGAGTCGCGAGAACAAGGGCGAGGCGGACCTGGCCGTGAAGCTGTTGTATGAGCTGCTTGGCTCCGGTCTGAAGCCCAAAGATGTGGCGATCTTGACCCCGTACACCGCGCAGGCGAAGCTCCTGAAGACCTTGGTCCACGAGTCCGGACTCGAGATCGGCTCCGTGGACGGTTTCCAGGGCCGCGAAAAAGAGGCGATCATCCTAAGCCTCGTGCGCTCAAGCGAGTCGGGGCAGATCGGATTTCTCTCCGACATGCGCCGCCTCAATGTCGCCATCACTCGCGCGCGCCGCTGCCTCATCGTCGTCGGCGACTCCGCCACCGTCGGGCGCCACCCGGTCTACTCTCGTTTCGTCGCATACTCCGACGCGCTCGACAGCCATCGCTCGGCGTATGAGTGGCTCAGTGTCTGAAGGTCGTCAGCACGACCTGTCGCGACTGACGCCCGAGCTGCGCGCGGCGCTGGTCACCGAACTGACGGGCCTCATCGAGCGCGCCGCGGCGCTCACTCCTGACGAAATCGTTGTCCTTCTCCATCTTCTCGCCTATGCCGGCTTCAGCGGAGAGGGGGTGCTTGTTATTGCGGAGCTGTCCGCGTTGTGGGGCGCAGCGGACTCCTACATTCTCAAGGTGCAACTGCCTCCTGACCGGACCCGCGCCGCGGTCAAAATCCTGCGCCGTCGCGGAGTGCTCAAAGACGCCGAGCAAGGCGCCGCTGTCGTCGACAATCTTGTTTTACGCGCCCTCGCCGACGCTCCGCGATAGGCAACTTTTTAGGCCCCTCAATCGTCTGATAGTAGGCCCGCCGGGACCGGCGGCCAAAAGGGGGAGAACAAAATGGAAAACTTGCCGAAGCTGGACGCGCGCGTGCGCCCGTATCAGGACCCGTCGGATCGCCCGACGAAGCTCATGGCCTTCGCGGAACTGATGATCGCCGACGCCTTCGTCATCAAGGGCATCCGCGTGCTGAAGAAGGCCGAACCGGGAAACGATGAGCCGTTCGTCGTGTTCCCGGCGGAGAAGGGAAAAGGCGCCACGGCGGACCGCTGGTTCGACCTGGCTCATCCCATTACCGCGGAGGCGCGAACGGCCTCGATCGGGTTGATCCTTGAGAAGTATCAGCAGGCCCTCAGGATTCCGGCGTAGGTCTTGATGCGCATTGGAATACACACTATACTTAGGGTGTGAAATACATACGCATGAACATCACCTTGCCGCAGCCTGTCGTCAAGAAACTCGCGAATGTGCCTAACAAAAGCGAGTTTATCGCCCGCGCCCTCATCGAGCGCTTCAAGGCGCTCGAACGGGACGACTTTCAGCGCCGTCTGATCGAGGATTACAAAGAAGCGGCGCGGAACAGGGACGATGAGAAGGACGCGGTGGCCGATTGGTGATCCGCAGAGGCGAGGTCTACTGGGTGGATTTTCGCGGCGCCGCCGGGGCGGAAATCCGAAAGGTGCGCCCCGCCGTAGTCGTTTCCAGCGACGCGCACAATGACAATATGGCGACGGTCACTGTCGCCCCGCTGTCAACGTTCACCGCACCGCTCAGGTTGTACGAGGCGGCCGTCCCTGAAGGGTTGGTCGGGGACGGCCGCCCGGCTCGTGTGAAGACGCCTCAACTCCGCGCGGTGGACAAGCTGCGGCTGGGAAAAAAGCTTGGCCTGCTGCCCGTGGGGGCGATGGCGGCCGTGGACGCGACCTTGCGGATACACCTAGGCCTGTAGTTTTTTCGCCCGCTTCCTGAGCCAGACCATCATCGCGTAGGCCGCCGCGAAAAGGACGACGGCGACGATGACCAGGTGCATCTTGGCTTTGAGCGCGTGTGCGAGCTCGGCAGGCGAGTCCAGGAGCTGAGGCGCGTCGCCGATGACCTTCATGCCGAACCAGGAGAGCACCGCGCACCAAATAAATGCGCCCGCGGTGGTCGCCGCGGAGAAGGCGCCCACGGGCATCTTGAGGATACCGGCGGGAATCGAGATCAGGTGGCGCACGACGGGCAACAGGCGCGCGAAGAAGATGCCGGCGACGCCGTACTCGGCGACCCAGCCTTCCATGGCCGTGACCTTGGCTTCGGAAACGAAGATGTATTTCCCGTAATGCCTCACGAACGGTTCGCCCAGGAGCCGCGCGAGGATGTAGCTGACGATCGAGCCGAACCAACTGCCGGCGGTCCCGGCGAGAACGACGAGCCAAAAGCTCATGCGGCCCTGCGCGGCCCAATACGCCGCCGGCGGCATGATGATTTCGCTTGGAATCGGGACGATGGAGCTTTCCAGCGCCATCAGCAGAAATACGCCCAAGTAGCCCCACACTTCGACGAAGTGGAACCAGGTTTTCAGGAGGGCGTGAAAGTGTTCTTGCATGGGCGTTGATGATACCACATCCGCTTAAAAAACCACCACAAAACGGGTATAATCTAGCCTCTCTTCTTAATACGCGCGCGTACGCGATGACCCCGAGCTCCCGCACCCTCGAATCCACTCCGTCGCCGGTCGAATCCACGGCCCTGCGCGCCCGCTTGCGCGATCTTCGTTCTCCCGTAACCTCCGGTCAAGCTTCGGCTCCGGCCCTTTTGCCCGAAATGTTGGGTGACCCGGAGTTCCTTCGCGAGCATGGCGTGCGCTACGCCTACGCGACGGGCGCGATGGCCAACGGCATCGCCTCCGAAGCGCTTGTGGAAGCGGGCGCCAAAGCCGGGTTGCTCTCGTTTTTCGGCGCGGCGGGCCTGCCGCCGGCTCGCGTCGAGGCGGCGATCGACCGTCTTGAAAAATCGATCGCGGATCTGCCGCGCGGCTTCAACCTGATCCATAGCCCGAGCGAGACCGACCTTGAGAACGCCGTCTGCGACCTGTACCTGCGCCGCGGCGTGCGCCTAGTCGAGGCCTCGGCCTTTATGGGCCTGACGCCCGCGATCGTGCGCTACCGCCTGCACGGGATCGCGCGCGGCGCCGACGGCCGGGTGACCGCCCCCAACAAGGTCGTCGCGAAGGTCTCGCGTGTCGAGGTCGCCGCGAAATTCCTCGCGCCCGCGGAGGAGAAGCTCCTGCGCGAAATGGCGGCGTCAAATCTGCTGTCGAGCGAGCAGGTTTCTCTCGCGGCCGAGATTCCGATGGCCCAGGACCTCACCGTCGAGGCCGACAGCGGGGGCCACACCGACAACCGGCCGCTCGTCGCGATGTTCCCTGCGATGATTGCCCTGCGTGACCGGCTCCAGGCCCAATTCAAGTTCAAGAGCCCGGCGCGCGTCGGCGCCGCGGGCGGCATCGCCACGCCCGACGCGGCCGCGGCCGCCTACATGATGGGCGCGGCCTATGTCCTGACCGGCTCGGTCAACCAGAGCTGTGTTGAGTCCGGCTCTTCCGACAAGGTTCGCGCCATGCTCGCCGCCGCGGGTCAGGCGGACTGCATCATGGCGCCCGCCGCCGATATGTTCGAGCTGGGCGTGAAGGTGCAAGTGCTCAAGCGCGGCACGATGTTCGCGCAGCGCGGCGCGAAGCTCTACGAAATTTGGAAATCCTGGGATTCGATCGAGACGATCCCCGCCGCGACGAAGGCGCAGATCGAAAAAGATTTGTTTAAGGCGACGCTGGAGGAAACCTGGGCGTCCACGCGGGAATTCTTCCTCAAGCGCGATCCCACTCAAGTCGCGCGCGCGGAGAAAGAGCCCAAACACAAGCTCGCGCTGGTGTTTCGTTCGTACCTTGGCCAGGCCTCACGCTGGGCCAACGCCGGCGTGCCTGAGCGCGTGCTCGACTATCAGGTGTGGTGCGGACCCGCGATGGGCGCGTTCAACGAGTGGGCGCTCGGCACCTTTTTGCAGGAGCCGGCCAACCGCAATGTCGCTCTCGTCGCCCGCAACATCCTCTACGGCGCGGCCGTGTTGACCCGCGCGCACTTTCTTCGCTGCCAGGGCATTGCTCTGGGACCCGACCTGACCCGCATCGAGCCGCTGACCGCCGCCGAGCTCGAGCGTCTGCTGGACTAAGAGAGACCATGACCAAGAAGAACGAGTCCGCTCCCGAGTTCATACCGCTCGCCGTCGTCGGCCTGGGCGGCGTCTTTCCCAAGGCGAAGACGCTGCGCCAGTACTGGGCGAACATCAAGAATAAGGTGGACGCGATCGAGGATGTTCCCGCGAGCCATTGGAGCAAGGACGACTACTTCGACGCGGATCAGAAGAAGCAGGACAAAGTGTATTCGTACAAGGGCGGATTTTTAGACGCGTACGATTTTGATCCGTCGGAATTCGGGCTCTCCCCGAATACCCTTGAGGCCACGGATCCCGCACAGCTGTTCGCCCTCGTCGCGGCCAAGATGGCTTTGGCGGACGCCGGCTACGCGGTCGATCAAGACACCTGGGACCGCACGCGCGTGTCCTGCATCCTCGGCGTCACCGGCGCTCTGGAGATCGTGATCCCGCTCGGCGCGCGCCTGAGCCTGCCCGCCTGGCGCAAAGCGATCTTGGCCGCCGGCGTGTCGCCCACCCAAGCCGAAGACGCGCTCGCGCGCATGTCCGATGAGTTCGTGCCTTGGCAGGAGGCCTCCTTCCCCGGCCTGCTCGGCAATGTGATCGCCGGACGCGTGGCCAACCGCTTCAACCTCGGCGGCACGAACTGCGTCGTGGACGCCGCGTGCGGCTCCTCCCTGTCCGCGATGCACATGGCCGCTCTCGAACTGCAGGCGGGCCGCGCGAAGATGGTCGTGACCGGCGGCGTTGATACCTTCAACGATATTTTCATGTACACCTGCTTCACTAAAACCCCGGCGCTATCAAAGTCCGGGCACGCGAAGCCGTTCGACGCCTCGGCCGACGGGACCACTCTCGGAGAGGGCATCGGCATGATCGTCCTCAAGCGCCTCTGCGACGCGCAAAAAGACGGCGACACTATCCACGCGATCCTGCGTGGCCTTGGCACCTCTTCCGATGGGCGCGGCAAGTCCATTTACGCGCCCTCGGCCGGCGGCCAGACCCGCGCCATCGAAGAGGCCTATCGCCTGTCGGGCCTGTCCCCCGACACCGTGGAACTCGTCGAGGCCCACGGCACCGGCACCGCGGTCGGCGACGGCATCGAAGTCGAAGCAATCTCGGGCGTCTATAAAAAGACCGGCCGCGAAGGCGCGTGGGTCGCTCTCGGTTCCGTCAAGTCCATGGTCGGCCACACCAAGGCCGCCGCCGGCGCCGCCGCTTTCATCAAAGCCGCGATGGCCTTGCGGCACAAGATCCTGCCCCCGACTCTCAAAGTGACCGAGCCCCTGCCCATTTTGGCGGGCGGCCAAACGCCTTTCTATCTGAGCCTCGAGAAGCGGCCATGGATGGCCTCCAAGGACCATCCTCGCCGCGCCGCCTGCTCCGCGCTTGGCTTTGGCGGCACGAACTTCCACGCGATCCTCGAAGAGGGGAGCTCCGCGAAAACCGAGACCGACTGGGACGCCGAGCATGAGATTTTCGCCGCATGCGGAGACATCCAAGGTCAATTGGCCATCCTCACCGCCGCCAAGTCCTGGGATGAGGTCCGTGCTGCCTGTCAGTCGTCCCGCGCTTCGTTTGACGCCTCGGCCGATTCTCGTCTCGTGATCGCTCTCGAGCGCGGCGCCGACTGGAAGACCGTCGCGGCCAAGGCCGCGACCCTTAAGAGTTCGCCTGCGGAGGGCATCTTCTACGGCACCGGCAAGCCCGGCAAGCTCGGCGTCCTCTTTCCCGGCCAGGGCGCGCAGTATGTCGGCATGTCGCGCGATCTCGTCTGCGCTTTCCCGGAAGCCTTCGACGCGCTCGCCCAGGCCGACGAAGCCTTCGAGGGCGGCAAGCTCTCCGATCTGATGTTCCCGCAGCCCGCGTGGAAGGCGGAGCAAAAAGAAGTGCAGGAGAAAAATCTGCGCGACACCTCCGTCGCCCAGCCCGCTCTCGGCGCCGCCGCGATGTCCGCCTGGAACCTCCTCGCGCGCTTCGGTCTGAAGGCCGATGCATTGGCCGGACATTCCTACGGTGAGCTCGTCGCGCTCCACCTCGCCGGCCGTTATGACGCGAAGACCTTGCACGCTCTCTCGGGCCTTCGCGGTCGCCTAATGAAGGGCGACGGTTCCGACAAGGGTTCCATGCTCGCGGTCATCGCGTCTTTCGAAGAAGTCGAAAAAGCCGTTAAAGAAGAGAAGCTCGACCTCGTGATTGCCAATCGCAACGCGCCCACGCAAAACGTTCTCTCCGGCGCGACCTCCGAGATCGAAAAAGCCGAAAAAATATTGTCCGCCCGCGGCCACCGGGCCGTCCGCCTCCCCGTGGCCGCGGCGTTTCATAGCCCCCTCATATCCGCAGCGTTGAAGCCCTTCGCGACAGCCCTCAATCCGTTGCCGTTCCCTCAGCCGTCCGTACCCGTCTACTCAAACACGACCGGTGAAGTGTACCCCGACTCCGCGCCGAAGGCGCGGGAGGTCTTGGCCCACCACCTCGCCCACCCCGTCGAGTTCGTCAAATCCATCGAGGCCATGCGCCGCGACGGCATCACCACCTTCGTGGAATGCGGCGCCGGCAACCGCCTCACCGGGTTGGTCGGTCAAATTTCCAAAGACTGCATCGCGATCGCGATCGACGCGAGCAACGGGAAAAAGAACGGGATCTCCGATCTCGCCAAGCTGCTCGCTCAGTTGTCGGCCCTCGGCTACTCGCTTGATCTCTCGAGCTGGCAGGGAGGGGAAAAAGGTCTGTCCGACTGCCGCCCCACCCCTAAGATGTCCGTCAAACTCACCGGCGCCACCTATCGCTCGACCCCGAAGAAATCTTTCCCCGCTCCAATTCCCGCCGCCGTTTCCGTCAACAGTTCGGCGCCGCAGGCGCCGAACCTCGCCGCCGCAGGCGGCGATGCTCAGCTTCTCGGCCAAGCCCTCTCCGCCGCCCAAGCCAGCATCGACGCCCTCACTAAGCTTCAGGAGCAGACCGCCGCGCTCCACCTCCAGTTCCTCCAAGGCCAGGACTCCGCCCAGCGTTCCGTCCAGGCCCTCGTCGAGCAGCAACAGGCCCTCTACGCTCGTATGTCCGGGGGCTTTTATCAACCCGCACCCGCGCCGATATATGTTCCGCAGGCCACAGCCCCTGCCACTGTGGCAGTAAAAAATTCGGCTCCCGTTACCCTTGCCGTTGCCGTAACGCCGAAGACGAATATCCTGCCCGTTCTCCTCGCCGTGGTCTCCGAAAAAACCGGCTATCCCGCCGAGACCATCAACCCCGACATGGATTTGGAAGCCGACCTCGGCATCGATTCGATTAAGCGCGTCGAAATCCTTTCGGCCGTCGCCGAAAAACTTCCTCAATGCCCCAAAGTGAAGCCCGAACACCTCGGCACCCTCCGCAATCTCAATCAGATCGCCGCCTATCTATCCGAAGGCATCGCGGTTTCCGCGCCCATATCGTTCCCCGCGGCCGTCATCAGCGTCGCTCATAAAGCGCCGTCGACCGAAATCTTGCCCGTACTCCTTTCCGTCGTTTCCGAAAAGACCGGTTATCCCGCCGACACCATCAACCCCGACATGGATTTGGAAGCCGATCTCGGCATCGACTCCATCAAGCGGGTTGAAATTCTTTCGGCAGTCGCCGAAAAACTGCCCCAATGTCCTAAGGTTAAGCCCGAGCACCTCGGCACGCTCCGTAATCTCAATCAAATCGCCGCCTATCTATCCGAAGGCATCGCGGTTTCCGCGCCCATATCGTTCCCCGCGGCCGTCATCAATGTTGCTCATAATGCGCCGTCGACCGAAATCTTGCCGGTTCTTCTCTCCGTCGTTTCCGACAAGACCGGCTACCCCGCCGACACCATCAACCCGGACATGGACCTGGAAGCGGATCTCGGCATCGACTCCATCAAGCGCGTTGAAATCCTTTCCGCCGTCTCCGAAAAACTCCCTCACTGCCCCAAAGTGAAGCCCGAACATCTGGGCACGCTTCGTACCCTCAAACAGATCGCCGCCTACCTCGCCGCCGGCTCCGCCCCCGTCGCCCCTGCTCCCGCATCCATCCCCGCCGTCGCCGTCGCAAAATCCTCCGATGAACCCTGCGTCATCACCCGCCTCGTTCCCGAACTCAATCCCGCCGGCCCCCGCGACGCCTTCCTTCTCGACAAGTCCCTGACCGTCGCCGTGACCAAGGACTCCGGTCTCGACACCGCCGTCATCCGCGAGCTCGAGGCCAAGGGCTACAAAACCGCGCTCGTGACTGTCGACGACGCGAACTCCCTGCCCGCCAACCTCGGCGCCCTGATCGTCGTCGCCCCGGCCCGCCCCGCCGCCAAGGGCTGCCCGTGGACTGCGGAGTCGGAGGCCTGGCTCAAAAAGTCCTTCGTGCTCGTGCAGTCCGCCGGCCGTTCTTTCGAGGAGCGCGGCGTCCGCGGCCTCGTCATGACCGTGACTCGTCTTGACGGCGCCTTGGGCTTCTCCGGTGGCAAGGACCAGGACCCCGCGTTCGGCGGTCTGGCCGGCCTAATGAAGACCGCCGCGCGCGAGTGGAAGTCGGCGTGCCGCGCCGTCGATGTGGACCCGTTGCTCTCGCTTGAGGCCGCCGCGAAGCTTCTCGTCAAAGAGCTCGGCTACGAGGGCCCCGTTGAAGGCGGCCTGACAGGGGCCGGCCTTACGACCGTCGCGCTCGTCGAGCGCCCCGCGTCCGCGTCGTCGCGCGAGCCTCTGAAGGCAGGAGATGCCGTGATCGTCACGGGCGGCGCCCGCGGCGTGAGCGCTGAATGCGCCTTAGCTTTAGCCTCGGCGTTCAAACCCCGCCTCGTCCTCGTGGGCCGCAGCCCGCTTCCCGGCGCCGAGCCGGTGGAGTATGCCGCGTACCGGACCGAAGCCGAGCTTCGCGGCGCGATCGCGAAGACGGGCGGCCTGTCGCCCAAGGAAATCGGCGCGAAGGCGAAGGAGCTCCTCGCCGCGCGCGAAATCCGTGAGACATTGATGAGACTCAAGTCGGTCGGCGCCGAGGCGCGTTATCGAGCCGTCGACATACGCGACGCCGCAGGCGTAAAGGCGTTGATCTCGGAAACGATCAAGGACTTCGGTCCGGTCCGCGGAATTCTTCACGGCGCGGGCGTCTTGGCCGACAAGGCGATTTTGGAAAAAACCCCGGCCATGATCGATTCCGTGCTCGACACGAAATTGTCGGGCTTGCGCAATCTGCTTGACGCCGTTAAGCCTTCCGACCTCCGCGTTTTGACGCTCTTCTCATCTTCCACGGCACGCTTCGGTCGAATCGGCCAGTCCGATTACGCCGTCGCCAACGAGGCCTTAAACAAGGCCGCGCAGGTTCTCGCCGCTCGTCTTGCGGAATGCCGCGTCGTCTCTTTCGGCTGGGGTCCGTGGGACGGCGGAATGGTGGACTCGAATCTAAAGAAATTGTTCGCCTCCGAGGGCGTCGGCGTCATCGGCCTGAAGGAAGGCGGCGAGCATCTCGTCGCTGAGCTGCGCGGCTGCGGCCCGGCTGAGACCGTGGTGCTCGCGGCGTTGCCCGGGATCAAGGCGCCGCTGCCTGTCAGCTTCGAGCGCGATCTGACGCTCGAGGCGTACCCGTTCCTGGCGTCGCATGTCCTCAACGGGCGCGCGGTCCTGCCGCTCGCGGTCTCAGCCGAGTGGCTGGCGCACGCGGCGTTGCATCTAAATCCCGGCTTCGTGTTCGTCGGCTTCGACGACCTGCGCGTGGCCAAGGGCATCGTTGTGCGTCCCGGGACCGCCGCGACGGTGAAGGCGCACGCTGGCCCTGCGGAAAAGCGGGACGGCGCGTTCGTCGTCGCCGCGGAGCTTCGCAGCGCGGGCGGCTTGCTTCATATCTCCGCCAAGGTCCTGCTGGCGGCCAAGCGCCCCGCGGCTCCGGCGGCCGCCCTGAAGGTGGCGGGACCGGCTTACGGGCGCACGATGGACCAGGCCTACCGGGAAGTTCTTTTCCACGGCCCCGACATGCAGTTCATCCTGGCCGCGCCTCACTGCGGGCCCGAGGGTATCGTCGTCGAATCAAAGACTGCCCTTCCGCCCGCCTCCTGGGCGCGTTCCCCGATCCGCGACCGCTGGCTGACCGACCCCGCGGCGATCGACGCGGCGTTCCAGGCCATGATTCTCTGGACCGACTCTCAGATGGGCGCGCCTTCCTTGCCGAGCTTCGCCGCGAAGTACCGCCAGTATGCGGAGCGCTTCCCGGAACGAGGCGTACGCGTGACGGCGAAAGCCGTCAAGCGCGCCGACGGCCTGGCGGGCGCCGACATCGAATTCACCGACGAGCGCGGCGCGCTCGTCGCGAAGCTCGAGGGCTTCGAGTGCTCATCGGACGCTTCGTTGATCGCCGCGTTCCGCCGCAATGCCGTAGAAGCCGCCGTTTAACGGAGGACTTATGAAAAAGACTCTTCTCGCATTGATCGTTCTGTCCGCCTTCGCCGCCGCCTGCCACGAGCGCAAGGCTGAGCCGCGTCCCAATTACGAGGGCTCGAACTCCGCTTCGGAGAAGGCGCACGATTCGCTCGACAAAGAGGCGCGCGGAAACTAAATGAGACGACTCCTTCCGTTTGCCGCGCTGGCACTCGCCTTGTCGGCCTGCGGCGGCGGCAAAACCCAGGTGAAAGCCGCGTCGGGCCCCGAGTATGAGGCGGTCAAGGCGCGCGCCGACAAGGCCCACGGCGAACTTGAACCGAAGTCGGGCGGGACCGCGGTCAAGACGGAGATGGGGGAAGCGAAGGAAGCCGTCGTGCGCAACGAGGTGCAGGAGCGCCAGGGCAAGGTCCTCGGGGTGGACCCCGAAGGCTGTACCTGGCTCGAGGGCGCGGCGTCGGTCGCCGTCGGCCCTCAAGACACGCGCCACCAGACGCGCGCCGCCGCGATGGAGCAGGCGCGCGCGGCCGCGGTGCAGGATTTTCTCGGCGTCGAGGTGAAGTCGAAGTTCATGGATTTCCAGCAGGAAGGCCTGCGCCGGGAGTCCCGCCTGACCGAAGGGATACTTCAGACGACGCGCAGCGGGCGCATCCTGAAGGAGCAGGTGCTCGATGAGGGCTATAAGGACGCGCCGGATTGTCCCGCCTGTTTGTACCGCCTGCGCCTGAAGGCCTGCGCGGTGCCGCGCGAATCCGGCGCCGACAAGGACTTCGCCGTCGAGCTCGGCGTGTCTTCTCAGCACTATCGCAGCGGCGACGAGGCTAAGATCACCGTGACGGCCACGCGTGATTGTTGGGTTTACCTTTACAACATCTACGATCTCGGTTTGAAAGATCTGACGGCCCTCATCGTGCCCAACGAGAATGTGAAGGAAAAACGGCTCAAGGCCGGCGAATCCTGGGAGTATCCCGATGAGGAGGCCAAGAAGCTGGGCGTGCGCCTCGTCGCCGAACTGCCGCAGTCGAGCGATGATGTGTCGGCGGAGACGATTCGCGTGATCGCGTCGAAGGCCCCGCTGTCGAAAGATGTGACAAGCCCCGTCGACGGAGGCTGGCTCGGCGTCCTGCGGCGTCTGAATCACGCGCGCGTCGAATGGACCGACGACGCCGAAGCGTACACGATTTATAAAAAATGAGCCAGAAACCGGAACCGATCGCGATTGTCGGCGCGGGGGGGATATTCCCCGACGCTCCCACGCCCGCGCGGTTCTGGGAAAACCTGGTCGCGCGGCGCTGCTCGGCCCGCGAAGTTCCGGAGGGACGCTGGGCGATCTCTTCGGATGCGGCCTTCGATCCGGCCAAAGGCGCGGCTGATAAGGTCTATTCGAAGAAGGCTTGTTTCGTATCAGACTTCGTTTTCGATCCCGCGGGCCTCGCGCTTGATCCCGCATGGGCGTCGTCGCTCGACCCTGCGTTTCATCTGGCCCTCCACGCCGCCCGGCAAGCGATTTCCGAAGCGAAGCTGAGCGCGACCGACAAGGCCCGGATGGGCGTGGTCCTAGGCCAACTCGTTCTGCCCACCGACGGCGCCGCGGCGTGGTCGCGAGAACTTCTTTTGCCCGCCTTCGAGCGGGACGCGCTGGGCCTTGCGCCAAAGCAGCCGTCCGCGCGCGTCAACCCCGCAAACCGTTTCGTCGCGGGACTTCCCGGCGGCGTCCTGACCAAGGCTTTCGGGCTGGGCGGCGGCTCCTGGACGCTCGATGCCGCTTGTGCGTCCTCTCTCTACGCGCTGAAGTTCGCCATGGAAGAGCTTCGTGCCGGGCGCGCGGACGCAATGCTCGCCGGCGGCATGGCCCGTCCGCAGTCGCTTTATACGCAGATGGGTTTTTCCCAATTACGAGCGCTTTCTGCATCGGGCATCCCGGCGCCTTTTGACGCCGCGGCCGATGGCTTGGTGGTCGGCGAAGGCGCAGGTTTGTTTGTTCTTAAACGCCTCTCCGACGCCCAGCGCGACGGTGATCGCATCCGCGGCGTTTTGGTCGCGGGAGGTCTGTCGAACGATGTGGGGGGAAGCCTCCTGGCGCCCAACACCGTCGGTCAATTGCGCGCGATGCGCGCGGCGTATCATGAATCCGGATTGTCACCCTCTCAAATTGACTTCATTGAGTGCCACGCGACCGGTACGCCCACAGGCGACCCCATTGAGGTCGCGAGTTTAAAGGCCCTATGGGGCGACCGCGGCTGGACCAAGGGACAGTGCTCCTTGGGTTCCGTGAAGTCGAACATCGGTCACCTTCTCACCGCTGCCGGGTCCGCTGGTTTGATGAAAGTTCTTTTGGCGTTCGAAAACGAAACGCTTCCGCCAAACGCCAATTTCAGGGAAGCGAATCCGAGCGCCGGTCTTCCTGAGAGTCCCTTTAAGGTCCAATCCGAAGCGGCGCCGTGGACTCGTCGTGATGCGAAGACTCCACGCCGCGCCGCGTTATCAGCGTTCGGTTTCGGCGGCATTAATGCCCACCTGATCGTCGAAGAAGCCCCCGAACGCCGTAAGGCCGGTTCTAAGAGTTCTCCATCCGTTCGCCGTACCGTACCGTCCTGCGTCCCCGTCGCCATCGTCGGCATGGACGCCCGCTTCGGTACGCTCTTAAATCTCCGTTCCTACCAAGAAGCCGTTTTAGGCGGCATCGAACAAGACAGCTCCTACGCCGAGGACCGGTGGCACGGCATCGACGCCCCGGCCGGCTTCAAGGGCCGATTTCTACGCGAGGCCGGCTCGGACGCCGCTGCCTTCCGGATCCCTCCCAAAGAGATGGAAGAGATGCTCCCTCAGCAGCTCCTCGCTCTCCAGAGCGCCGCCGCCGCCATCTCCGACGCGAAGCTCTCCGAAGAAGGCCGCGACCGCGTCGGCGTTTTCCTCGGCGTCGCCTTCGACCTCGCGATCACGCACTATGATTTACGCTGGTCGCTTGAAAGCTCGGCGGATGCTTGGGCCAAGGCCAAGGGGTGGGCGTTATCCGCCGTTGAGCGATATTCCTGGCTCTCCTCCCTGCGCGACGCCTCCGGCCCCGCGCTCACCGCCAACCGCGTCATGGGCGGCCTGGCGTCAGTCGCCGCGAGCCGCATCGCCCGCGAATTCCGCCTCGGCGGCCCCAGCTTTACCGTCTCCGCCGAAGAAAACTCCGGGCTCAAGGCCCTTGAAGCCGCGGTGCGCGCGCTTCAGCGCGGAGAAGTCGACGCGGCCCTCGCGGGCGCGGCCGACATAGGTGGTGAGGCCCGCGCGCTCGCCGGGGCGCACGCGCTCAAACCTTTCTCTCCCGACGGCCGCCCGCGTCCGTTTGACGCCAGCGCCGACGGCTCGACCCCCGGCGAGGGCGCCGCCACCGTCGTCCTCAAGCGCCTCGACGACGCTCTGCGCGACGGGGATCGCGTGTACGCCGTCATCAAAGGCATGGGCACGGCGTCAGGCGGCGGCGCCGACTCTTTTGTGCCGACCTCCGAGGCCTGCGTGGAGGCGTTGCGCCGGGCTTACGAAGACGCAAAGGTCGACTCGAGCACGATCGCTCTCATGGAGTGTCATGGATCCGGCGACGCGAAGGAGGACCGCAGCGAAGCCGCGGCGCTCGTTGAGATCTTCGGCACCGCCGAGGCCGATCTTCCCGTGGCGTTGTCTTCCTCGAAGTCCGTGATCGGCCACGCAGGGGCGGCCGCCGGCTTGGCCGGGCTCGTCAAAGCCGCCTTAGCGCTGTATCAAGAAATTCTCCCGGCCGGCCCCTCGATCGTCAATCCGATTTCGCCGCTCGCCTCCGCGCGCAAGCGCTTCCACTCGCCGCGCCGCGCCGCGTATTGGCTGCGCAATCGCGCGGACGGCCCGCGCCGCGCGGGGGTCACCTCGCTCGGCATAGATGGCGGGTGCGTGCACGTCGTCTTGGAGCAGCTTGAACGCGAGACCTCCGACCCTCGCGTCGAGG
>JAYTSX010000221.1:0-5241 GCA_043745445.1 Elusimicrobiota bacterium
GAAGAATACGGATTGCGAGGGCGTGTTAGCGGCCGCCGCGGCCACGGCGGACATCGCCTTGATCATTTCCACGCGGTACTCGGCCCACGGCAGATCCAAATTCTCGCCGTCGCGCGCGACAATGTAGGCGCGGTAACGGTTGACGAGCTCACGGCTCTGGTCGTGATCCTGCCGTTTAGATACTGCGCCTTCAGGTGCCAGGACTGCTGGAGCCAATGATAGCCCTGCGCGCGCGCGACGGCGGGAATGAGGATGTTTCGTTTCATGGGGTCTATCTCCTTGCGAGTGGTGCGCCCATAGTAGCGTGAAACTCCGCGGCAGAAATCTCAGCGCAATTTGGCGTTACTGTTTGAAAGCCCGCAATGGGAAGAGGACGATTCTAGAACCATCCACCGAGGCCGTATCAGGATCCTCACTATGTCCAGCAGGGCCCCTGCCCGGCGCGCCCAACGCGCTTTACAGACAGTAATCCGGCCAGGGGCTTCGCCCGGCCATATTCACGCACTCGGGCTGACTGACGATCTGCAGGGCGCGCGCCCAGACCAGGTGGCCCTTGGACATGTCCTTGTCCACGCCCGCCAGCTTCTCGAGCAGGATGAGGCGCGGCAGTCGCGCCATGAACTCGGCGCGCACGCGCCCGTACTCCGAGGCGACATCCGCGCCCAGGCGCACGCGGATTTGGCCGTTGACCGCGGTCCTTTGCAGGAAGGGGAACGCGGCCAGAATGGCCTCGTAGTCCGCGCCCACCGTGACGTCGACGGGCGCGCGGCGCAGGACGGGGCCGCTGATGCTCGCGCCGACCACGTACTGGCCCAGGAGCGTCTGCACCCGCGCGATGTCCTCGTCGGTCTTCAGCAGGCGGTCGAGGATATCCGGCGACGGCGCGGCCGGCATCGTGGGCGCCGGGTCGGGCGCGGCGGCTTGCTCCAGGGACGCGCCGGCGAAGAAATCCTCTCCCGACGCGCGCACGGACTCGATGGACTGGCCCCAAGCGGCGGGAGCGAGCAAGACGAGAGCGACGGCGAGCTGTTTCGCGTTCATTTGGCCTCCGAACGGAAGATGATTTCATCGAAACGGACAAAGAATACGGACTTGGCGGTGGTGCTGGACGAGGCCTCGACGACCTTGGTCAGGTCCTGGATGGCCTCGATCCGGTATTCCTCCCAAGGCCGCCGCATGTTGCGCCCGTCGATGGCGACCAGCAGGGCGCGGAAGTGCTGGACCAGGTCGGCGTTGGACTCGCTGTCCATCAGGCCGATGATGCGGTCCGCTTCCTTTAGATACTCGGTCCGGGTGTCCGAGGACTGGGCGACGATGCGGATGCGGCCGGTCAGGTATACGGTCTTGATGTGCCAGGACTGCTGCAGCCACGAATAGCTCTGCGCGCGCGAGGCGGCGGGGGCCATCAGGGCCAGGACGGCGGCGGCGGGAACGAGGATTTTGTTTCTCATGGACATAGGATAGCGCCCGAAGCCGGGCCGAGTCTTGAGGCCTTGGGGAAGCGGACGGGGCCGGAGTGCTTAGAGAATTGCGTTTGTCGCGAAGGCCCCGCGTGTGAAGCCGCGCTTCAGCGCCGTTCGGGCAAGTCGGACAGGCGCCGCACGCGGCCTTCGACCAGGTACAGTGCGCGCTCGCCCGGCTCGTCGGCGGCGTAGACGCCCGCGCCCAGCACCGACTGGGCCAGGTAGGAATAGAAGTGGCGCAGGGCGCGCGGCGAGGCGCGCAGCAGCAGGCCCTCGTACATCTCGGTCTCGCCCGAGCGTTTCTCAAGCGCGTCGTAGCGCGCGAGCAAGGTCTGCAGGCCATCGGGCTTGTAGTGCTCCTTGCGCGGGTAGGCGTGGATGCGGCCTTTGCCGGCGACGCCCCAGCGGCCCTCTCGGTCCTTGGCGGTCAAGCCGGTCTTGGCCAGGGACAGCAGGGCGCGCGCGATTTTGGGACGGGGCAGGGCCGTGACCGCCGCCAAGTCCTCGGTCGTCCAGTGCCGGTCGTCGCAGCCCAGCACGGTGAAGCACCAGAAGGAGGCGTCGTCCTTGCGGATGGCGGCGACTTGCACATCGGTCAGGCGCCGGCGGCGCTCATCAAAGTTACGCCGGAAGGCCTGGCGCAGGGGCGCGGACTCGCCGCCCGGCTTGGCCGCGAAGGCGGCGGCGATCATCTCCACCATCGTCTCGGAGCGCAGGGACGCGCGCAGGTAAGCGGTGAAGTACTCGCGCGCCGCGGCTTCAAACTGCCAGACGCGCAGGGCCACGGCCGCGCGCTCGGCCAGCTGGGGGCCGGGGGCGGAGCGCCCGCCTTCCACGTGCGCGTACTGCTCGTAGGTGCAGCCGAAGAACACGCGCCCGCCGTTGCCGCGGAAGAACTCCCGCGCCGAGGTGTAGCCCGCCTGCTCGCGCAGGCGGCGCAGGACGGCGGGGAAGTTGGGACGGTCGTCGCGCATCAGCTTATCCTATACAAAAAGCGGGCAGGGCGGTCATTCGGCCGCCCTGCAGCACTCACCGACGAACGCCGGCTACCGCGCGGGCATCGCGTCGCTCGCGGGCGCGCGTTCGAAGCGGTATACCTTGGCCGGCGCGGAGGTGGGGAGCAGCAACACTTGGCCACGGCCTTGTTTTTCGATGATGACGGCGTCGCGCTCGAATGTAACGCTGATGTTTTCGCGGCCATAAGTATCGGTCGCGTAAAAAGCCCCCGTCAGGCGATCACGGGTCGGTTTCAATTCCACCCAGCAGTCCTCAAGATTTCGAGGATTGGTATTCAGAGGCTTCAAAAATTCCTCCTCCGTCATCAATACGAAATTTTCGTCACCATAGGAGAAGAATCGCCCTTGATCGTCCTTGTAGATTGTAAGGATTATCGAGCGCTCTTCTTCGAGGAAGGCGTAGCGCGTGAACGTCTTGCCCGTGTGCGGGACACGGATATGGTCCTTTAGGACTGAGGCGCCCCCCTGCCGTTCGACCGAATACTTGCCGCGCTTGAAGGAATAGAGTGCCGGGCCGACGAAGGACTCCATTCTCGACGCGATCCGCTCGCGCGACAATGTCGTGCGCCCCACTGCGACTTGCTCCTGCAAGGCGCTTTCCGCCTCGTTCCAAGAGACGCCGGCGCCGGCCGGCTCAGGCGCCCGGAGGAGCGCCAACGCCGCCACTAGACAGGTGATTAGGGAAAATTTCATGTGAGTATTATATGGGGATTTTGACCAGCGGCGTATGGGCCTACAGGGCCGCATCGGCGATCTCAGAGGGCCCTTTCGAAAGGGGGCCCTAAGCCTGCTAGCGGAGATAAGAGCTTGGTCAGCGGTTTGCAACGCTCGCCGCTTTACGGACCTCCCGCGCCGACTTCCTCGCGATCGTCACCGAGCACCCGCTCTCCATTTACGCCTGCGTCGCCCGCCCCCTCGTCTCCACTGCCACCGGAGCGACTTCGGACGGCGGCGGTTTCAGCACCTGCCGCCGCGCACGTCGTAGGTGAAATCACTGTCCGGCTCCTCCGTAAGGCTGACGGCGCCGGAGCGCACGGTCGCCCATCCGTTTCGCACGAGGATGTGCTCCAGCGATTCGATATCCGACGCGAACGCGGCCGACACCGCGGCGGTTCGTATTCGTTCCGCGCTCGTCCGCTCGATGGTCGCCGACGAGGCGGACACTCTCTCGGCCGCTTGCGCCGTCGCGGCCGCGATCTGGTCATCCTTAACGGCCTGCGCGTGTGCTGTCTTGCGCTGGAGGTAAAGAAGCGTCACGGCTCCTCGCCGGGAGGCGGCTTTCAAGTTGTAGGTCCATGAGATGTCGCCGCAACCCCAGCCTTCGGTCTTTTTTTTCAATCCGGGGATTTCCAATAACAGCTTCCAATCAATAACGGGGTTGTTCCGATCGCGAAAGTCCCGTTTTTGCTTGAAGACCTGATCGGCCTCGGCCAAAAGCGCCTGATCGCGATCAGTGGGAACCCGATCGACCGCGGCGATCGCCGAGGCCGGAAGCGCGGGGATGTCCTGCGCCGCGGAGGCGATGGAAGCCAGCAGGATGAGCGGGGCCAACATGGGGTTTTCTCCTTAGGTAGCTCTCGTGAATATAGCCCCGTCGTTTAGGTCTGTCAAGGGGGGCTGCCTCCCAGTTCATGGGGTTTTGAATCCCGACCCGTCGCCCTAGAGATGGAAGCCGAGGCCGGTCTCCACATAGGTCGAGCCTTTGATGTACTCGCCCGGAATCCAGCCCGTATTTTTGCGGCCGGCCTTGAGCGTGAGGATGAACTGCTTGGGGTTGGCCGGGTCGCCGAAGGTCCTCAGCGGGATGCGCAGGCTCGCTCCATAGTGGTAGACATTATGTAGGACGCCGATCTCCGACGCGGCCAGCGGCGCCGAATTGGTCAAGCGGCTCATGAGCGGCTGCTTATAGAGCTGGCCGTACACGCCGGCGGTGACCCCGCCGCAGACCGGTAGATTGTCCACATCGAAACCGGCGCCGAGCCGCTTCTCGAACCTATTGTCCCCGCGCGTCCAGAACAGATTCACAAGCGTGCGCTTATAGCGGAAGTAGTTGTCCTGAATATACTCGATGCCGAAGGGCGAAAGGTCCACGCGCAGGCCGGGAAGATAGCTGACGGCCGTGCCGGGCAGGGGAATCATGGGAATGCTTGATTGGTTCCGGGCATGGCCGATATAATCGGCGCCGTAGCGATAAGCCGTGACCAAGAACACCGGATCGACGAATTGCAGCCGATTGGCGCGCTGGAGATCCGAGATTTTCAGCTTATAATCATCGACTCTCGCGACGCCGTAGCGTCCGGTGTTGAGGTCCAGCAAATAGTTGCTCCAATCCCCTGCGCTGCCGGTATCGCCTCGGCATTGCATCGGCGTCGTCCCGCCGTTGATCCGAGCTGTGACGCAAACCTGATCGACCGCCTTCCAGTCCGTCTGCAGCATGAGGAGGCGGTCAAAGAGCAGCTGCGCGAGCTGGGTGGAGTTGGCGCGCTCCTCGGCCATGATTTTTTTGCCGGTGAAGTATGCGAACTGATTGTGCATTTCCCAAAGGGTGCTGTTCGTGAGCGTGGCCATGTCCGCGCCGTTGGTGGCGTTGATTTTTTCTGTTTGAGAGTCCAGCTCCTTGCCACCGAAATAGGCGGGTAAAATCTGAGTGAAGCGCTTGCTGACGTAGCGGTAGCTGCCGGGATTGTCGCGAGAAAACTCGCGATCGCGCGCGTCGTGGCCCATCGCATGGTCGAAGTTCTGCGGGCCGACGAAAAGAGCGA
>JAYTSX010000222.1:0-5198 GCA_043745445.1 Elusimicrobiota bacterium
ACGATCGACCGTCTGGAAGGGCAGATTCTCGACCTCAAGGCCCGCTACTGGGCGCACAAGCTTAAGAAGGGCTTGAACTTCGCGACGCTCAAGGTCAACCCGGGCTCGACGATCTCCGACCCGGAGCTGAAGCAGGAGTTCTACTCCAAGATCAAGGCTTGGTACGCCCAGGACCGTGTCCCGGAGCTCTCACCCGTCGAGACGAAGCGCTTCGTCGCCGTGGACGGCCAGGCCTACTCGATCGCCCAGAAGTGCGGCATTTGACGGATTTAGGAGAGAATATGACCCAACCCATGGTCTTGATCGCGGACGACAACCCCACCGTACGGCGCATCTTATCGCAATACCTGAGCACCGGCGACCGCCATGTCCTGTTGGCGGCGGACGGGAACTCCGCGCTCGAAATGGCGCGGGAGCACCTTCCCGACTTGATCATACTCGATGTTCGGATGCCGGGCCGAGACGGGCACCAGGTCTGCTCTGAGCTTCGTCAGGCGATGCAGACCCGCCACATTCCCGTCCTGATGCTCTCGGGGATCGGGGCGCTGGCCGAGGAGTATCAGGGCACGACCCGCGGAGCCGACGCCTATCTCAGCAAGCCGTTTAATTTCCACGACCTGGAAACCCGCGTCAACGCGTTGCTGGGCCGGAGTCCGCAATGAATAATCGCACGATCATGGTCGTCGACGATGAGCTCCCCGTGCGGCGCATCGTCGCCCGCATTTTGGACGCCCCCAGCCGGACCGTCATCGCGGCCGGCGACGGCGAGCACGCGCTCCTCCTCGCGGCCGAGCGGCGTCCAGACCTGATCCTCCTTGATGTGAATATGCCCCGGAAGAATGGGTGGGAAGTTCTCGGCGAGCTGCGCCGGCGACCGGCCACGCGCATGACCCCGGTCATCATGTTGACCGGGGAGGACGCGGTCGCCGACAAGGTCGGGGGCCTCGAGCTCGGTGCCGACGACTACATCACTAAGCCCTTCAAGGTCTTGGAGTTGCGCGCGCGCGTGGAAGGGCTGTTGAAGCGTCATGCATTGGCCCTGTCCGCCAATCCGCTGACCGGACTGCCCGGAAATTGCGCGATCGAGGAAGCCGTCGAGCGCCACATCGGCTCGGCCGCGCCGTTCGCGCTCTTTCATATCGACATCGACCGCTTCAAGGCTTACAACGACGCCTACGGCTTCGCCGCAGGCGATAAGGTTCTGCTCGCGACGGGCCGCCTCGTCCGGGAGTGCGTGGGCGAGGGCTTCGCCGGGCATGTCGGGGGCGACGACTTCGCGGCCGTCGTGCCGCTCAGCGAAGCGGCTTTCGTCGCGCAGCGTCTTGTCACCCGCTTCGATGAACTGGTCCCGACTTTCTACAAGTCCGTGGACGCTTTTCGCGGCTGGACGGAAGCGGTGGACCGGCGCGGAGTGCGGCGTCGCATGCCTCTCTTGACCTTGTCGGTCGGCATCGCGAGCACGGCCCGCAGAGCGCTCACCTGCTACGCGGAAGCCGCGCAGATCGCCGCGGAGATGAAATCCTACCTGAAGTCCGGGCGTGAGCGCTCTCTCAGCCGCTTCGCCTTTGATCGCCGCGCCGGTCGCTGATCAAGTCCGCGTCTATTCGGAGGTGCGCGCGCGCTTACGGGCTGCCGCGTTCTCGATCACGGCGCACAAATTCAGCACATCGTAGGGCTTGGCCAGGTAGTCGAACGCGCCGAGGTCCTGGGCGCGGGCGGCCGACTCGTCGGTGGGGAAACCGGTGACCATGATGACCTCAAGCGAGGGCCGCTCGCGCTTGAGGATCTCGAGGACCGCGATGCCGTCCATCCCGGGCATCATGATGTCGCAGATCACCACCTCGAAATCGCCGGCGAGGGCCGCGGCGACGCCCTTTTCCCCGTCCTCAGCGACGGCCACCTCGAACTTCAGGCGTCGCAAGGTGTAGGACAGCATGTCCCGCAGGCCCTTTTCATCATCAACGACCAGCACGCGCGTGGCGGCGTTCGGGGCGCTCATAATGTGCAGGATACCAGTTCCACGGCCCGGACGGGAATGGAGATCCCTTGGAGGGCCAGCGGCCGCTCGGTGGATAGGATAAAGCGTTTGTCCAGGGTGGCCGCGGCTCCGGCGCCGATGAGGATTTGTCCCGGAGCCGCCGCCTCTTCGAGTCTGGCCGCGATATTGACCGGCGCGCCGATAACGGCGTACTCGGAAGACTGCTTCGTCCCGAGGCAGCCGGCCGCGACGAGACCGGTATTGATCCCGAATCCAAAGCGCAGGCCGCAGAGCCGCTCGACGGCCGCACGGGCGCGCCAGGCGGCCCGGGCCGCGGCGGCCGCGGCCTCAGCATGGGGCAGGGGCACGCCGAACACGGCCATGGCCCCGTCGCCGATAAACTTATTGATGGTGCCGCCTTCGGCGTGGACGGCCTCGATGAAGCAGGCGAGGAGCTCGTCGAGGCGGCTGGCCGCGACATCGGGCGAGACACGCTCTGAGAAGGGGGTAAAACCGCGCACATCCGCGAACAGGATCGTGGCCATGCGTAGGCGGCGGGGCTCGATGGCCGCGGGGACGCCCGTACCCGTCCTGGAGGGATCGCGCCGGCGGACCAGTTCGATGAGCGATGCGAGCGAAAACGGCTTAAGGAGGTAGTCGCAGGCCCCGTCATGAAGGGCTGCGACGCTCGAGGTCACGCTTGGATAGGCCGTCATCATGGCGATGGGCGTGCCTCCGCAGGCGCGCGCGCGCCGCACGAGCTCGTTGCCATCCACGCGTCCGGGCATGGTGAGGTCGGTGACGATCAGGTCCCAACGCTCTGCGAGCCGGGTCACAGCCTCCTCGCCCGATTGGCACGACGAGACCTCGTGGCCCTCCGCGCGCAAGGCTCGGGAGCAGACTTCGCGGATGCCGGGTTCGTCGTCGACGATCAGGATTTTCATCGAGTCGGCGCCCTCTGAGTCCGGGCATAGGCCTGAAGGTCCCCGCCGAGTTGAGCGCAGCGCCGGGCGGCGGTGCGGATGCGCTCGAGGTCCTGGCGATGCCGGGAGTCCGGCGGGGCATCCTTTAAAAGGAGCTCGACGCTTCCCAGGATGATACCGACCGGGTTGTTCAGCGCGTGCACGATGCCCGGAATCAGGGTGTCCAGGCTCTGCTTCTTCATCGCGCTCAGGTCGTCAGCCGTGCGGCGCTCAAGCGAGCGCGCCAGCCGTTCGATGCGCTCGCGGCCGGCGATGAGGTCGAGGCGCTGCGCGCGTTCCTTAAAGGACAGGTGGGCCGTGACCGCCGCGGCAAACCCCAGCACGCCGAGCTTAAGAAGAAACTCGCACGCCTCCCAGCGTCGCTCGTCCCAGAAGGCCTCCAAATAAAAGAAGGCAAGAAATGCCCCGGCGGCAACGCACACGCCCGCCACATGACGGCGCTGAAGATGGAGGCAGGCTGTAAAGATCGGCAACAGGTAAAGGGGCCAAAAGCTCGACTGGTCGCCGCCTGAGAAAGCCAGGACGAGCGAGCACAAAGTCACATTGACCGCCATGGAGACGAGCGGCACGGTCGCCCCGTCGCGGTTGCGCAGGAGGCGGTGGTAGGACAGGTTGAAGGCAAGCAGGGCCGCGAAGGCCCACAGGATGTCGGGGCACCGGACCATCGGGTTGTCGCGGCCCAGCACGGCGACGACGCTCATGACGAGGGAAAAAAGGATTTCCTGATAATGCAGGGCGTTGGGATCCACCGCGACGGGAGGTGTCTCAAGGTTCATGTTCATGCCTTGAGTATGGCGGGAGGCGCCTAGGAAAAGCTGAACGCCGCCTTAAAGACGGCTGAAGCGGCCTATTAAGCGCGACTTAAGCGCCGGATAAGCGGGGGCGAAGCTTCACCCGCTATCCTGTGCGCATGGAACAAACGACCCCGAAGGCGCCTAAGATTCTCATCATCGACGACGAACCGGGCCTGCGCGACATGCTTGTGTACGGCCTCACCGGGCGCGGCTACGCCGTCGTGACTGCGGAGAACGGCAAGCAAGCCGTGCTTAAGGCGAAGGACGAGGCGTTCGATCTGGCGCTGTGCGATCTGATGATGCCGGAGATGGGAGGGGTTGAAACCCTGAAGGCTCTGAAGGTCATTCAGCCCCACCTTGAAGTTGTGATGGCGACCGGCTACGCCACGCTTGAGAACGCGGTCGAGTCCATGAAGGAGGGGGCATACGACTATATCGCCAAGCCTTATGAGATGGATCAGCTCTGCGGGGTTTTAGAGAAGGCGTTGGAGCGCGGGCGCCTGAAGGCGAAGGTCGGCGAGCTTGAGACGATCAACCGCCTCAAGTCTGAGTTTCTGGCCAACATGAGCCACGAACTGCGCACTCCTCTTAACGCGATCGTCGGCTACTCCTCTTTGATCCTGGATGAGATTTACGGCGAGGTGCCCGTGGCTCAGGCGCAGGCGCTGACGCGCGTCTTGGTCAACTCAAAAAACCTGCTCGCCTTGATCAATAACATCCTCGATTTCTCGAAGCTCAATGCGGGAATGATGCCCACGCATATAGAGGAGTTCGATCTCAGTGCCTTGGTCTGCGAGGTCTCGGACACGGTGCACTGCCTGGCCGATGAGAAAAAGCTGTCGCTGACCGTGGTAGCGCCTTCCCCGATCATCATTCGCAGCGACAAGACCAAAATCAAGCAGATCCTGATCAACCTGGCGGGTAACGCGATTAAGTTCACCTCCGCGGGCCAGGTGACGCTGCGCGCCGAGATGGATCCCGCCCGCTCTGGGGTTCTTCTCAGCGTCCATGACACCGGGCCTGGCATGGCGGCCGGCGACATCCCGCGCATTTTTGAGGAATTTAAGCAGCTTGACGGCGCGGCGACCCGCAAGTTCGGGGGCACGGGGCTTGGCCTCTCGATCACGAAAAAGCTCGTGGAACTGCTTGGAGGCAAGATCTCGGTGGACAGCGAGCTCGGCCGCGGGGCGACCTTCACCGTCAGCATGTCGCAGTCGCTGGCGCCCAAGGATGACTTGCGCCCGGCTGAGGCCGCTGCCGGCGGAGAGGCCAAGAGCGTCCTGCTGGCTATCGACGACGACCCTGAGGTTCTGCGCCTTCTGCGCGATAGCCTGACCGGCACGGGCTACACGATGGTGGGCGCCTCCTCGGGCGAGGAGGGATTGGCGCTCGCGCGAAAGCTCAAGCCGTGCGTCATCACGCTCGACATCATGATGCCGCATC
>JAYTSX010000223.1:0-5150 GCA_043745445.1 Elusimicrobiota bacterium
GTCAGCGGAAAGAAGCCTTCTTTCTCTAAAACGGAGCCCAGGGATCGGAAGTTCGAGCGGACCGAGTGGAATTTTCCACTGTGGGCTCCGAGCCGGTGACCGGCTTCAGTGAGCGCCTCCGGATCCGCATCGAGACCAAGTACCTTTCCCTGGGCCGAAAGCTTGTTGAGGAGTGACTCGGAATGCCCGCCGAGACCGAGGGTGGCGTCGAGGTACAGCCCCCCTTTGTCCGTGACGAGCCGTTCCAGCGTTTCCGCTAGAAGAACCGACTCGTGCGTGTAACGGCGTTCATCCAAGATCATATCTCCAGGCTCTTTCCGATCTTCTTGTACGCCGGAGCGATCGTCGACTTCTCGTACGCCGCCCAGCGCTTCGTGTCCCAAATTTCGGCGCGGTTTCCCGCTCCCTGCACCAGCACGTCAAAGCGAAGCCCCGCGTGCTCCTTAAGGTACTGCGGCACCAGAATGCGGCCCTGGGCGTCCGGCTCGACCTCGACCGCCTCGGAGAAGAACTTGCGCTTGAACGCCCGCTCCTGCTCCTTGTCCGGCATCGAGAACATCTTCAAATCGTCCGCGAGCATTTTCTCCCACTGTGCCGGGAGGAAGAGATACAGGCAGCCGTCCATGCCGCTCGTCAAGTAAAAGCTCCGGCCCTTCTCCTGCGCCAGCGTCTCGCGATACTTCGGAGGAACCGCGAGCCGGTTCTTGGGGTCGAGAGAATAATCGTAGCGACCGATCAGAAGGGCCATTACTCCCCACCCTCGCCCACTAGATTGTTATTTCTCACCACTTTTCCCCACCGGGATCAGGAGTATAGAGCACTCATGTGTTTCTGTCAAGAGCTGATTTTGCGCGCGATGGCCCCTCGTCGAGAAACGGGCAATAAATCCCCGCTTTCGCACGAGCCCTAATTCATTTTTTGCGCGACAGTGTTACTGGGCGCCGGCTTTCGCCATCTGGGAGCGGGAGAGCTCATAGCGCCAGGCGTGTTCGAGGGCGACCATCCGGGTATACGGTGCGCCGTAGGCGCGGTACAGGGCTTCGGGCTCGGGGCGGCCGTCGCGCAAGTGCGCGGAGAACTTATAGAACGAAGACCGGTATTGAGTCCGGATTAAAAAACGCACGACGCTGTAGGACTGCGCATACCAGAGGCGGACCTTGGCGTCGGGCCAGCCGACCGTCGAGGTGACGCTGGTGAGTTTGTCGATGGGAAAGCCGTCTCCCTGCTCAAGGCGCTCTAGATTTTCGCGCAGCCAGTTGGGCGCGGCCAAGCCGCGTTCGACTTGAACCAAGGTCGCCATCCCCTCCGACAGCCAGAGCGGATCGGTCGTACCATTCAGGAAGAAGCTGTCGAAGTAAATGTGCGTCAGCTCGTGCGCGACGATGCCGGGCAGCTCCTCGCTTTCATACACATATAATTTGCGCTTGCCCACGGAGCTGGCGCCGCCCGACCAGACGGGGCGCCCGGTCACGCGGCGATAAGTGTCCTGGTTCTTGAATAGAAAAATCGTCGTGCGCTCGTTATTGGCCCAGGGCGTGAAGGGCGCGAGGTCCAACATCAGGTTGGAGTGAAGGCTCTCGATGAGCTCGATAAAGCGTTCTGAGGCCGGGTATTGTTCGGCAAAGACGAGGAAATGGCGCGAGGAACTGCGCACGAAGCCGGGAGGCGTGGGCATGTCCGCCGGCGCGGTGCGGTCTTCGCGCGAATGCGTCGCGCGTGGGCGCGGTGCGGGTGCGACGGGCGCGACGGCGGGATTTTCGGCCACCGTGCGCCGGGTCGTCGACGGAGCCGGGCCGATATATTCTGAGGAAGGAATCACATTGAGGCCTGTGTCTGACGCGGGAGGATTGACGGGAATGGCTGCCGGCGGCGTGACCGGAGGCAGGGTCTGCGGCACGGACGGTGGAAGTGCTGCTGGGGCGTAGACGGTGGTCTCAGGGGGCCTGATCAAGGAGACGTCGGTCTCCGGTACATGCTGAGCCGCGGTATAAGGCGCGATGCGCTTCATCTTCGCCATGTCTTTCTCTTCTTCGCCCAGGTACTGATAGACCATCACCCCCCAAAGGCTGATGACGAGGACCCAGATGAGAACACGAAGGCGTAAAAGGACGTCCACAGGGTTAGTTTAGCCCCTCAGCCCAAGTTTGACCACCCCAAAGCCTAACCGAGGTTGGAGTCGCGCAGACGCAAGGCCGTCTGGGCCAGGCTGTGCACGAACAAAGAGAAGATGATGATGAAGGCCGCGTGCGAAAGGACCATTCCAAGGAACGCTCCTTCGAGAGGCTGTCGAAACCAGATGATGCCGACCATCGTGGCCGCCGCCGTGAACGAGCACAGCACGGTCTCGAGCTTGGAGGTGGTCAGCGCCGCGGCGGTGGGCGCAAGCACGAACAGCAGCCACATCGGGCCCCAGTACGGATAAAGCAGATAGAACAGGGGCACGGCCCAGACGAAATTAAGCCAGACCTGTATCTGCCGGAAGCGGCCCGCCCAGCCCGCCCAGCGGTACTGATTTTTGCCGATCCACCAGTTGAGGAGCACGTCGGCGAAAAGAATAGCGACCGCGATCTTCGTCGCGCGAGATTCGGGCTCGCCGAAATAGACGGCCGATAGGATGAGCAACAGCGCGAACGGCGTGAAGTAGCGGCTGAGCATCTGCATCGGTCAATCCTCCTTGCGCGTGAACAACACCAAGCGCCGGTCGCGCTCTTCGTTCGGACGGCGATAAGGGCAAGACTTTAGCACCTTGACGCCCGTCGCGGCCAGAGCCTTGGCGAGAACGGGCTCGGCGAGATCCGGCTCGTCCGATTGGAAGGCCGCGATGAGGCCGCGCCGCCCGAGCATCGGGGCGCACAGGCGCAGCGCCTCGGGGAGCTCCGCGAGGGCGCGTTCGATCACGAGGTCGTGATCGAGTTCATAGGCGGTGAGCGGCGCTCCCGAGCCGGCGCGGCGATTGAGCACGCGCAGGCCCTTGAGCCCGGTGCGCGTCGCGGCGGCGTTGAGAAAGCGGTACTTGCGCTCGACCGACTCCATCAAGGTCACCTCGGCCTCGGGCCAAACGATTTTGAGCACGATGCCGATGAAGCCGGCGCCGGAGCCGAGGTCGAGGATGCGGGGCTCGTGAGGAAGCAGCGGACGAAGGACGCTGACGGCGAAGACGCCGTCGGCCGCGTGCTTGAGCACGAGGTCGTCCCAGTCGGGGTCCGCGGTGAGGTTGACCTCCTCGTTCTTCTCGCGCACGAAGGCGAGGTAGGACGAGATCTCCTCGAGCGCGGCGGCGCTCAGCGGCTCGCCCCACGCCTCCGCGGCCTTCGCGAGGCGTTCTAGCGCGGGGGCGTTCATTTCTTGGAGTAAACCCAGAGAATCTGAAGGTCGGCGGGCGTCACGCCCGGGACGCGGCCCGCTTGGCCGAGCGTGCGCGGGCGCAGGAGCGAGAGCTTCTGGCGCGACTCATTCGTCAGCGCGCCGACCGTCGCGTAGTCGAGATCGGCCGGAATCTCGACGAGCTCGGCGGCCTTGAGGCGTTCGGCGCCGGCCCGCTCGCGACTGATGTAAGGCTCGTAGGACGAGCGGATGTCGCGTTGCTCGCGGACCTTGGCCATGGACCACGGCTCGAGCTCGGCGTCGGCTTTTTCCCCCTCACCCAGGACGAGATCTTTGTATCGCAGAAAGCGCTCGCGCGTCTCGGGGGCGATCAGCCCGAGCGCGGCGCCCTTCTCCATCAGCCGCAGGTCGGCGTCGTCGGCGCGCAGGCTCAGGCGGTTCTCGGCGCGCGCGGTAAACATGCGATAGGGCTCGTCCACGCCGCGCACCACGAGATCGTCGATCATGACGCCGAGATACGCTTCATCGCGGCTCAGGCGGAACGGCTCGCCGCCGGCCGCGCGCAGCGCGGCGTTGATGCCGGCGAGGAGCCCCTGGCCCGCGGCCTCCTCGTAGCCAGTCGTGCCGTTGATCTGGCCGGCGAGGAACAAACCCGGGACGGCGCGGCTCTCGAGCGTGTCGGACAGCTGGGTCGGCTGGCAGAAGTCGTATTCGATGGCGTAGCCGCAGCGGGTCAGCAGGGCTTTCTCGAGGCCGGGAATCGAGGCGACGAGCGCGCGCTGGGCGTCCTCGGGCAGGCTCGTCGACATCCCGTTCAGGTAAATCTCCCGGGTGTTCCAGCCTTCGGGCTCGAGAAAAAGCTGGTGGCGCTCCTTCAGCGGAAACTTGACGACCTTGTCCTCGATGGACGGGCAGTAGCGCGGGCCGACGCCCTCGATCTTCCCGGAATACAAAGGAGAGTCTTTGAGATTATCGCGGATCGTCTGGTGGGTCACGGCGTTGGTGTAGGCGACCCAGCTCGGCAGCTGCGGGTTCTCGATTTTACGCGTGAAGTGCGAAAAGGGCTTGGGCTCGGCCTCGCCGTCCTGGCGTTGGAGCTGGGTAAAATCGATCGAGCCCGCGTGCAGGCGCGGCGGCGTGCCGGTTTTAAGGCGGCCGACGGTGAAGCCGAGGGAGCGCAGCGAGCCCGAGACCCCGAGGGCGGGCGCCTCACCGGCACGGCCGGCCGCGTGCGTCTTGAGCCCGACATGGGCGAGGCCGTTAAGGAAAGTGCCGGTCGTGAGCACGACCGTCTTCCCTTCATAACGCGTGCCGCGTCGCGAGATGACGCCGCGAAGGCGCGAGCCGTCGACCCAAAGCTCCCACGCCTCGTCCTGAATCGGATCCAAATTCGCGCAGGCCTCGACCGCGTTTTTTTGCCCGGCGCGGTACGCGGCCTTGTCGCATTGCGCGCGGGGCGAACGGACTGCCTGGCCCTTGCTGAGGTTCAGGGTTTGCGAAAAATAGGAGGAGCGGTCGGCGGCCTTGGCCATCTCCCCGCCAAGCGCGTCCACCTCGCGCACCATCTGCCCTTTGCCGACGCCGCCGATCGACGGATTGCAGGACATCGTCGCGATCGTGTCGAGATTCTGCGTGAGCAATAAGGTCGTCTTGCCCATGCGCGCGGCGGCAAGCGAGGCCTCGACGCCGGCATGCCCGGCCCCAACGACGATGACGTCGTACTTTCGCGGGAAGTCGATGTCAGCCATAGAGGAGAGCTTTGAGCGTTTCAACCGGCAGCCAGCCGAGCATGAAGGCGGCGATCACGACTTCGATTTGCAGGACCA
>JAYTSX010000224.1:0-5123 GCA_043745445.1 Elusimicrobiota bacterium
GATTCACACGAGCAGAAGCTGCATAGCCGCGCGGCGCGCAGCGCCGAGCTGCAGGCCGGCGACCTGATCTTCCTGACCGACGACGAGACAAGCGAGCGCATCACCCACGTCATGATCTTCACCGGCGGCGACGGCCTCATCGAAAGCCGCAAATCCTCGGGCCGCGTTCTGCGCACCACCTTCCTTGAGCGCTTCGGGCAGCCGTTGACCTCTCTCGAATCCGGCGACGCGGTGTCCGACGTATCTTTCGCCAAGCCGCGGCGCCGCCGCGTCTTCTTCGGCTCTTATTTTTAAATGACGCCGAAAAAGCCCCTGATTCATTTCGTGGGCATCGGCGGAGCGGGCATGAGCGCCCTGGCCCAGATTCACACCATGGACGGAGGGCCGGCCACGGGCTCCGACCGGGACTTCGACCTCGGCCGCGGCACGAGCCTGCGTAAAAAGCTCGAGGCGCTCGGCGTGCGCCTGTTCCCTCAGGACGGGAGCGCGATAACGAAAGAAACAAATTTGGTCGTTCTGTCGACGGCGATCGAGAACGAAAACCAGGAGATCGCGGCGGCCAAGGCGCTGAGCGTGCCGCTGATGCATCGTTCGGAGTTCCTGGCGCGTCATGTATCAAGCATGCGGACCATAGCGGTCACCGGGACGAGCGGGAAGTCCACGGTCGTGGCCATGATCTTCGAGATCCTGGAAGCCGCCGGGCGAGGGCCCTCGGTCATCACGGGTGGAGCTCTCCTCGCGCTCCAGCAACGCGGCCTCACCGGCAACGCCTTTCGCGGAAAGTCGGACATTCTTGTCGTGGAGGCCGACGAAAGCGACGGGTCGCTCGTGAATTATAAGCCGGCCGTGGGCGTATTCCTCAACCTGACGAAAGATCACCTCGAAGTCTCCGCCCTGCGCGAGATCTTCCTCAAGTTCCGCGCCAACGTCGCGAGCGCGCTCGTCAACGCCGACGATCCCGCGCTGGCCGACATCCGCGCCGATTCCACCTTCGGCCTGACCGCCGGCTCCGTGCGCGCCGAAGCGCTCGCGCTGAGCGCTTCCGGTTCGACTTTTCGCGTCAAGGATGTCGCGTTCACGCTGCCCGTCCCCGGCCGCCACAACGCCGAGAACGCCGTCGCCGCGATCTCGGCGTGCGTCAACGAGGGCGTGTCGCTCGCCGACTGCAGCCGCGCGCTCGCCTCGTTTCAAGGCGTCGCCCGCCGCTTCCAGAGCCTCGGCTCGGTCCGAGGAGTGGAAGTCGTCGATGATTTCGCCCACAACCCCGCCAAGATTGCGGCGACCTTGACCGCGGCCCGCCTGCGCGCACCCCGCGTCCTCGCCGTCTATCAGCCGCACGGCTTCGCGCCCACGCGCCATCTCAAGAACGAGCTCATCGCCGCCTTCGCCGAGGGCCTGCGCCCCGGTGACCGGCTGTGGCTTCCCGACATCTATTATGTCGGCGGCACCGCCAGCAAGGACATCTCGTCGCGTGATGTCGCCGACCCGCTCCGCGCCAAGGGCTTGAACGCCCGCCATGTTCCGGTACGCGCGGATCTCGCGGCCCTGATCGCGGCTGAGGCGAAGTCCGGCGACCTCGTGATCGTGATGGGCGCGCGCGACCCTTCGCTGTCGGACTTCGCGCTCTCGATTCTAACCGCGCTCCGGGCCTAGGCCCTTAGACCCCTCGCGCCGGGGGCCGCCGTCCCCAGGCGGGCGCCCCTGAGTCCCTCTATCCTTAAGGCATGACCGTTCGCGCCTGCCTGATGTCGGCCCTGCTCTTCGCCGCGGTCACTTCGCGCGCGCAGACGCGCGTCGCGGTACCGGCCGTCTCTCCGGTCTCGGTCCTCGCGCCGCTTCAACTCGGCGCCGCGCCGGTCCCGGGATTGCTCGCGTCGCCGACGCTCTCCCCCACCCTCTCCCTCTCGCTGACGCCGGCCGCCGCGCTCGCGATCCCGGCGCCGGCTATCGTTGCGCCGGCGCTCGCCGCCGCCGCCGTCGTTCGACCTGCCGCCACCGTCCCGCTTCCGGTCAAGCTCGCCGCGCTGAACGCGGGCATGACGAAGGCCGTCGCCGCGTTCGCCGACGCTCCGGCCTCCGGCGCCGCGGCGCTATCGACGGGCCGCGACCTCGAAGCCCTGCTCACCGGAGAGACGCTGTCCGCGCCGTCGGCATCGGATGAAGCCGCCACTCCCGCGGAGCTCGCCTACGCCGTCGGCGCCTCGCAGTCGCTCGCCGCCCGCGCCGATGATCTTGGAGCCGCGAAAGGCCTGAAGGCAAGCCGCATGAGCGGCGCCGATTTTCTGTCGATCCTCGACGAGGCTCGCGCCTCGGCGCCCGCCGCTCCGACGCCCGCCGCCGCCGCGGCCGCGCGCGAGATCGAGGCTCAGGCCGTGCGCGTCGCCCGCGCCCTCATCCCCGCCGACAAGCCTCTCGCCGAAAGCCTGAGCCGCGCGCTCGCGGTGTGGCAGGTCTTCGATCAGGAGATGGGAATCGCCGCCTCGAAGGGCTCGCTCGCGGCGATCGTCGCCGACGCCAAGCTCTTCGCCTCGCAGGTCGAGGCGTCCATCGAGCCGGCGCCCGCGCCCGCTCCGGCTCCGACGCTCGCGCCGGCGACGCCCCAGGAAGTCCATCCCGAGGATCCCGAAGGCTACAACTCGGTCGCCGTGCCGGGCAGCATCTTCGGCTGGAAGCCGATCGAAGAGTCCCCCAACCACGGCCTGCCGCCGCTCGACGCTCTGATCCGCCGCGTGCTCACCGACAAGAAAAGCCCTTACGCGAAGGGCTTCGAGCTTCCCGGGGCGCTCAAGCGCGAGGACGCGCGCGTCTATTTTTACGGCGAACGCCACACGGACGGCGCCCTGATCACCGCCAACATGCAGCGCCTGGTGGAAGACGCCCGCCCCGGCCGCCCGATGATCGTCCTCGTCGAAGGTTACACCGGCTGGAGCCTGCGCGGCTGGCCGGCCATCAAGTATCTCGCCGACCGCGGCCTCGAGCCCAACGACCTGACGGAGAAGGGCATCGCGAGCGGCGACATCGAGGTGCGCGGCTGGGATGTCTTCGACAACTATGACGCCTCGAAGCACCCTCTTCTTCAGCACCACATGGACAAGCTCGCGCTCAATCATCTCGCCCACGGCGAGCTGCGCGGCTGGCGTTACTATCGAGAGTTCGCGCGTGCGGCCCTCACGGCCTGGCGCGGCTTCCAGGAGCTGTGGCACCTGGCCCTCGTCGTGCGCAACGGCGACCTCGACCGCGCGGTCGCTCAGGCCGCGGCGGACGCCGACGCGGCGGGCGCCACCGTCCATGTCATCGCCGGCACGGACCACCTGATGCAGAACCCCCGCCTCGTCGGCTGGCCGCTGATCGGCCGCCCGTCCATGCGCAAGACTTTGCGTGACGCCCTCGGCGGCCGCCCGTTCTGGGCGAGCCAGCCCCCGAACACGCTGGACTAAACGGCTCAACGAAGCGCACTCGCCCCATAGGGTCCTCGTCTATTATTGGTAGAATCCGGCGGATGAAGCGAGCCTTGGTCGCCGTTTTGCTGCTCCCAATCGCCTGCGCGGGCGTGGCGACGCACGCCGCGAAGGACGAGCCTCGCTTCGCCCGCATGGGTGAGGCGGACATCGCCGCCGAGCTCAAGCGCGTGCACGCGGCGAACGCCTCGTTGCCCGAACGCATTGTGGCCGTGAGCGAGCGCTTCCTCGGCATGCCTTATGTCCTAGGCCCTCTCGGCGAGGGCCCAGCGGGCGAGTTCGACCACGATCCGCTCGTCAGCTTCCGCGAAGTCGACTGCACGACCTTCGTCGAAGAGACGATGGCGCTGTCGTTGGAACCCGACCTGACGCGCGCGGTCGACCTCCTCCAGAAGATCCGCTACCGTGACGGAAAGGTGTCGTACGAGACGCGCAATCACTTCACCGAAGTGGACTGGATCGCGAACAACGCCGCGGCCGGCTACCTTAAGGACGCCACCGTCGCGATCGCCGGCGCGCGCGCGCGCGTCGCCGAAAAGGTCATCTCTAAGCGCGCGTGGTACGCGGGCAAGACCGCGGCCGACCTAAAAGATTTTCCGGGAACGCCGGCCGATAAGGATAAACTGCTGGCGGCATGGAAGGCGCGCGGCGCCGGATTGAACGACGACCGAGCGCAGGTCCCCTACATCCCGCTCGACGCGCTGCCTGAGTTCGCGAGCAAGATCCCATCCGGCGCCATCCTCAACCTCGTGCGCCAAGACATGCCGGGCAAACCGGTGCTCATCTCGCATCAGCAACTGCTCATCCAGAAACCCGAGGGGGCGTTCGTCCGACATGCTCACGCCGGGACCATGGTCGAGGACGCCCCCCTCCTGGAATACTTCCGCGTTTACGCGGGCTCGAAGTGGCCGTTGCTCGGGGTCAACGTCAATACCATCAGCTCGCCTCAGTCCGCGACGACGGAGGCGCGATGACGCGACGGAAAGCCGTCGTCGCCGCGTGCCTAGCGCTCCTCGCCGCGTCCTCTCGGGCGGCGAAGCCCGCCTTCGACCCGGCCTCCCTGCGCCGCTCCACCGAGCCGATCACGATCGTCAGCCCCGGCCCGGCCGAGTCGCTCCCCTTCCTTCGCAACAAGTGGGTGATGGGCTCCGTCTCGACGCCGACCGCGAAGTTCGAGATCAACGGTCAGGCCGTTGAGGTCCACCCGGGCGGCGGATTTCTGGCGTTCCTGCCGGTGCAGGCCGGCACCTTCACTTTCAACTGCGTGCTCGCGCAGAACGGCTCGACCGCGACCTACGCGCGCTCCGTGTTCATCAGCTCGCCGACCGCGATGCTGGCGGGCCGCAAGCTCGAGATCGATCCCACCTCGCTGTGGCCGTCCGCCGACATGGACTTGCGTCCCGGCGAGTGGGCGCTGGCGCGAATGAAGGCCACGCCGGGCCAGAAGGGATTCTTCCGCTTTTCGCGGCGCGCGTGGCTCCCGATGAAGGAGATCGACCCCGCACTCGGCACCTATGAGGGTGTCTATGTCGTTAAGCCGGGCGAGTCCGCCGATCCAGCACCCCTTGAGTACCGCGTCGGCACAGGCTGGAAGGCCGCCGAGGCGCACAGCGCCGGCAAGGTGACGCTCGATCCCGGCACCCTCGCGATCGCAATGGTCAAGGA
>JAYTSX010000225.1:0-5122 GCA_043745445.1 Elusimicrobiota bacterium
GGCACCATCCAGAGCTGCTTGGGCTCGCGCGCGGCGTTGAAGACCCGCTTCACGTCCTCGGGCGTCATGAGGCGGTCGAACTCTCCGCCGATGACGAACAACGGGCGGGGGGAAATCTTTGGCGCGGCCTCGACGGGGTTGAACCGGTCAATCGCGGGGTCCTTGACGCGCGAACGAAGTATGTAGAGGACCGTCGCGATGATCGGATAATAGGGGACCTTCATGTTGTTCCAGCCCCAGCGCTTGATCACGGTGCGGTAGTCGGAGAACGGGCTTTCCACGATGGCGCAGCGCAGGTCGGGATGGTTGGGCATGGAAGCGACGGTCACGGCGGCGCCCATGGACAGCCCGAACACGCCGACGGAGCCCGCGAACTCCGGCTTCTCTTTCCTGAGCCACTCGATGGCCGCATCGAAATCGATGGTTTCGAGGCCGCCGATCGTCGTGATCTCGCCCTCGCTCTCGCCGTGCGAGCGAAAATCGAAGTACATGAGATTGAAGCCGCCGTTCTCATTGAGGAAGAAGGTTTGTTTGAGGAGCTCGCCTTTGTTGTCGCCCCAGCCGTGGCACATCAGGATCGTGCGCTTTTCGCCGGTCGTCGAGGGGATGAACCAACCCCGGAGCTCGAGGCCGTCACGGGTCTTGAAAGAAATCTTCTCGTATCGTAAGCCGAACTGCTCGGGAAATATCCACATCGGCGACATCGCGGGCGGATGCAGGATAATCCCCGCGCCCCACCAACACAGCGCGTAGAAGGCCACGGCGAGGACGAGAGCCGCGGCCAGCCAGATCATTTCTGGGAGGTGAACGAATGCTCGGGGCCGGGGAAGGACCCGTCGCGGACCTCGCGGCAGTAGTCACCCATCGCCTTGAGCGACTGCGCGCGAATCTCAGCGTACCGTTTCACGAACTTAGTCGGTCCCGACTCGGTCAGGCCCAGCATGTCGTCGCTGACCAGCACTTGTCCATCGCAGTGCGGTCCGGCGCCAATGCCAATGGTCGGTATCTGGAGGCGCTTGGTGATCTCTTTCGCGAGATCCGCAGGCACGCATTCGAGCACGATCGCGCAGCAACCCGCGCCCTCGAGAATGCGGGCTTCGGTCAGGATCTTTTCCGCGGCCTCGGGACTGCGGCCCTGGACTTTGTAGCCCCCGAGGCGGTTGACCGCCTGAGGAGTGAGGCCGAGGTGCCCGAAGACGGGAACATTGATCTTCAGAAATTCTTTGATGGTTGACGCGACTTCCATTCCACCTTCGACTTTGACCGCGTGAGCGCCGCCTTCCTTTAAGAGGCGACCGGCGTTGCGCACGGCCTCCTTAATGTCCACTTCGTACGACAGGTACGGCATGTCGGCCACCAGCAGCGCGCGCGACAGCCCGCGCTTGACGGCCTTTGTGTGATGGACCATCTCGTCGATGGTGACGGGCAAGGTGCTTTCGTAGCCCAGCTTCGTCATACCGACCGAGTCGCCGACGAGGATCACATCGACGCCCGCCTCTTCGGCCATGCGCGCGGTTGGAAAATCGTAGGCCGTGAGCATCGTGATCTTGACGCCCTTACGCTTAAGATCAAGCAAGGTGCTGATCGTGATGTTCTTCGGGACGCCGGCGTATGCGGTCGGCTTGGTTTTATCGGCCATTTCGCCAGAGTTTAACAATTCGGGGGTCGGGCTTCATAGCCGCAAGCAGGGAGCGCACCGAATGACGCCCGTCAGGTTTGAAGGCGGGGGCCACCTCGCACAAGGGCGCCAGGGCGAAGGCCCGGCCCGCCGTCGCCGGATGGGGGACCCTCAGCCAGGGCGTGCGAATGCGCTCATGGCCGAGGGCGAGCAGGTCTATATCGAGGGCTCGAGCGCCCCAACGAATGCCGGGACGACGGCCGGCGTCCGCCTCGAGGCGCTTGGCTTCGATGAGCAGGCCGATCGCGGTGCGCTCGGCCGATAGCTCGACAGCCAGATTCAGGTAAGGCTTGTCGCTGGGCCCGATGGGTGCGGTCTCATAAAGGCGCGAAATCTTTAATACGCGACAGCCTGCGAGGCGCTTCAGGCCTGCGACGGCACGGCGTAATGTCGCGGCGCGGTCGCCGAGATTCGCGCCAAGGAGCATCAGCGTTCGGCGCGGCTTCACTTCGTTTTTCGTGCGTGGCGGCGGTCGGCCCGACGCAGGGCTTCGACGATGCCGGCAATTAGAACCAGCGCGAGGAGATTGCCGCGCCAGCCCTCGCCAGCTCCAAAGCCGCCTTCGTACACCATCGCGGTCCAAAGCAGCCAGAATAAGATCCCGATCGCGGCCTGGCTGGCGACGAGCACGACGGCCAGATGAATCGGGTCGAATCGCGGCTCATCGAGGGGCTCTTCTTCAAAGAGCCGGACCCAGGATTCCCAGAGCTTGGTCAGGCTCATCTCAATCCCATCAGGTCGAGCATGTCGTAGAGTCCCGGGCGCTTGCGTGCGGCCCAGAGCGCCGCCTCAAGAGCGCCGAGCGCGAAGGCGTCTCGCGACTCCGCGGTGTGGGATAGCGTCAGCCGTTCAAACGGCCCGGCCAAGGTCAGGGTGTGATCGCCGACGACGCCGCCGATCCGGAGGGAAGTCGTCGGCACGGCGGTGTCGGAGCGGCGGCCCTCGGAGATCGCGATCGCCAGGCTGAGCGCCGTCCCTGAGGGCGCGTCCTTCTTCGTCTTGTGATGAGTCTCGATGATCACGGCGTCGTATTCAGGGAGACGGCGCGCGGCCTCGGACGCGAGATTCAGGAGCATCGTCACGCCGCGGCTGAAATTGGGGGCCATGAACACCGCGGTCTTACGCGCGGCCGCGGCGACCTGCGCGCGCTGGACGACAGAGAGGCCGGTCGTGCCGGTCACAAACGGCACCTTCGCGCGGCCGCAGGCGGCGGCGAACTTCACGCAGGATTCGGGCGTCGTGAAGTCGATCACCGCGCCGCAGGCACCGATCTCGTCCTCAAAAGCCGCGGCCTGCGCGCGTCCGACGCGGGCCAGCAGGTGGAAGCGCGCGTCCACCGCGGCGAGCGCGGCGACACGCGCGCCGGTGCGTCCGGATGCTCCGCAAACCGCGATTTTTAAAGGAGTCATGTGCTGAGAATTATAGGATAAGCGCTCCAGCCGATGCTCCAAAAAAACACGCTTTTAAGGCGGAATTCCGCTTTTCTCACGGAGAGGTTTGCGGTATCATGGTCGCATGATCAACCGATTAAACATGCTGTCCGTCGCCGTCCTGTGCCTGCTTGCGGCGCCGTCGCGCGCGGACGTCCTCAGCGCGTCGTTTGCCGAGGCCTCCGCTTTGGCTCGCCAGCCGCGTGTCCATCGCGCGAACTTCACTCCCCGCCCCGATTCTTTGCCGGAGAACTGTGCCAATCTACCGGTGGTTTATATTCGCAACGGCGAAATTTTTAAGAATGATGTCAGCTTGGGCCGCAACGCGTCCTCCTATCAGGCCAACTGCGACGGACTGGTCGCGTGGCAGGATAATTACGGGGATCTCTATAGCGATAACCGCAAGGTCGCCGATCGCGTCTCCCATTATGATATCGCTTGGCACGGGGACATTCTCGTTTGGAAGGACGCTTACGGCGAACTCCACCGTGGCAACGACGATCTGGGCCGCGTCGAAAGCTACATCTTCGTGAAGTACACCGGCGATGTGGTCTGGAAGGGGAGCTGGGGTGATCTGTATCGCAATCGTGAGCAGTTCGGTCGCGCCGGGAGCTACCTCGTCGCCGCCCGCACCGGGGATGTGGCTTGGCTCGACGGATACGGAACTTTGCACCGCAACAACGACGAGTTGGGCCGTTCTCAGAGCTGGCAGATTTCCGACCGGACCGGAGATGTGGGGTGGCTTGATTCCTTCCGCAACCTTTATAAGAACGGAAACAAGGTCGGCTCCGATGTGAACCAGTTCACGATGCGCGAGGACGGCAAGCTCATCTGGGTGGACAGCTGGGGCAACACCCACTACGCCTAGTTGGAACGCGTTTTGGGAGCAGGTCGCACGGTCTTGAAGCGCCGCGTGTAGAACGACACCGCTTGATCGATCTTCTGTTGGTCGCTCCAAAAGAGGATGTCCTTTTTTCCCAGCATGATCGCCCGTTCCGCAATTTTGTAACCGAGGGTGCCGGGCGCCTCCTTTTTAAGCCCGGCGCGGGAGTCTTCCAGGAAGTGTTTGGCGGCCACTCGATTTTCTTCCCGTCGGCCGAGCGAAGGCCGCGAAGAAGTCTGCCGGATCATCATGTGCAAAAAGGCGGGCCAACCGGCCTTCCATTCGTCGACCATCTCGACGAGCGACAGTTGGAGCGGGTCGGCCTTGACCTCCTGAGACTCAAGGTGCGCGATGTTCTTTTTGATTTCATCCAGCTGGCCCACATAGGCCTCAAGCTTTTTAAAACCGCCATCGTCGGGCGACTTTCCGCGGAGGCCGTTCACCAGGCTGATGATCTTCTGGTTCCTTCGGACCTGTTCATCGAGCAGGCGACGCCGGTCGAGTTCGTCTGAGACGGACTTGGCGGGCCAGCCTTCCAGTCCAACGAGGAAGCGGGACTCGCGCGCGTAGGCGAGTATTTCGCCCTCGGAGGTCGTCACGAACCCGCTGCCCAAGGCCTTAAGTTCCAGTGAATGGGAGAGTTCGTGGACATAAACACCCGCGGTGTCTCGAGCCAAGGCCGCGATGCGCGCGTCGGTGGGGCAGTCTCCTCCGGGCTTCATCAGCCGCGGCGCCACTTCGGTGTTGGCGAGATAGACAGTATGAGTCTCATCGTCGTAGAGCGCGAATGCGCCGGTGAGGCGCACGCCGTCGGCAAGGATCAGCGGGACTCCGGGCTTTGCGTCCGCGACGGCCAATATATCGGCGATGTCCTGCTCGGGATGGGCCTTGCGTAAGAGGCCCTTGTACTCCGCCTCCAGACGCGAGGCGAGACGGCAAGGATCGGGGGAAATCTCGAGTAGAGCTCGTTGGCCTGCGAGGTAACGGCGCTCCTCGGCCGTAAAGGACCAGGCGCTCGTAACTCCGGTGACCAGACCGCCGCCGACCAGCAGGGCAACAAATAGCCCCGCGTTAATTAATGGCCTCATTGCGCGCCGCGCCATGGGCAGTTGTACATGTCCAAGATGGGAA
>JAYTSX010000226.1:0-5093 GCA_043745445.1 Elusimicrobiota bacterium
GCATGGTGCGCTCCTCCGCCCGCATGCAGCCCCACGCCGGTCTCAAGCGCATGCCGTGCCGCCAGCAAGGTTCCCCCCGCCGCTAAACGGTGCGCACGCGCGATCTCCGGAGAAAATGGGAGTTCCAGACGAGAAATATCGGCCGGGCTCAAAACGCCGGTCATCAGTTTTTCGACCCAGTCGCGGCTATGAACGAGAAGGAGCGCCTCTCGCGACGGCTCGGGCGGCTCTACGATCTCGGCAAATGACCGGCATGCGTCCGCAGCCAAACGAAATTTTTCCGTTGAGAACGCGTGCTCGCCGTAATCCACCTCGTACTTTGGTGAGTACACCACCCGGGGCTTCATATCAACGCCGCCAGGACGACGATGATTCCGCACAGAGTGCCCAGCCAATCTCCGTGGCGCGTATAAAAAGAACGGGCCGGGAATGAATCCGCAAGCGGCACCTCGGCGTCGAGCCGCCCTCGCTCATTGAGCGCCAACACCGCCGTCGTCACGCCCCAAGGATCGATCACGGCCGAGATGCCGTTGTTGCCGGCACGGATCACGGTCATCCGATTTTCGATCGCGCGGAAGCGGTTGATGCGGTAATGCTGGCGCGGGCCCCAAGTGTCGAGGTACCAGGCGTCGTTGGTGATGTTGATCATCAGGCGCGCGCCGCGCGCGGCGTCAAGGCGCGGCCAGCGCGGGAAAATCGCCTCATAGCAGATCGTGACTGAGGTCAGGCCCCAAACGGTCTGAAACAGCGGCTGACGCGCCTCCCCCGCCTCGAGGTCACCAAGATTATCAAGGATCATGAGCCAGCGATCGATGACAAAACGCGGCACCCAACTGCGCAGGGGCACGAATTCGCCGAAAGGAACGAGCTGACGCTTGCTATAACGGCCATCGATTTTTCCGTCCGGTGCGATCAACTGGGCAGCGTTTGCTGGTCCGCTGTTCCGGTCGGCGGCGGCGATGATGCCGACGAGTTGCGGCGCGCCGAGCTTGATCGCCCAGCGCGCGACTTCAGGCACCGGTACGGCACGCGGGGCCCAGCGCGGGATCGCGGTCTCAGGCCAGACGACGAGGGCGGGCGGCGAGGGACGCGGCCGGGAGAGCAATTCATCGTAACCAGCGAGAATCTCGGTGATCCACGCGTCGTCCCATTTGTGGTACTGGTCGACCTTGGGCTGCAGGATTTCGACGCGTGCCGACGGGCCCTGGGCCTCAGGACGCAGGGCGAGAAGATAGGCGCCGTGCGCCCAGACGCCGGCCGCCAGCGCCAGCGCGTACGCGAGCGGCGGCACCCCCGCACTCACCTTTTTATTCCGAGTATCGAGCCAAGCCTCGGCGACCGCGGCGTTGAAAAAAACGATCACGAAATCGAGCAGGTGCGGCCCGCCCCAGGAGCCGGCCTGAAGCAGCGCGAGATTTGAAAACTGCGTGTACTCGAACAAATCCTGCCCGACGCGCGGGGTCCAGCGCGAGGCGATGGACGCGACGGCGGTCCAGCTTAGCGCCCACAGCCACGGCCGCGCGAAGCGCGGCAAACGACCGGACAGCCGCCAGGCGAGCGTTGCGATGAGAGCCCAGCTCGCGCCAAGGACCCCGGCTAGCCCGACGACCGCAAGCGCGGACACGATGACGGGCACCTGCGCGAAGCGGCAAGTCGTGTAAATCCAATGCGCGGAAACAAAGTGAAAACCGAAGCCCGCGCCGAAGCCGTAGAGCGCGGCGCGCCGCGCCGTGGGCGCCGCGTTCACCGCGAGAATCAAGGGGATAAGGCCGAACCAAGCGAAGGCCCAAAGTCCGAGCGAGGGCAAGCCGAGCGCCGCGAGCGCCCCGCCGAGAGCGGCGAGGCTTAGTTTTAGTCCGACCGAGCCATAAGGCGAGGAAGTGACTCCTCCGCCCTCCGTTAGTTTGAGTCCGCCCCGTGGCATTTCTTGTACTTCTTGCCCGAGCCGCAGTAGCAGGGGTCATTGCGGCCGATGCTTTGAAGGCTGCGGGAGGCCGCAACGCCTCCGCTCGACAGAATGCTCTTCGGGGCGGAAGATCGCACGGCGTGAGTCGTTTCGGCGACGGTGTCCTCGCCGGCTGTGTCGCTTCCCGACGCTTGGGGATGAACGGCGACGATTTCCGGAGGAGGGGGCGGCGCCTTAGGGGCCTCGACGCGGAAGACATACTCGACGGTCTGCTCGCGCACGCGGCTGAGCAGAGCCTCAAAATAACGGAAGGATTCCTTCTGGTACTCGACCTTCGGGTCCTTTTGGGCGTAGGAGCGCAGGAAGATCGCCTTTTTAAGATGGTCGAGGTCGTAGAGATGGTTCTTCCAGGCCTTGTCGATCATCTGCAGCATGACCATCTTCTCGACCTCATGAAAGTCATAGCCCGTAAAGTCGCCGGGGCGGCGCGCGTAGATGTCCATCGCCGCCTTGAGGAGGTCGCGCTTAAGGCTTTCTTTGGAGAGACGGGACGCGTCCTCGGCGCTCGGATTCCAGGTGATCGCAAACGTACGCTCAAGATAAGCGGTCAGCTCAATGAGATTTGCACTCTCAGGGTGCAAGTCATCCGTTATCGCGGCGTCCACTTGTTCGGCGACGTCTTCCTGGATCATCGCCTGAATCTGCGCGCTGACGGTCTCGCCGAACAACACTTCGTCGCGAAGTTTGTAGACGACCTCGCGCTGCTTGTTCATCACATTGTCATAGTCGAGGAGCTGCTTTCGAATATCAAAGTTGTGGGTCTCGACGCGCCGCTGAGCGTTCTCGATCTGATAGGAGACGAGGCCGGACTCAATGACCTCCCCCTCCTTCATGCCGAGCTTTTCCATGAGGGGCGCGATGCGCTCCGAGCCGAACAGGCGCATCAGCTCGTCGTCGAGCGCGAGATAAAAGCGAGTCGAGCCGGGATCGCCCTGGCGGCCGCAGCGGCCGCGGAGCTGATTGTCGATGCGGCGAGATTCGTGGCGTTCGGTGCCCAGGACATGGAGGCCGCCGACGGATTTAACGACCTCGTATTCCGCCGGGTCCTGAGGATTGCCGCCCAGAAGAATGTCGGTGCCGCGGCCGGCCATGTTCGTCGCGATGGTCACAGCCCCTTTGCGACCGGCCTGGGCGATGATCTCGGCTTCCTGCTCGTGATACTTGGCGTTGAGCACCTGGCAGGGGACGCCCTTGCCGCGCAGCATCGCGGAGATCTTCTCCGACTTTTCGATCGACCGGGTACCGACGAGGACGGGGCGGCCGATCTTCCAAAGCTCGATGACCTCATCGACGATCGCGTTGAACTTCTCGCGCTCGCTCTTGTAGACGAGATCCGATTCGTCGACGCGGCTCGTGATCCGGTTCGTCGGAATCTCACGAACTTCCATCCCGTAAATTTCCTGAAACTCGTCGGCCTCGGTCATCGCCGTGCCGGTCATGCCTGCGCGCTTCTTGTAGATCTTAAAGAAGTTCTGGAAGGTGATCGTGGCGAGGGTCTGGTTTTCTTCTTTAGGAGCGAGGTTCTCATGAGCCTCGACCGCCTGGTGCAGGCCGTCGGACCAGCGTCGGCCGGGCATCAAGCGGCCCGTGAACTCATCGACAATGATGACTTCCCCATCTTTGACGACATACTCGACGTCGCGCTTGTAGAGGTGCCATGCGCGCAACGCCTGGGTGATATGGTGGACCCACTCGCCCTCGAGGTCGTCGTACAGGTTACCCAGGCCGAGCAAGGCCTCGCACTTCGAAATTCCTTCCTCGGTCAAGATCGCGGTGTGGTTCTTCTCATCGACGATCGCGTCCCAGCCTTTCTGCAGATCGGTGCCGGTGTATTTCGCCTGGATCTCGTCTTCTTCCGTGATGATGCGCACGCGCAGGTTGGGAATCAGCTTGTTGACGATGGCGTAGCGCTCGGTGGACTTCTCGGCGGCGCCGGAGATGATCAACGGCGTGCGCGCCTCGTCGATCAGGATCGAGTCGACCTCGTCGATGATCGCGTAGTACAGATGCTGGAGCACGCGCTCTTCCTTGCGCACGACCATGTTGTCGCGCAGGTAGTCGAAGCCGAGCTCGTTGTTGGTGATGAAGGTGATGTCGCAGCGGTAGGCGGCCTGCCGCTGATCGTTGGAGACGTCGTGCTGCACGCAGCCGACGGTCAGGCCGAGAAACTTGTAGACCGGCCCCATCCACTCGCTGTCGCGCTTGGCCAGGTAATCGTTGACCGTGACGATGTGACAACCCTTGCCGACGAGCGCGTTGAGGTAGGCCGGAGCGGTCGCGACGAGCGTTTTACCTTCGCCGGTGCGCATCTCGGCAATGGAGCCGTTATGCAGGACCATGCCGCCGAGAAGCTGGACATCAAAATGTCTCAGGCCGATGGAGCGGCGCGCGGCCTCACGGCACAGGGCGAAGGCCTCGGGAAGCACCTCGTTTAAGGCCGCGATCTCGGCCTGCTTGCGCTCCTCGCGCTTGTCGTCGTTGTTCGCGGGAACCGCGATCGCGGCGAATAGTTCGGCCACGCGCTCACGCAGCGCCGCGGTGCGCAGAGGAAAATCAGAATCGGACAGGGCCTTGATCTCGGACTCGAACGCGTTGCACTTGGCCAGCATGGGGGCAAAACGCTTCAGCGTGCGTTCGCTGGGCGTGCCGAAGGCCTTCTCGAATAGTGCTTTGATCATGGGCGAGTTTCTAAGTGTAGCAATTTAGCCAGGATCAGAAGAAACGCGCCCCCGGGGTCTTCAGCGCAGGCGCGCTGTCAGGATCTTGTCGCCCGGCTCGAGCGTGTCCAGGACATCCATGCCGGAGACCACGCGGCCGAAGGCCGTGTAGCGGCCATCGAGGTGCGGCGTGGGGACGAGGCTCACGAACAGTTGGCAGCCGCCCGTGTCGGGGCCGGCTTTGGGCATGCCGAGCGTCCCGCGCAGAAACGGAAGGCGGTTGACCTCGTCGATGAGACGGAAGCCATCGTCGCCCCAACCCGAGCCCCGCGGATCCGCGCCCTGCACGACGAAAGCGGTGACGATGCGATGCCAAACCGTTGCGTCGTAAACGCCTTTCTTCGCCGTCGCCGCGATCGCGGCGGCGGTGTTGGGCGCGGCTTGCGCGTCGAGCAAAATTTCGACGACAC
>JAYTSX010000227.1:0-19326 GCA_043745445.1 Elusimicrobiota bacterium
AGGTCCTCTCCGGTCGGCGTAGAAGGACCGGCCCAGTATGTGGCGACGACCCGGTCAACGATGGCTCCCTTGCGGCGCAGTGCTCGCGTCGTCGCGCGGCGCGGTTCGAGCGCCGTGCCGAGCAGCCGCTGCGCGATCTCCCGGCACATCGTGCCGGAGACCCTGACGATCCCGAGGGCGGAACGCCCGGGCGGGGTCGCAAGCGCGACGATGGTCGCTTCCGACTTTTTCATTTACCGCGAGGACGGATCACGAGCTTGCGCCACGCACCTTCGCCTTCCGAAACGGTGCTGACATCGGGATTCGAGCTGAGGGAACGGTGAACCAGACGACGCATCGAGGAATCCATCGGTTCCATGCGCACGGGCTTGCCCGTCGCCTTCACATTATCGACGGCGCGGCGGGCTTCGTCGAGCACAGACTGCTCGCGTTTCTCCCAGTAGGACAGCGCGTCCACCTGGACTGCGATCGGCACGCCGTTGCCGCGGGAGAGCATCAAGGTCGTGAGGAACTGCAGCGACTCCAGAACGCGGCCATCGCGGCCCACGAGCAAGGAGGCATCCTGGGATTCGACGGAAATCTTGACGCGCTCGAGGTCGGCGTCCCAAACCGCCGTGGCGGTCGGAGCGGCGATCGCCATCAGCTGGAGCAGCTCGACGACGAGCTTCTGCGCGTTGGCGCAGGCCTCGGCCGACTCGGCCGCGGAGATCGGCTTAGGCGCCGCGCTGCGTTCGCGCGGCGCGCGCGTGGGCTCGGGGGCCCGTTGAGGCGGGCGGGCAGGGGCCGGGGCGGGCTTTGGCGCGCGAGGTTCCGGGGCTCGCTCCTGTCGGGGCTCGGGGCGTCGTTCGGGACGGCGCTCGGGCTGACGCTCCGGGCGGCGTTCAGGCGCGCGCTCCGGGGTGCGCGGCGCCGAGTTGCGGATCGGTGCGCGCTGCGGCGCTTTGGCCGTCGACGGCGCCGGCGCGGGCGAGTCCGGGCCCCAGCGCTTTTCGGTCAGGCGCACCTTCGCGGGCTTCGCGCCCAGTCCCATAAAGCCCGTCGAGCCCTCCTCCGTCACGGTGATCTCGACTTGGTCGCGGCGCAGCCCGCTCTTGAGCAGGGCGGCTTCGACGGCTTCAGCGACGGTGCGGCCTTCAGATTCAATCGGTGCCATTGTATGTGTCCTCCGGGAGTTTAGGCTTCGAGACGGTCCTTCAGGGTGACCTGAACGACCGTGCTGACGAGGCTGTTGGTCAGCCAGTACAGCACGAGGCCGGACGGGAAGTTCATGAACATGAACGTGAACATCAGGGGCATGAACATCATGATTTTTTGCTGCGCGGGATCGCCCGCGGGCGGATTCATCTTGCTTTGCAGGAACATCAGTCCGCCCATGACGACGGGCAGAACGTAATACGGGTCCTTCGCCGACAGATCTTTGATCCAGAAAATCCAAACCGCGCCGTGAAGCTCCCAGGAGTTGCGCAGGGCGTTGAACAGGGCGATGAAGATCGGCATCTGCAGGACCATGGGCAGGCAGCCGCCGAGCGGATTGGCGCCCTTGGTCTTGTACAACTCCATTGTCGCCGCGCTGAGCTTCTGCGAGTCGTCGGCGTACTTCTGCTGAAGCTTCGCGACCTCGGGCTGCAACTTCTTCATGGCGGCCGCCGCGCGCAGGCTCTTCCAGGTGAGCGGGAAAAGCAGGGCCTGCAGAATCAAGGTCAAGGCCAGAATGGCCCAGCCCCAGTTTCCGGTCATGCCGTGCAGATGCTCCAGCGCCTCGAGCATCTTGCGGCCGATCAGCGAGAAGAAGCCGAAGTCGATGGCGCGCTCAAGGCCCAGGCCGTAGCGGGAGAGCCAGGTGTGGCCTTTGGCGCCGAGGTAGTAGGGAATTTCCCAGGTGAACGAGCCGTTGGGCGGAATGGTCACGGGCTTGGCGGTCACGATGAGCTTGGGGCCCGCCTCGGTCTGCGCCGCCGCGAACAACTCGGGCGAGGTCAGGAGTGCTGCGAGGAAATAGCGGTTGTCGATGCCGACCCAGCGGTACGGGCCGGGGTGCACGCCGGGCTTGTTGAACTCTTTGTCGATGTGGCCGTTGAGGCCGGTGGCCGCCGGCGTGAGCGCGATCGCGCGCTGGAGCTTCTGGTTTTCCTTCTGCTCCGTGGCGATGGTGCCGAGGCCTGGGCCGACGGTCAAGGTCCACGCGCCCACGTCGAGCGCGCGCTTGGTCGTGTTCACCGCGATGATGTTCACGCGCGGGAGGAGCGTTCCGGCTCCCGGCAGAAATTCCTTGGAAATCTTAAGCCCGTCGGGCCTCGTCACCGTGTAGACGACGCCGTTCTTGATTGAAAGATCTCGTTTGAACTCGAGGTCGGAGAAGGTTGAGAACAGTCCCTGGTCGGCGTCGTGCACGAGCTCGACACGGCCAAGAGGTTCCGGGTACATAAAGCTGACAAGCGCCGCGCCGCGGGGGTGGATCTTGGCGATCGCGTCGCCGAGCTCAACGGTTTCAGCCGCCGAAATCTCGAGCTTCGGCGACGGCGCCGAAGACGAGGGGACGGGCGAAGACGCGGCGCCCAAAGTGCGTTCGGCGGAGGGCGCTTGCGCTCCCGCGATCGGTTTGAGCGGCTGGGGGTTCACTTTTTTCTCGATGAATCCGAACCAGGCCGCGTAGACCGCGACGGAGAGAGAGACGGCGAGCAGAAGATTTCGATCCATGGGTTTTATCGGGGGAGAGGCACGGGGTCGTGACCGCCGGGGTGAAAGGGATGGCATCGGGACATGCGAAGTGCAGCGAGGGCCAGCCCTCGCCAGGCTCCGTGGGATGATACGGCGTCACGCGCGAAGTCCCCGCAGCTGGGGTAAAAACGGCACGCAGCAGGAAGCCACGGCCGTATGACGGCGCGGTAGACATCGAGCAAGACGATCAGCATCGGCTTCATGTGCGCAGAAGCCCGGCTTTCTTCCAGAGGTCGAGGATGTCACGCTCCGCGTCCGCTCTCCCCTTCCAGGGACAGCCCGAACGCGGATAAGCGACCATCTCGACTCCCGGTCGAAGTTCCGAACGGCGCAAGCGAAAAGTCTCGCGCAGCAGGCGCTTGAGGCGGTTGCGCCTGATGGCGTTCCCGACCTTCGCGCTCACGGAGAGCCCCAGACGGGGCTCCCGCTCGGCGGCGTCGACGCGGTACCAGAGGATGAGCGAGCGCCCGACGGTCTTCTTACCGGATTGAAAAACCTGCCGGAACTCGCGTCGTTCCTTCAGACGCGCGTCGTCGCCGAAACCGGACGGCGGCGTCAAGCCTTCTTCTTGATTAGGACGGTGCGGCCCTTGGCGCGACGGCGGTTGAGCGTCTTGCGGCCGCCGGGCGTAGCCATACGCGCGCGGAAACCGATTTTCTTCATTCGTTTGCGATTATGCGGCCGATATGTAGGGAGCATTGAGGGGCTAGTATAGGAAAAATTTGGCTTAACGGCAACGCAGATATGGGCAGCGGGCGGCGAGGTCAGGTCTCGAACTGGGGCCGCCGCGGGAAAATGCTAGGATAAAAACTATGGAAAACGGGCAAAAAGAGCTGTCCATCTCGGTTCTGAGCAAGGAAGAGCGGTCGTATGCCCCCCCTCCCGCCTTCGTGAAAACGGCCCTGATTGCGGGCAAGGCGGCGCGGGCGAGGTTGACCGCCGCCGCGGCGAAGTCCCCCGAAAAATTTTGGGACGGCGCCGCGCGGGAACTTTTTTGGTTCAAACCGTGGCGTAAAACCCTCCAGTGGAAGGTCCCCGATGCGAAGTGGTTCGTCGGGGCCACCACCAATCTTTCATATAACTGCCTCGACCGGCACCTCGACGGCGCGCGGCGCAATAAGGCCGCCCTGATCTGGGAGAGCGAGCCCGGCAAGATTCGCACCTACACCTACCTTCAGCTTCATCGTGAGGTGTGCCTGTTCGCCAATGCGTTGAAAGGCCTCGGCGTTAAAAAGGGCGACCGCGTCGCGATCTACATGCCTCTCGTCCCCGAGGCGGTCATCGCCATGCTCGCCTGCGCGCGCATCGGGGCCGTGCATAGCGTAGTCTTCGGCGGCTTTTCGGCCGAGGCCTTGCGCGACCGCCTCAACGACGCGGGCGCATCGGTCGTCGTCACGGCCGACGGCGGCTGGCGCAAGGGCGCGATTTTGAGATTGAAGGACGCCGTGGACGAGGCGGTCAAGGGCGCGCCTTCGGTGCGGGCCGTCGTCGTCCTCAAGCACGCGGACAACGAGGTTGCGATCAGCGATCATCTTGATCATTGGTGGCATCGCCTGACGGCGAAGGCTTCGCCCGTCTGCCCGGCGGAAAAGCTCGACAGCGAACACCCGCTCTTCATCCTTTATACGAGCGGCAGCACGGGCAAACCGAAAGGAATTTTGCACACGACCGGCGGCTACATGGTGCAGACCGCCTGGACGATGAAGAATGTCTTCGACCTGAAGGACACCGATGTGTTTTGGTGCACTGCGGACGTCGGCTGGGTCACGGGACACTCGTATCTCGCGTACGGTCCGCTGCTCAACGGCGCCACCGCCTTGATGTACGAGGGCGCGCCGCTGACTCCCCAGCCGGACCGTTTCTGGTCCATGATCGCCCGTCACGCCGTGTCGGTCTTTTATACCGCCCCGACCGCGATCCGCACCTTCATGCGCCTAGGCGATGAGCATCCGCAAAAGCACGATCTGTCCTCGCTGCGCTTGCTCGGGACTGTCGGCGAGCCGATAAATCCGGAAGCTTGGCGTTGGTATTCTAAGATGATCGGCGGCAATCGTTGCCCTGTCGTCGACACCTGGTGGCAGACGGAGACGGGCGCCATTATGATCTCCCCCCTCCCGGGCGCGACCGCCGCGAAGCCCGGTTCGGCGACCTTGCCGCTTCCCGGGATCGACGCCGATGTCGTGGACATGACGGGCAAGTCCGTGCCGCTCGGCTCCGGCGGATATCTGGTCATCCGCAAGCCCTGGCCTTCTATGCTGCGTTCGATCTGGGGCGACGCCGAACGCTACCGCGCGCAATACTGGTCGCAGATTCCTGGGATGTATTTTACCGGTGACGGCGCGCGCAAGGATAAGGACGGCTATCTGTGGATTCTCGGCCGCATCGATGACGTGCTCAATGTCTCGGGTCATCGTCTTTCCACCTCGGAGATCGAGTCGGCCTTGGTCGGCCATCCCTATGTGGCCGAATCGGCGGTGGTGGGCCGCCCCGATGAGTTGCACGGCCAGGCGGTCGTCGCGTTCGTCACGCTCAAAGGCGGCCGGATACCCTCGCCCGAGCTCAAGGTCATTTTGAGGGAGTTCGTGGCGAAGGCCATCGGCGCGATCGCGCGCCCGGCCGAAATCCGCTTCACCGACTCTCTTCCTAAGACTCGCTCAGGAAAGATCATGCGTCGGCTTTTGCGCGAGATCGCTACGGGCGGCGCGGTGCACGGGGACGTGACCACTCTTGAGGATTTTGGCATCCTCGCGAAACTTCAGCAGGATGAGGAGTAAGGTCTGAGCGAGCGTATTGTCGTTTCGGCGGCGTTAGCCGCCGCATTTTTCGCCGTATTCGATTCGAAGCGCTCGTCTAATGCGCCGTGGATCGTGCGCCTGTTTTTGTTCGGTTCCTTGTCGTGGGTTTGTTTGGGATGGACGGTCAGCGTCCGGATGTTCCCCGACGCTTTCCCGCTCGAGCTTTCCTCGTCCGATGCGCTGGCGTTGCAGCTCAGCTCCCTGGTTCTCGGCGCGGCGGCCTTCGCCGCGGCTCGCGGCCGTCAGGGCCTGGCGGCGGGCGCGGCCTTCGGGCTCATCGCGTCGGCGGTCGGCTGGTGCGCCTCGCGTTGGCCTCAGCTCACGCGCGCCATCGAATTGTGCGGCGGCGTGTTTCTCAGCGTCGTCCTGACGACCCTGCTGACCACGGCGCTCGCGGCGACCTGCGCGGCGCTCGCTGTGGCCTTGGTCCGCGAAGACTGGCGGCCGCTCTCCCGGCGACTGGTGTTCGGTCTCGTCGCCGTGTGGGGCGCGGCCACCTTGGGCGCGGATACCGTCCTGTCGCGCGCCTATGGGTTCGGCCCGCGTTCGCTGGCGACGGCCGCGGGCGTGCCGACTAATCGCGACGCGCGCACGCTCGCCGTCGCCTGGCTGTATCCCACCCGCGGCCGGTCTTATCATGTCGATGCGCGGCGCATGTCAACGGAGACGACGGACTTGACGGCGGACAGCATTGCCCGGCTTGAGGACTTCCTTGCCCGCACGCGATTTCAAGGAGTGTTCACCCAAGAGGCCCTTTCGGCCGTGCGGCTGGGGCATCTCCAGTGGTGGGACGAGGAGCGCGCGCTCGACGCGCTGATGATCTCGGTTCCCGGGCGGGCCCATCCGGACTATCTCCACGCGCTGGAACTACTTCGCGCCGGCCCGGTGACCGCGGAACGCTACGGCAAGCTTGAGCAGCTGGCGGCCGCCACCGGCCGTCGAGTCGAGGGCTTTGAGAAGGGCGCAGACGCCCAGCGTATCTTCGAGGGCTTTTCCGCGGCGTACGCGCGCTTTGGCGACGAGGTGAAGGCGCGCGAGTGGCTAGCGCGACTGGACGGGCTATGGGCGGTCAGCGACAAGCGTATCGAGGTCGGCTCGCTCGAGGACCTTCGCGAGGGCCGCGTCGAAGGCACGCTTCTACTCGATGACAAGGGCGCCATCGGTCTGAAAGCGGGTCTGTTTCTGGTTTGGCGCAGTTCGGCCACGCAGATGACGCATTACTGGTTGTCGGGCTCCCGCATCCCCGATCAGGACGGCAAGTTTTATTTCGACGGCCTCGGACCGGGCCTCTACACGCTCGGTTTGCTTGGACGCCCCGAGGATCTTCGCGGCGCGTTCCTCGGCTTGCCGGGAATTTTTGAGGTGACCTACGCGCGACCGGATGTTCTGCTTAACCCGATCCGCATCCAGCGCGAATTGGAACCGTCAACCGAGGCCTTCGGCCCCGGCGGCCTGCCTGAGGGCCGCGTCCCAACCGTGCCGGAACTGCCGCTACGCCTGGGCCGCTAGCGTCAGGGCTTGGGGGCTTTCTTTTTTTTGGGCTCCGCATTACTCGCCACGATCGCATTCCAATAGGCGCTCGTTAACGCTTGCGCGTGCTTGACCCAGACGCCGGACTCAATCTTGCCCAGAGATTCCCAATAGGCGTTGCGCGATTCGCGCGTGGAGCTGTCTCCTAATATCCCCTTCATCCCGGGTCCGGCGCCGTTGGCGTAAAATGACGCGGCGTTAAACCGGCCCGCCAATTCGACGGTCGTGAAGATCGCGTAAGGCTGATCCATCGCCGACAGGCCCGCAGGATTGTAGGACTTTGCTTCGAGTTCGGCCGTGCGCGGGTATACATTGAGATAGCCGACATTGGCGATCTGATGGAATGCGTCAATCTCACCCATCAGCCTCGCTTTCAACTCCTTAACCTGGGCGGGCGAGAGCAAGTCCTTCTTCAGGGCGGGATCCGTCAGCGCGAGAAGATCCTCGTAGTTCTGCGGCACGCCCGCGCGGGCGGGCGTGAGGCCGGCGAGGCATGCCATCAAGGCGATCACGATTGTTTTCATCATGGCGAGAAGTGTAAATCAAGTCTCCGGCGGTGTCAATGCGTCCGCGCGGCTATCCTTGTTAGTTATAATCTCCTCGTGCCTGAAACCCTGACGCCGGCTTCGACGCGCGACGCGTTGGCGCGCCGCGCCTTCGCCGAACTCCAGATCGCGCTCGGCGATTGGCCTTCTCGTCTCGCCAAGCTCTGGCCCGCGCTGACGCCGATGGAACGCGCCGCGTGCTGGCGGCTTCTTCCCTCGACGGCCGTCGCCGCCGCGGCGAAGGCTCTTTCGCGAGCCGCCCGCTGGGAGGCGTATCAGGCCTCGTCCGTCGACTGCCTGGCGCCGTATCTCGAGGACGCGCCGCTTGGCGCCCGCACATATTTCCGCGCCCCGACGCGCCGCGAAGCGGCGTTGCTGCGGGCGGGTATTTCCAAATGATCGTCAACACGGGCGCCGTCGTTCTCTCTCGACGCGCGTTCGGCGAATACGACCGGTTGTGCTCCGTGTTCACGGAGCACTTCGGAAAAATTCCGGCGCGATTTATCGGCGTCAACCGCGCCAAGGGCAAGATGAAGGCCTTAAGCGAACCCGGGGTCTGGGGCGAATACCGGCTGCATCTTTCCGCGCGTTCCGAATTCGCGCGAGCCATCGGCGGCCGGTTGATCGGCAGCTTCCCGGGCTGGCGCACGGATCTCGGGCGGACTTTCGACGCGCTCGCTTGCCTGGAAATGCTCGACCGGCTCACGCCTGATCATCAGCCGAGCCCCGAGAAGTACCGGCTCATCTGCGCCGTGCTCGCAGCACTTGAAGAAAGCCCCAGCGTCTGGATCGTTCCCACCTTCGGCCTGCGCTTAGCCGAGATGCTCGGTATCTCGCTGCGCGAGCAAGTGCCGTCCGCGTGCCGTTCCGTCTGGACCGCCTTGCATGATGAAGAACCGGCCGCCCTCGTGCAGATTCCGGCCGATGCGCCGGCCGCCGAAGCCGCGCTTCGACGGCTCGACGAGCATCTGGCCGCCCACGCCGGGCGCCGCCTGCGCGCCTTTGAATTTCGCGACGAATGGAAAAAGAATGTGCCTCAGGGAGTTCCCGCGTGATGACCTTTCAAGAGATCGTCCTCGAACTGCAAGATTTTTGGTCGAAGCAGGGCTGCGCCATCGTCCAGCCCTACGACCTGGAAAAAGGTGCCGGCACCTTCAACCCCGCGACCTTCTTCGGGGCGCTGACTTCCGCGCCCGCTCGCTTCGCCTACATCGAGCCCTGCCGGCGTCCCGCCGACGGCCGTTACGGAGAGAACCCCAACCGTCTCGGCAAGTACTACCAGTTCCAGGTCATCATGAAGCCGGTTCCCGCCGGCATCACCGATATCTATCAAAAATCGCTCAAGGCTATCGGCCTCGATCCTAAGAAGCACGACCTACGCTGGATCGAAGACGACTGGGAGGCCCCGACTCTGGGCGCCTCCGGCGTGGGCTGGGAAGTCTGGCTCGACGGCATGGAGATCACGCAGTTCACCTACTTCCAGCAGATGGGCTCTATGCCTCTGTCGCCCGTCTCGGTCGAGCTCACCTACGGCCTCGAGCGCATTGCGATGTATCTACAGAATAAGAACTCCGTCTACGACCTCGATTACGGCGGCGGCCTGACCTACGGCGACCTGCACAAGCCTCAGGAACGCGAGCTCTCCCGCTATTCATTCGAAACGGCGGATGTGGCGCTTCTCTCCCGGCATTTTAATGAATGGGAAGCCGAAGGCGTTCGCCTCGCCGGCTTCGGCGATCCGATCCCGGCGTATGATTGCGTTGTGCGCGCCTCGCACCTGTTCAACACCTTGGAAGCGCGCGGCGCGATCTCCGTGACGGAGCGAGCGCACTATATCGGCCGGATTAGGAACCTCGCCCGCAAGGTCATGGAGCTTTACATCGAGAAGAACACACCGAAGGAACCGGTAACGAGCAAGTAATGGCCAAAAAAACCAAGCTGAACGATTTTCTTCTCGACATCCACACCGAGCCGTTCCCCGCGCGCTTCGTCCCCCCCGCGCTCGCCCAACTCAAGCTCAACGCCGAGAAATGGCTGAACGGCCGCATCGAGCACGGCGACATCGCCGTCTCCGGCACGCTGCGTCATCTCATCTTGACCATCAAGGGCGTCGCGGCCAAGGGCCAGGACAAGAGCGAGCGCTTTAGAGGCCCCAAGGTCGGCGCCCCCGCGCCCGCGCTGGAAGGCTTCGCGCGCAAATACGGGCTCGCGCCCGAGGCTCTGATCCCCGACGGTGGCGTCCTGTACGCTGAGGTCCACTCGGAGGCCGAATCGGCCTCCGCACTCTTTCAGATGATGATCCCTGAGCTCATGAAATCCCTGCAGTTCCCTAAGTTCATGACCTGGGAAGAGACGGGCTTCAAGTTCGGTCGTCCTCTACGGGCCATCACCGCGCTTTTCGGCGACAAGGTCGTCCCTGTCACGATCGCGGGCGTGAAATCCGGCCGCTTGGTGTACGGCCATCCCGTCCTCGCCAAGCCCCCCGTAATCCTTAAAGATCCCGCCAAGCACGCGGCCGCGTTGCGCCAAGGCCTCGTCATCGCTGATCCCGCGGAGCGACGCGAGTACCTCTTGAAGGCCCTCGCTCAGGCGACGAAGCCGACCGGCGGTGTGACTGAGCCCGACGAGGAAATCATCGGCGAGACCGTGTTCATGGTCGAGCATCCCGTCCCCGTGCTGGGCAAGCTGCGCGACGAACACATGAAGCTGCCCGCCGAGCTCCTCAAGCTGGTGATGAAAAAGCAGCTTAAGTTCTTCCCCGTCGTGACGAAGGACGGCCTCCTCCACCCGTATTTCGTCGGCGTGCGCGACGGCCTTTCCTCCGGCAATGAGCTCGTCCGCGCCGGCTACCAGCGCGTCCTCGAGGCCCGCTTCAACGACGCCGCTTTCTTCGTGGGCCGCGACTGCGCGTCCACCTTGGAGAGCAAGCTTCCGCTGCTTGAGCGCGTCACCTACCAAAAGGCTCTCGGCTCCATGTCTCAGAAGGCGGCCCGCGTCTCGGTCCTCGCCGCGTGGATCGGCGAACGCCTGCGCCAAACCTCTCCCGTCGACGAACAGGCGGTCGCGCGCGCGTCGAAGCTCGTCTACGCTGATCTCGTCACCGATGTCGTCAAGGAATTCCCTGAACTGCAGGGGCACATGGGCGGCGTGTACGCGCGCAAGGACGGCGAATCTGAAAAAGTCGCGCTCGCCATCGAGCAGTTCTACTACCCGATTGCCGCGAAATCTCCCGCTCCCGCCACCGCCGAGGCGGCCGTCGTCTCTTTGGCGGGTAAGCTCGACAGCCTCGCGGGCTGCTTTGCCGCGGGCATGATCCCCACCGGTTCGGCCGATCCCTACGCCCTGCGCCGCCAGGCCCTCGGCCTCATCCGCATCGTCCTCGAAAAACAACTTCCTCTCGACCTCGACGCGGCGATCGTGCACGCGCTGTCGCTTCAGCCCGTGACGGCGCCGGAGCCCGCGAAGCTCGCCGCTCAGCTCTCGGACTTCGTCTGGGGTCGAGCGCAATCCCTTTTCGAAGACCTCAAGTACGCCGTCGACGAGGTCCGCTCCGTGCGCGTCGGCGCGATGAAGAACTTCCCCAACGCCTTCCTGCGTCTCGCGGCGCTGCGCGCCGTCCGCCGCGATCCGGCCTTCGACTCCTTGGCGGCCGCGTTCAAACGCGCTTCGAACATTCTCAAACAAGCCAAGGCCGAAGACGGCCTGGCTCCCGACCGCGCTCTTCTTCGCGAGCAGGCTGACTACGACCTGTACGACGCGCTCGTCTCCGCCGAGGGCGCGGCCAACGACCGCATCGTGCGCGGTGATTTTGAGGGGGGCCTCAAATCCCTCGTCTCAGTGAAGCCGCACCTCGACCAGTTCTTCGAGAAGGTCATGGTGATGATCGAGGACGAAGGCCTCAAGAAGCAGCGCTTGGCCCTCCTAAGCAAGCTCGTGCGCGCGTTCCGCCGCGTAGCCGACCTCTCCGAGATCCAAGCCTCCGCTTCCTGATGCGCACGACGACGCTCCTCGCGGTTGTGTTCCTCGCGGGATGCCGCACGGCCTCGCTCACCCCCATGCGCGTGCTCGTTGAGCCGCCGGCTTACGCGGTCTCCCTATCGTCAACGATCGGCCTCGGTCTGACCCCGATCGCGGAAGCCCCTCCCGGCATGAAGGTCCGCTACCTATGGACCGCGAACGGCGGCTTTTTCCTCACCCAGAAGGAAACCACGAACGAGATCTTCGACCTCGGACGAGAGACCGTCACCACGGGCGGCAAGCTGTTCTGGTCCTATGAGCCCCAAGAGCAGGCCGAGCTCGCCGCCCGTGAGGTCGCGATCACCGTCGTCACTGTGAACGCGAAGAGCCGCCGCGTGATCGCCCGCACCGACATGTTCCTGGTCTGGGACGGTCAGCTGTTCCGCGCGAAGCATTAGCTCGACTTATCCGATCACGACGCTCGTCATGGACATCGAGTGCTCGACGAGCTCGTTGAAGAACGTAAGCTTCTCCCGCTCCCGCCGTAGCGCCAGCGCGTAAAGCAGGGGCAGGTAGTGCTCCGGTGTGGGAATGGCGAGCTCCGCGTCCGGCCCGAGCGACTCGTACTCGGCGAGCGCGTCGAAGTCCCCGGCCCGTATCAGGGCTTTGACCTTCGCGTCGAAGCGCGTGGCCCACTCGTAAGGCTCGCGCCGTCGTGGATCGTACATTCTCAGGTTGTGGACGATATTCCCGCTGCCGAGCACGAGGACTCCTTCGTCGCGCAGCGGCGCCAGCTTCTTGGCCAGGCCGAAATGCCCCGGGCCGCTGAGCGTCTGGTCGAGGCTCAGCTGTACAACTGGGACATCCGCCTTCGGATACATCGCGATGAGCACGCTCCACGCGCCGTGATCGAGACCCCGCCGCGCATCGAGCGCCGCCGCGGGCTCGAACAGATGCGCGACGCGCTTGGCGAGCGCGGGACTCCCCGGCGCCGGGTAAATCATCTCGTGAAGTTCGCGCGGGAAACCGCCGAAATCATGGATGGTCTCGGGCTTCTCCGCCGCGGTGAGCGCGACACCCTCGCTCTCCCAATGGGCGGAGACACAAAGGATGGCCTGAGGTTTGGGCAGGCGCGCGCCTAAATCCGCCCACGCGCGGCGTGAGGCGGTTTCCTCGATCGCATTCATCGGGGAACCATGACCGGCGAAAACGGCGGGAAAAGCGCTCATGCCACGTTCATTTCGACTTGTCCGTATCGAGCGCTTTGATTTCTTCTAGCGCTCGCTTATATTTCTCAATCCGCTCATAGTCCTTAGCGGTCGGCTCCGCTATTCTGGACAGGTCACAGTTATCAGCCAAATCCGCCAGCTTCACTTTTCTGCCAATCGGATTTGCAGCCGCGCGCAGGACGAAGGCGCTGTAATCCTCGCCCGGGCGCTTCGTCACGGCTCCGATCGCCTCGATGACTGCCTCGGAAAATCCTTCTGCCCGGAGAATATCGAGCGTGACCGATGTGTCTTCGACGACATCATGCAGGACAGCGGTGATCCGCTCCTCGATTGTCTTGACCCTCAGCATGACTCTGAGCGGGTGAAGAATGTAGGGCGCGCCGGCTTTGTCGACCTGGCCTTCGTGCGCCTTCGCAGCAAGCGCTATTGCTCTCTCAATTGTCGCCATATACTCCTACCTCTCAAACACGACTACTCTGTTCGCAGATCGCAGAGGATGAACAGTGGCGGCTACAACGATCCACCCAAACGAAACCGCCAGCAGTTCCATCCAACGGTTAGACCGAGGACAGGTGCCTGCTGCGCGATCTATCACTGATGATAATCACTAGTTCCGGAACTAGTGATTATCGTTAGTTCTCGCCGTTTCCGCTCAGCCCTTCAGATGGATCACGGTGGACGACGAGACCCGTTACACTAGAGCCCGGCGCGTACGCGCCAACCAGCCTTCGCGATAGGCATGCGACGCCCGACGCCGAAGGCCTTGGACGAGATCTTGATCGAAGGCGGCGCCTGGCGGCGCTTGAACTCGCTCCAGTCCATGCGGTCGAGCAAAGTCTCCGCGACGGCGCGGTCGCCCACGGCGCGGGCCACGCGGCCCGGCTCGAGGCGGGACTGCACCCAGGCTTCGAGGGCATCATCGACTTGGTCGTACGGCGGCAGGTCGTCCTGATCATTTTGGTCGGGCTTTAGCTCCGCCGAAGGCGCCTTCGTGATCGAATTCGAAGGGATGATCTCGCGGTCGGAGTTGAGCCAGCCGGCGAGCTCGTACACGAGGCGCTTGGGCGCGTCGGCCAGCGGGGCCAGCGCACCGCACATGTCGCCGTACAAGGTGCAGTAGCCGACGGCGAGCTCGGACTTATTTCCCGTCGTGAGCACGAAGCCGCGGTGAGACTTGTTGGCGAGGCCCATCAGGATGACGCCGCGCGCGCGAGCCTGAAGGTTCTGTTCGGCCAAATCGGGAGTGCCTTTCCCCCATTTTTCGCCGAGCGTTTGAAGGAGTGCGTCGTAGAGGACGGCGATGGGCGCCGTGCGCAGCTCAATGCCCAGATTCTTGGCGAGCGCCTTCGCGTCGTCGAGGCTTCCCTGCGAAGAATAGGACGAAGGCATGGTCACGCCGACCACGCGATGCGGCCCGAGCGCGCGCACGGCGAGTGCCGCGCAGACGGCGGAGTCGATGCCGCCCGAGAGGCCGATAAACGCGGTTTGCAGGCCGCACTTGAGCGCGAAGTCTTTGATGCCGAGGGTGAGGATTTCACCGATCTGGCCGATAGCGGTGGGCTCGGGCGCGATCGTCGCTCCCTCCCAGGTTTTGACGTCGATGATCAAAAGATCCTGCGCGGCGAAGGCGGCGCGGGCGCGGAGCTTGCCCTTGGCGTCGTAGGCGAGGCTGCCGCCGTCGAAGACGATTTCGTCGTTGCCGCCGACCGCGTTGCAGTAGAAAAGAGGTTTCTTAAGACGCTTGGCGTGCTCCGCGAGCAGCTTCTTACGGACCTCGGTTTTGCCGCGCAGGAACGGCGAAGCCGACAAATTGAGGAGAAGGTCTGCACCGGCCTTGGCCTGCGCGGCGACGGGGTCGGTCTTGTAAAGACGACGAGACGCGTTCGGATCCTTGGCCCAAGCATCCTCGCAGATGGTGATGCCGAGTTTCAGTCCGCCCCAGGAAATAGGCTTGTTTTCGCAGGCGGGCGCAAAGTAGCGGGCCTCGTCGAAGACATCATAGGTTGGCAGGAGTGTCTTGTGCCGGATCGCAATGATCTTGCCGTTGTGCAAAAGTGCTGCGGAGTTGCGCACGGGCTTGCCGATGTTGAGGTTGCTGCGCGAGACGAAGCCGACGAGCGCGGCGGTACCGCGGACTTTTTTGGCGAGTGCGGCGAGCGCCTTTTCGTTCGCCTCGGCGAAGCCGGGCTCTTCCCACAGGTCGAGGGCCGGGTAGCCGCCGAGCGTCTGCTCGGGGAAGACGGCGAGGGCGGCGCCGCGACGGCAGGCTTCATCAAGCGCGGACAAAATCTTTTCGGAGTTTCCGCGCAGGTCTCCGACGGTGGTGTCGACCTGGGCGAGGGCAATCTTCACGCTAGGCTCCCGCCGATTCGCAGGCCAAGGCGAAGACCTGACCCGCGCCCATGAAGGAGGCCTCGATGGCGTGCTCGATGCCTTCGCAGGAGTGCTGGCCCGCGAGCTTGGCGATCGGGGCGATGCCTTCCATCGCCCAGGTCATAAGGTCGGCGGGATCCTGATGGGTCTCGGTGGCGACGACGCTCATCTGGTTGAGTATCGAGACGGCGGTGCCGGGGAGATCTTTCTCGAGTATGAGCATTCCCGACATAAGGCCGCGGCAGGTGGCGATGACGCTGTCTCGGGGTGTTTGCCGAGCCTGGGTGCCGGTGATGGCTTTGCTGATGATCTGATGGGCCACCTCGCCGGCGCCTGAAATCGGATCGGTGACGCCCTTCAGGCGCGCGACGACGATCTCCTTCGCGATTTTCTCGAGGTTAAAATCGTCCATGGGGGTACGAGTATACCATCTTGCGCGGAGGGTGTTCGGGTGGTACACTCGGCCTAGTGAAACGCCTCGCTATAGTCTTCATCGCGTTGGGCTTGTCGTCCTGCGTCACATTGCCCCCGCCGCAGCCTTCCTCGCTTGATACGGGTCTTCTCATCGCGCGCGTGGAAACGCACGGTGCGTTTTTTCATAAATCCGTGAAATGGGCCGATACCGCGAACCTTGTCGCGCTCGATGTCATGGGCGCTCCCGTCCCGGGGGTGCGCGCGTTGTCCGGTCTCGCCGTGAACGGCTATGTGGTTTTTTTTAACCTGCCCGCGGGGCGCTATGTCCTGCGCGCGGCGTCGTTTCCCGCGCGCGGCGCGCGCTACCAACTCGCTGTCCCGCAGGAGGGCGAGGCGAAGCGCGCCGTCGTGCTGCGGCCCGGGACTGCCGCCTACCTCGGAGAATATGGGTTCGACTCGCGTTGGCCGGAGTTCTCCGTCGGGCTGGAGCGCACGGCGTGGATCGTCGCGCATTGGCTGACGCCTTTTTTAAAGCGACCGTTGCTGCCGCGCGACGCCGACCTGCGCGTCTTCGAGGCCGGGCAGGTGCAAGAGGTCCGCGCTCTTCTCGCCGTGCGCGAGACATTAGCCGCGACGCAGTGGCGCCGCGTCGTTGAAGCGCGCCTGCGCGAACTCAGCGCGGCGGAGCCCGCGGTGGTCTCTGGGTTTCGCTCGCGGGAAGTTCCGCTGCACGAGGAGCCCTTTCTGTCTTGGCGGGATACTTTGAAATGGGGCGAGCCACGACGCGCCCCCACCGGGCTTGCGTGGCGGCGTCCCGGCGGCGAGGCCCAAATCGCCGTTTTTTTTACGACGGCCGCCACGCCCGGCTTTGCGGGCTGGGACGCGGCCGTATCCGAGCTACGGCGCTCCGCAGCGGCGAGCGTCGAAGATCGCGGCGGGGTCTTCGAGGTCCGTGTCGCGACGCGTGCCGGCCTCGCGGCGCGCGCGACGAAGTATCTCTATCCGGAGGGGAAGCTCGTAGGCAGTGAGACGACCGTGGTGGTGACGGAGACGACCCTAGTGCCTGACGGTTGGGGCATGTTCACCGCGCGTCTGCGGGCGCCGCGCGCTGAGTTCGAATCGGCGCTGCCCGCCTACCGGGAATTTTTACTTCAGCTCGTGCTTGGACCGCCGAAGCCAAAGGCGCCTCCCAAGCAGGAGGCCGTCATGCCTTTTCAGGGAGTTTCGCCATGAGCGAGGACGAGCGCCGTTCGGGCGCGCGTTTTATCACGGAGCTCAGCGTCGTGCTCCGTCCGTCGAAAGGCGGCGAGTTGATCGATGACCGGGCGACCGCCCATGATGTCTCGATGAAGGGCTTCAAGTTGGAGACTCAGGCGCAGCTTGTCGAGAACACGATTATGGCGTTTACGCTTGAGCTTCCCAGAGGCGCGAAGGCTTCCGGGAAAGGGCGTGTCGTCTGGTGCAACCGCGAGACGTTCGCGACCTGGGCCGGCATCGAGATATTGTCTATGCCCTGGGGAGACAAACGGCGACTATCGCATCTTCTGACGCCTGAGCGCGCAGACTGGGAGCGTATCGGCGATCTTTGCGTGAAGCTCGTCATGGTGCTGGTCGTACTCACCGCCACCCATCGCATGCTTTTCAGCAGCTCGTTGCGGGGGCTTCTTGGGACGCTCGCGCCGAAAATCGTCGCGCTTGTGCTGATGGGCTGGGCTCTGGTGGGTCTTTTGAAACGGGGCCGGCGCTAGAAACTGGCGCGGCAACGCGGGTCCATCGCGTCGCGCAGGAACAGGCGCGCGCCGGCATCGCGAAGGACGAAGCCCCAGCGCTCGTGCCCCCACAACGGATCACCGCGCGTATAGGCGAGAAGAAAGGGGCTGCCGTTTCCGCCGGGGTCGTAGGCGACAAAGCGGAGCTGGGTGGTCTCGCTCATGAGCTCATGAGGCATCTCAACACAGGGCCCGATGAGGCGGTCGCCGTCGGCCAAGCGTAGGCAGCGACGGTGGGAGGAGGATATTTGGGCGTCGGTGATCAGGGCGGTCGGAGCCTTAAGGCCGGCGACGGTAGGGTGCGCCGCGAAATCGATCTTACTCGCGATCTTGTCCCCCTTCGGGTCGGCAAGGAACGCGGCGGATCCTTCGTCATCGGGGCGGAAGCGATACGCGCCGGCTTTGGCCTCCTCAAGCGCCGCGGCGGTGAGCGTCGAGCCGAGGAGCTGGTAAAGCGGCTCGTCGACTTTGTTCTCGAGCGCGTCATAGAGCGCGCGCGAACCTTTCAGTTGAAAGTGATCGGGGACCTTGATCGCCATCACGGGGTCGCCGACGGTGGAGCGCGGGCCCTTAAGCAACGCCGCACGGAGCTTCAGCGGTTTTTTGCTTCTGCACACGCCGCCGTAAGTCGCTGAAGTACGACCGACGACGAACAGATCGGCGCCGAGGCTGCCGACGATTAGAAATTTAGACCCCGGCATCAAATCTTTTAAGGAGCCCGACTTTCGCGGCTTGTCGAAGATCACCCACTGGTTGCCGGACTGGTAGACGGGGAACAATCCGCGCGCGCCATATTCGTCCTGCGCCGAAGACGCGGGCGCGAGGGAAAGGAGGGCGAGAAGGACAAGGGCAAAGCGCATCATCGCGTTCAGAATATCAAATCCCGCGCGGTAGGCGCAGGCCTGAAGGCGCGCGAGGTCGCCGGCGCGGAAGTTCGGACTCAAGCCACTCCCCGATTTCCGCGCCGGTGACCGCGTCATAGAGCACGGCTCCGGCATTAGGCGTGATCACCGCCACCTTAGAAAAATCTCCGCTATACACGAGCTCGACGCCGTCCGTCAGCCGAATCAAGCCCTCCGCGTCCCAGTCGGCGAAGCGTCGCCAGCTCCAGAGCTCGCCCTCGTGCAGAGCGAACCACACTCCGCGCTGTTTGCTCCACCACAAACCCTGATGCTGGAGCATCGGGGGCTCTTCGGGGGTGCGCAGGGCCCAAACGCGGGATTGATCCTTCCACAACCAAAGCCAGCGAGCGTCCTCAACGAGGCCGCGTGCCGGGCCGTCGTGCCACAGGAGTCCGGAGTCCCAATGCGCGCCGCGCCGGCGATCTCTGACGGCGCCGAGGCGACGCGGGTCCTGTGACTCGATTCGGTCGAGCTCGTAGGGGCGCGTCGGCGTCGGCGCGCCGTTGGGAAGAGTAAGAGGTCTACGGGCCTTCAGGTTCGACAGATCGGGCGGCTCGATGGACGCGGGAGGCGGGCGCAGCGCTCCGCGACCGAGGAGTTTTGACAGCAGCAACGGCTTGGTCTTGCGACGGGAGGTCGCCGGGCGTCTCGTCCCGGTTACGGCGGCGCTTCGCGGCGGGCGAAATAATGGGAACGAACCATTCGGACGGCGAAACCATGCGGACATGTTGGGACGCGGCGCACCGCGGCGAGGGTCGACTCCGCGGCGCTCGTCTTGACGGGCTCCTGACTCAGGCTCTGCCGGGCCTGAGGACAACAGCGTGCGGCGGGCGTCGTTCTTGAGCGGCGCGGCGGCGTCTCGTGGGAACGGGGTCCAGGGAGCGTTTTTGTTGGCGCCCGTAGCCGGGGGCTTGCTCCCCCGGGATAAATGCGTGCCGTCTGTTTCGGCCGAGGACGGCGCGGCGCGCATGATGCGGTCAACACGCGTTCCGCCGGAAGTCGGGGCTCCGGGGGCAGCAAAGAAACTCGCCCCGGACAAGAACGATCGGTCGGATGGCGCGTCGTGGAGCGCATCCGATTCGTCGGTGCTCGCG
>JAYTSX010000228.1:0-5064 GCA_043745445.1 Elusimicrobiota bacterium
TGGATTCCGCGGCGGCGGAGCGCAGCGTCGAGTGGCTGTCCCGGCACTTCAAAGACCCCCAGGCGACGAGTCCCGGCTCGACGATGCCCAAGCTGGACCTGCTCGACGACGAGGTGCGCGCGCTCGTCGCCTATCTGCGGTCTCAGCCGGGCGCGGAGCCTTACACGGCGCAGGCGCCGCGGCTCTTCGCCGAAAACTGCGCGAGCTGCCACCGCGTCGCGGGCGAGGGCGCGGAGGTCGGGCCGGACTTGTCGTCGATTGGCCTGGCGCGGGACAAATCCTACCTGAAGCGCTATATCGAGGACCCCTCGCGTTTCGATCCTTCCTCGGCGATGCCCGGCTTCAAGGGGCAGTTGAGCGACACGCAGATCGAGGACGTCGCGCGTTATCTCTCCTCCCTCGGGCACGGGAGGAAGGGCCGATGAGCGCGGACGGAAGACCGGCCGTGGCCGTATGGAATTACACCGCCTGCCGGATCGAGTTCCGGCCCAGCGGGACCAATCGTCGCGCAATCGGTTGGCGGCATGATTGCCTTTCTCATGGGCCGCAGATCTCGTTGAGCGAGATCAAGTGACTCCAATCAAGTTCCTGCTTTGACCCTCGTCCTGGGGAACGGCCTCGCACAAGCACTACTCTATAACCAGGAAGGAGGATAAACATATGATGACTCTGATTCTCGCAACGCTCTTGACGGCGACGCCTAAGCCCGCAACGACCGCACAGTTCCGGCCGTGCGTGTGGCCCAATACCTGCGCGTCATCGCTGATCGCGCAGTTCCAGCCATGCGTGTGGCCCAACACCTGTGCGTCAACGCCGGTCGCGCAGTTCCAGTCTTGCGTGTGGCCGAACAAGTGCGGCTGAACTGACGCATCCGCGTTCCCAACCGCAAGCCCCGCCCTCAGGGACGGGGCTTTTCTTTGGTGTTGCTCTTTGTTCTTCGAGGGGCGGTTAAATCAAGATAAATGAGGTTTCGGCGCGGTTGAGGCCAGTCAAATTTCTATTTGATCCAGCTCCTGTTTGGCGCGGCCTCCTCGCGCTATTCTGTAGGCGACGAAAGGAGGTCTCGCCATGAAACGCCAATTGATCGGCTTCCTGGTGCCTGTGCTGGCCGTATCGGCTTCGGCGCAGACCCTCGCAAGCCTCCCCATGCCGCGCGTGATGCCGTTCACGGGTGTCCCAATGAACCTGCCTAACCCGTTGACCTGGCTGCACATGCCGTTGACGCCCGCGATCCTGCCGCCCGCGGTCATCCTTCCCCGACTGAGTCTTACGGTTGCGACGCTCACGCCCGCACCAGCACTCGCGCTCGCGGCCCTGCCCGCGGTGCGGATGACAGCCGAGCAGGAACTCCCGGCCGCCGTTCGGCGCTTGCCGCCGCTGACTCGCGGCTTGGCGACGAAGTTGGGCGAGAAGGAGGAAGCCGAGCGAGCTCCGGTTCTGGAGCGGTTGTTCGACGGACGCCGTGAGCCGAATCCTCGCCCGGAACAACGCTTCGATCTGCCCGAGGCTGAGTTAGAGCGTGAGCTCGGAGTGGGTGCCGACTAGCGTCGGAGCAGGCTTCGCAGGCGCGCCAGCTTGAGAGCGTCGCCTAATCCTGGTTTCGTCGATAGTGTAGCACGGGGTGCCATTCTTAGGCTCCGTGCTTGTCAAGGACATCATGCGCCCTGTCGGCTTCTCCTTGCATGAGACGGACGACGCCTGGGCCGCGGCTCGCCGTCTGTTCGAGACCGGGCAGGCAGGAGCGCCTGTTTTAGACGCCGCCGGCCGATTGGTCGGCGTTGTGTCCCAGGCGGATCTGGCTCAATACCTTCGCGAGAGCTTGCGCAACGCCCCGAATTTCTACGCCGAGCCGGATCGCGACCCGCTTCCTGTCCGGCCTAGGGCAAACGTCGGTCTTCTGATGTCGCGCGTGATCGTGTAGGTTCCTGAAGACATGCCGATTGTGGAGATCGAGCGCCACATGCTGCGCCGTCGCGTCCAACGTGTGCTCGTCGTCCGCGACGGCGAGGCTTTTGGCGTCATCGCCGCGGCCGACGTGCTGCGTGCCGTATCGGCGTGCAGGAGGATAGTAGATGAGGCGTAGGGAGCGCCTTGATTCGCGCGTTGGCTGAGATCGGCGTCGCGCGCGGTTTGGAGGCGTTCCGCTGCGAGGAGCGCGGGGCGGGAATTGTACGCCTCCTGAAAGCAAGTTTTTCCGAGGTGCGCGAGCGCGCCGCCGCCGGCGGGGCGCGGCGCTCGTGGGTTCGCCTTGCGGATCGATTCTCCGATGGGATTTAGGGATTGGCCGTTCTGTTGCCTGACATGTAGTCGTCGCAACTTAGACAGAAGGGGAGGCGTTATGAAAAGGACCATGAGATTGTTCGCCGCGGCGGCGCTGATCGGGACGATGATTCCGAGCGCGCACGGCGTGGAGCTCGTCAAGAACGACAAGCTTTCCGTCAACACCTATGGCCGCGCGCAGATGATCGGCGTGGGCCAGTATGTGCCGGATCCCTATCGGGACCACATGCGCGTGTACCTATTTCTGAAACAAGCCCGTATCGGCTTCAGGGGCTTGTATGAGGATGTAAAGTTCGACACGCAGTTCGCGTTCGGCGGAGAGAACGCCAACGGCAGCAACAACGATCTCGGCCTCCTCGACTTCGTGGCGGACATCCCGCTGCCCAAGCTCGGAGAGAATGCCTGGTTTAAGATCGGACAGTTCCGGGTCCCTTACAGCCGCGAGGGTCTGACCGACACCGGCTACATGGACTACGGCGCGCGCTCGGTCGCCAACCTTGCCTCAAACCAAAGCCGCGACTACGGCCTTGCTTTGATGGGCACGAAAGGCGTTTGGACGGGCACGATCGGGACCTTCTCTTCCGGCGGCCGCGACGTCCCGCAGCGTTACTTGCCGGAACGATTCGGCCTTCCTTACATGGTGACGCGCTTCGGGTACAACGACGGGCTCGATGAGGACATCTACCATGTCGTCTCGGCCGATCTCGATGTCAAACGCACCGTGAAAGCGGTCATGTTCAACGCGATCTACATGCAAGACACTTTGATCGGGCACTCGTCGGCTCTTCAGACCCGCACGATCGACAAGAACCTTCTTATCGATTCGGGGTTCAACCCGTATATCAACGCGGGCGGCGGCCCGGGCCTGGGCACCATCGGCGGGACGCAGACCTTGCAGCGCGGCAACATGTGGTTCTTGGGCGCCGACGCCGCGATTCGCCATCCTCTCGGAACGGGCAAGTCCGTTTCCGGCGAGGTCGAGGGCAATTGGGGCGGCTATCAGAACCGCTACGGCGTGATCCACATCGCCAACGCCCGGGCTCAGGTGGCGTACCAAGCCAATCCGTTCTCGATCGGCGTGCGCTATGGCGCGCTGTTCATGGACCGGAAATCTGGGTTCTTGACGACCTCGGCGACCGGTACCGGCTCGGCCGCCGGCGGCACGGTCAACCGGGTCATCAATAACAATCTGGCCGCGCCGATCCACGAGATCACGCCGGCGATGACTTGGCACTTCAAGGGCCACAACATGAAGATCGTGGCCGACCTGCCGATCTATCTGAACTGCCCTCTGTGGTACGACCGGATGGGCACGGCCCTGCCGCTCGGCAGCCAGCCGGTGGGCGCTTATGCCTTCCCGGACCCGACCTCGACGACGCAGAACTCGCTGCTGGCCACGCCCGGAAACAGCACCGCGCGGCGGACCGTGGTTCAGGGCCGCATGATGTTCCAGTTCATGTTCTAAGCGCAAGATGCTCGGAGCCGGCGCTTCTCCCAGGGGGCGCCGGCTCCTCTTTAAACAAGGAAATCTATGAAGCTCACCACGGCGATCTTTCTCGTTCTCGTCAAGTGCGCCGGAGCTTCGGCGGTGGAGACCGAGGTGCGCTTAAGCCGTCTTTCGGGAAAGGCGTACGAGCTCCACGGGAGTTTCCAAGTAGAGGCCTCTTCCGGCGTCGTTTGGGAAGTGCTTACCGACTATGAGGGCATTCCGGCCTTCGTCTCCTCGATGAAGGAGAGCCGCGTGCGGGAGACGAGCGAAGATGGCTCCATGCTTGTGGAGCAGAAGGCGATCGGGGGAATGTTCATCTTAAGGCGGACAGTGAAGATCCTCCTCGAGGTCCGCCGCGAGCCGCAAAGCTTGCGATTCGAGGACGTCGGCCGAGAGAGTTTCTGGAGATACGAAGGAGAGTGGCGGACCGAAGCGACTCCAGACGGAGTGCGGGTGACCTACCGCCTCATCGCTCAGCCCGATTTCGTCGCGCCCTCGATGGTCATGACCCGCGCGATGAAGCGAGGCGCGCGTGAGTTGCTCGATCAAGTCCGCGCTGAGATCGTACGCCGTTCCAATCTAGAGAGGGTACCATGATGAATTGGATTCCGGTGTTGGGCGCGTTCACGGCAGTCGGCGGCATGATCGCCTTCCTCGTCTACTGCGGTAAGGAGATCGACGCGGAGGCCGAGAGAGTTGAGAAACACAGGGTCGCTTCCGGCCATCCGCTTCAGCAGAACGATGGCAGAAGTGTTGCGTTTCGTATCGTCGTGAAGGAGGAGAATAGATGAGAACCATGATGACCCTCGCCGCGGCGCTGACCGTCTCGGCCGCTCTTGCCGCGCGGGCGGCGCAACCCGCCCCGGCAAAGGCGGCGGATGACGCGAAGACCCAGGCGGGCGGGCTCTATCCAAACGATTTCGGGCCGGATGAGATCGATGTGTCCGAGTATCCGAAGGAGATGAGAGCGAGCTACAAGCTCTTTAAGTTCAAATGCGCCGCCTGCCATACGATCGCGCGGCCGATCAACTCGCAGTTCCTCGAGTTGTCGAAAGACGAGATCGCGAAGCTGAAGAAGGAGGATCCGGCCGCGCTGGCCGATGAGCGCGTCTTATCGGCCGACGAGGGAATGTGGAGCCGCTATGTCAAGCGCATGATGGCCAAGCCGGGCTGTCCCGTCGGCAAGGACGGCAAGGTGATCTACGAGTTCCTGGTGTACGACTCCAAAGCCCGCAAGACCGGGATCAATTCGGCGCTGTGGCGCAAGCACCGCAAGCACCTCCTGCACGAGTACG
>JAYTSX010000229.1:0-5040 GCA_043745445.1 Elusimicrobiota bacterium
CCTCGGCGGCAGACGCTAACTCATAGGATTTTTCCCCGTAAAAAGAAAAACCATCCCGCAAGCGGGATGGTTTTTCTTCTACTGGGAACGGATCGCTTAGTCGCCGTTTCCGGCCGGCAATGTCGCCGGCCGAGTCGAGCGCGCGCCCGCGGCGGATGTCCCACGCGTATCATCGCCGACGCACTGGTTACCCACGCGATGCGTGTAGGCCCCGCAGTTCATGGACTGCTGCTGAAAAGCGGGGTTATTTTTGGTGTCACTCGTTGACGGGCTACATCCGCTGCAAGCGGCCGCACCCAACATTCCGAGGCACAGCGTCACCGTAAACAATCGAAGAAGTAATTTATTCATATGCCTCCAAGCCTACCGGCGGGACTGACCGACGCACTGATTGCCCTGGGCGATGGTTCCGGGACCACACGTCACAGGCGGAGGAGATTTCTTAGCCGATTCCTGACTCGGAGAACATCCACTACAACCGGACAAGGTCAGCGCTCCGAAGGAAACAACCGTTAAGGCGATCAGCGATAGGCTTTTCATGTCAATTCTCCCAAAACGAGTACTTGCGCATAGAGACAGTGTAAGCCCCCCTTGGGAGACTGTCAAGGTACCTCCCCCTTTTTAATCGAATTTTTACCGCTTAAAAGGGCTTCCTGGAGGCGCTTAGACACCCAACGGGGGAGCCAAATCAGGTGGAAGATGGCAGTATAGTGGCCCAGGGGCAGCCAGACTTGGCGGGCGTCCGGAAAGGCCTCCTTCAGGCGCAAGGCATTGGCCTTGGGAATGACCGTGTCCGAGTTGACGTTGATGAGGAGGGCCTTCTTGCCCGCGTTAGCGTCCCGGTAGTCAATCGGGTCAAGGCCAACCCAGGCCGCACGGAGCTCCTCAACCCTGAGGCCCATTTTTTTGGCGAACGGCCCGCTTAACGATCCATTGACCGCGATGCTCGGAAAGTCCGCCCCACCCATAACGAACACCCCGGCGGCCGGGCGTGGGTCCACCGACCATGTGACCGCGCCCACAATGGCGCCAAGGCTGATGCCGAACACGGCCACGCGCTTGGCATCCACCTCCGGCCGGGCGGCCAGCACGCCGAACGCGCGGCGCGCGTCGGACACTGACTGGCGAAAGTTGCGCGCGAGCTGGCCGGTCGACCGCGACAGGAAGACCTGGCCGCTCGGCATGGAGGGATGTGGACGCCGGCGAAACTGTGTCGGCATCTCGATCCACATCGTGATGAGCCCATCCTGAACGAAACGATTGATGAACTGCGTCTCGATCCAGACGTTCGGCGCGGCCATGACAGGCAGCACAAGCACCGCCGCGCCGCGACTGCCCTTAGCGGAATCCGGCACGGACAGGTGCGCCCAGACCGTGTCGTTGGCCGGCCACGGGCTCTTGGCCGCTGAAGGGAACTTGAGCAGGTAATCGGTGCGACCGGGCGCGGTGCTCGTCTCGACAACCTCGATCCTGAAATTCGTGTTGGGCGCATCAAGCGGCGCGGCGGCGCAAGGCGCGGCGAGCAGCCAGGCAAGCGTCAAAATCATCAGAATCCCATGGCCAGGGAAAATGCGCCCTGGTAGATGTCGTTGAGCCCCTGCGAGTTCACGCTGCGAACCGTGGACCTGCCCATCTCCCAGTATGAATACTCGAATTTCGCCGCGATGTGCTCGGCCAATTGCCAGTGCGCTCCCGCGGTGTATTTCCGAATCCGAGTCGTGATGAAGGCCGCATTGGAGCTGATAGCGGTCATGGACTCGAAGGTCGTGGTTCCATCGTTAAAGTTGAGCAGGAAATCGAGCAGCGGACCGCGCCGGTACATCTCGTTGTAGACGAGCACGCCGGTCAAACGCTTGCCGTACGGCGGCTTGCGCATAAGGGGGAATGCGGCCTGAATGAAGTACCCGTACAGGTGCTCGACCTGGCGGGAATGGGTGCCCGTGGACAGAAGAGCCGGCGCCGACTCGGTGGCGCCGGGGGCCATCCGCGGCGTCAGGAAATGATTCTTGCTGTACATGGCTTCGCCTGACACACTGACGCCGTGGTAATCGAAGGCCCAGTCCGCGCTCCACATTTCGTAGTTGAGATAGCCTTCAAGATCATAATTTCCGCCCATGCCGGAGAGACCCAGGTGAGTGCCGGTCAGGTCGGACGCCTGCTCAGGCACAGGCCAGGGCAGACGCAGGTCGCCGAGTGCGAACACGATGCGGCCGCCGAGCGACTTGGCGTTATTATTATCGGCGAGGTTATTGTTTTCGTGCCCGAAGTCCGGCACCACGCCGTTGGTTCCGGGACCGGGGATGCCGAGGTTTGACGGATTAGGAAAAGTGCGAAGACGATTTTTTTGCTCGCTGATGCCGTTGACGACGAATAGCGTGGCTTCGCTCGGAACCAACGGGTGCACGCGCACCGGATACCAGCTCCAGCGGATGCCGATGTCGCTATAGCCATAGCTGACCGGCGGGCGCGGCGAGTTCGGGCGCACGACAAGGTCGAGGCTGTCGGGCGAGGCGTAGAGCAGCGGGCGCGTCACCGCGAGATACTGGTCCGGACGGTACAGCTCGTTATAGCGCCCGAACGGGACCATGAATTTTCCGAGTTGGAATTTAATGCGGCGCACGCCGTTATACTCGGCATAGGCCTGGCTCAGGCGCGGCGCGCCTCGTCCCGCTGTCGGCAGGTTCAACTCGATGAACACCGGCACGCTCTCCGTGACGGGGCCCGAGGCGCCGAGATACATGTCGGCGAGATAGACCTGGTTTTGTATCTGGGTTTCAAAGCCGGGCTCGCGGGGACCGACGTTGCGCCAATTAAGGGAAGCGGCTCCAAACAGCTTCACCTTCGCGAGCCGCTCAAGCACCCGCACAAGGGCCGGGTTGATCGTCACGGTGGAGCCGACGACGTCTTCGGCGCGTGAGGGCGCCGCGGCGGCCAGGAACAACAGGCCGACGAAAATTTGACAATAAATGGACGAAGATGTACGATGGACCACGCCGGATAAGTATAACGCGTTTTTCAGCAGCGCGCCACGCGGCGCAAAGGGAGACTCTCATGACTCACATTATCGTCGAAGGCTGTTTGGGCGAAGTTTACGCCGCGTGCGTCGATGTCTGCCCCGTCGAGTGCATCCATCCGGGCGACTACAAGGGCGAGAAGTTCATGATCATCAACCCCGAAGTTTGCATCGACTGCGGCGTCTGCCTCCCCGAGTGCCCGATCGGCGCGATTAAGGGCTCGGCCGACGAAGATCCGGCTTGGGCTAAGATCAATGCCGATCTGACCCCCTCCTTCAAGGACAACCCTAAGCTGACGCCGCGCGCCCCCAACGATCCTCCGCACAAGCCGACGAACAAGCTCGTCAAGTAAGATTGGCGTCGAATGAAAATGCCGGGCGGCCGCTCTGGTCGCTCGGCTTTTCTTTTATACTGTACGCCGCGTCCGCCCAAGCCATGAACCACACCGTCCTTCATCGCACGCCGCTCGACACCGCCGGGTCCCGCGTCTCGGGCCTCGAGCGGCTTCCGTTCGCCGAAGGGCTGTTCCGCACGAAGGCCGCGACCGCCACTCTCGAGTCTCGAGAGCTCGAGGTTCCATTCGTGTTCGATGATCTCGTCGGCTCCTTCAACGCGGAGATTCCCGCCGGTGGCGAAGTAGAGCTCAGCGTGAAGGTCCGCCTGGACGAGGGTTGGACCGAGTGGTTCTCGTTGGGCGCGCTCAACGATAAAGGCTGGACTTCTCCATTAAGCGTTCTCGTCTCCAGCGCGGCGAGCGAGGCGGCCGGGGTGGTAGACGTCGACACCCTCAAACTCCACAAGAAGGCCTCGGCGTTCCGCTACCGCCTGAAATTCAAGGCCGGAAAAAAATCCGTGAGACTTCGCTCCGTGGCGGTCGCCGTCTCCGACGCCAACGCCCCGGATTCTGCGCCCGCCTTCTCGACGGGACCTTGGGTCCGGGATCTCGGGCTTGCCCCCCGTTCGCAGGGCGACGCTCAGGAAAAATATAAGCACGACATCTGCTCCCCCACCTCGTTAGCGATGGTCCTGGAATTCTGGGGACATAAGAAAAATCTCGAAGAGGTCGCGCTTGCGGCGCAGGACCGAGGATCCCTTCTATTTGGCAACTGGCCCGCGAATGTCGCCTACGCCGGCTCGCTCGGGCTCGAGGGCCTCGTCGCGCGTTTGGAATCCCTGACCGACGCCGAGGCCGAGATCGCACAAGGCCGCCCGGTCATCGTGAGCGTGACCTTCGCCGAGGGCGAACTGCCCAACGCACCGATCAAGAAGACGCGCGGACATGTCATGGTGATCGGCGGCTTCACTCCCGAGGGCGATGTCATCGCTTACGATCCCGCGGGCAAGGGCAAGGAGCAGGTGCGCCGGGTTTACCCGCGCGCCGCGTTCCACAAGGTTTGGCGTGTGCACAAGCGCGGCCTCGCCTATCTGCTCGGCCCTTCATTTCCTCGCGAGTTCACCGTCGGCGCGCCGGTCGCCGATTTATGGAAGAAACCGGTCCGCAGAACCGCCGTCAAGCTCGACGACGACGCGCATCTCTCCCAGATCCTGTACGGTGAGGTCGTAACCGTACTCGAGGCCAAAGGCGAGTGGGTCCGCGTGCGTGCCGAGGAGCAGGAAAGCTTTCTGCACACCCGCGAGTGGCAGGGCTACCCGGGCTGGATGAAGGCGGAGGCCCTGGTGTCCGCCCGCCCGCCCCAGGCCGGACCGATCGTGCGCGTACGGCAGGCTCTGCTTCAGCGTGGCGACGATCTACTGACGCTTTCCGTCGGCACACGCTTGTCCTTCGTCGCGGACAAGGGCACCGCGACCGTCGTGCGTCTCCTCGACAGCTCCCTCGCCGAGATCCCGTCGGATTCCCTGTACACGGCGCCCGCCTCGCCCACCGCCGCTTCGCGCGCCGAGATCATCCGGACCGCCGAACTTTTTCTCGGCACGAGCTACTATTGGGGCGGCCGCTCCGGCGTTCAGGCCGACCCGAAGATCGGCGTGGATTGCTCGGGCCTCGTCAGCCTGGCCTACCGCATTC
>JAYTSX010000230.1:0-5038 GCA_043745445.1 Elusimicrobiota bacterium
CGACGGCGGCCGGGAGACCCTCTCGGCGAGCGGCTTACGCGAGGTGACCCGTTCCGGGACACCCGTAGCCCCTGGGAAGAGAAAAAACGCTAAAATAGCCGCATGACCGATTACACCCTCAACGAGCTGATGTGCGTGCTGGCCGCGCGCGAAATCGGCGACGGCGATGTGGTGTTCGTGGGCATCGGCCTGCCGAACCTGGCTTGCAACCTCGCCCGCGCCACGCACGCGCCGAACATGACCTTGATCTATGAGTCGGGCGCCGTCGGCGCCGTGCCGGAGCGCGTTCCCCCCTCGATCGGCGACCCCGCGCTCGTCACCGGCTCGCTGATGGTGACCTCGATGTCCGATATCTTTCAGTCTTTTCTTCAAAACGGCAAGATTCAAATCGGTTTCCTCGGCGGCGCGCAGGTCGACAAGCACGGGAACATCAATACGACGGCCGTTGGCCCCTATAACGCGCCGAAAGTCCGCCTGCCCGGCTCCGGCGGAGCCTGCGAAATCGCCCAGCACGCCCAGCGCGTGCTGATCGTGACGAAGCTCGACAAGCGCGCGTTCCCGGACAAAGTTGATTTCATCACCTCCAACGGCAAGCGCGTCAAAAAGGTCATCACCAACATGGGCATTCTTGAGCCCGACGAAACCGGCGAGCTGACCTTGACCGCGCTGTACCCAGGAGTGACCTTCGAACAGCTACAAGAAAATGTCGGCTGGACGCTCAAAAAGGCGCTTCGGCTGAACGAAGTATCTCTTCCCACCCCGAAGGAGATCGATCTTCTGCGCACCAAACTCGACCCCAAGAGGCTCCACATCAAATGAAACCTCTCGCCCTCTCGCTCCTGCTCCTGGCCTGCGCTGCCCGCGCCGATGTGCGCGAGATCTCGACTATGTCCGAGATTCGCGCCGAGCTCACCCCGGCGACCTTGCTCGTTTTCGACATCGACAACACCTTGGTCGAGCCCCTTGGCAACATCGGCTCCGACCAGTGGTACTACTATCTCGTGAAGGCGCTCGTCCGTGACGACAAGACGCTGACCGCCGCCGCCGCCGAGACCAAGGCCGGTGAGATCTGGACGAAGGCGACCAAGACCGTCACGGTCCAGCCCGTCGAGGCCATCACGCCCGCCCTGATCCGCGAGCAGCAAAAGCGTGGGCTCAAGGTCATGGCGCTGACGGCGCGCGACGCCGAGGACGCCGAGGCGACCTTCCGCCAGCTCAAGGACATCGGCGTGGACCTGACCGCGACGGCTCCCCGCAAAGAAGACCTCGCGACCGAACAGAAGGGCTTGTATACGCGCGGCGTATTTTTTGTCGGAGACGGGCCCGACAAGGGCAAGACCTTGGTTGCCTTTCTAAAAAAGATAGGCCTGCGTCCCGCGAAAGTTGTCTTCGCCGACGATAAACCGCATCACGCCAAAAATGTGGACGCCGCTCTCACCGCCGCCGGCATTCCCAGCGTTTCGTTCCGGTACGGAGCCACCGACGCGAAAGTCCGGGCTTTCAACGAAGTCATGAGCGAGGCAGGCGACAAAGCGTCCGCTGAGCTCCTCTTTCACGGACGGTCCTCAAAATGAGCACCCCTTCTTTGCCGTTGTCGGCGCTGAGAGTCCCCGGTCAATGGAAGCACGCCGCCGAGCGCGGACGCATCGCCCTCTATCTCTCGTCCTGGCTGACATTGCCCACCGCGGTATGGCTCGTGGCCGCCGACGAGCTCAAGCTCCTCGCCGCGGGCATCGTCGGCGCGGCGCTCATGCCGCTCGTGCTTCAGCTCGTCCTCTTCCCGGGCCAGTTGCTCGCGCGCCGTCACGGCCGACTGTTCGCGCTGGCCTCTGCCATGATGACGGCCGGCGCGTTGTGCGCCTGGACCTGGGCCGCGTCCGGGCCTGTGCTCGAACGCGAGTATCTGCCCTTCACCCTGCGCCTGCTCTGGGCCTACTGCGTGGCGGTGCTCCCCCTCGCGCTGATGGCCGCCGCCGATGAGGACGCCTTCGTCGCCTTCGTCGGTGCCGCGCAGGTCCAGCTCGGCGTGCTGGCGCTGGCCGCCGCGCAGGCCGCCAACCTTCCCCCTTTGCCGAAGCAAGCCGCGCTCGCTTTACTCGCCGCCTCCGCAACCTGGGCCGTTCAGGCCGCGTGGTTGAAGGCGCATCCCCCCAAGAGGTAATCCCATGGCCAGCACCACGACAGATACGAAACAGATCATCTACTCGCTCATTGATGTGGGCCGCATCCATCCGCCCAAGAAGCAGGTCCTCAAGGGCATCTATCTTTCTTTTTATTACGGAGCGAAAATCGGTGTCTTGGGCGACAACGGCTCGGGCAAATCGACTTTGCTTCGGATCATGGCGGGCAAGGACACCGAGTACACCGGCCAAATCACCCAGTCCAAGGGCTACACGGTGGGCCTCCTCGAGCAGGAGCCTCAGCTGGATCCCGAGAAGACGGTCAAGGAAACCGTCTCTGAGGGCGTGGCCGAGACGATGAAGGTGCTCGCCGACTACAACGCGATCAACGACCAGCTTGCCGATCCGAATCTTACCCCTGAGGGGATGGAAAAGCTGCTCGAGAAGCAGGGTAAGCTGCAGGAGAAGATCGACACGACCAATGCCTGGGAGATCGACAGCACGCTCGAGGTCGCGATGGACGCCCTGCGCTGCCCGCCGTCGGACCAGAAGTGCGGGACGCTGTCGGGCGGTGAAAAGCGCCGCGTGGCCATGTGCCGCCTGCTGCTACAGAAGCCCGACATTCTCCTGCTCGACGAGCCGACGAACCACCTCGACGCCGAGTCGGTGGACTGGCTCGAGCACCATTTAGCCGCGTATGAAGGAACGATCATCGCCGTCACCCACGACCGCTACTTCCTCGACAACGTCGCCGGTTGGATTTTGGAATTGGACCGCGGAGAAGGAATTCCGTATAAGGGCAACTACGCGGCGTGGCTCGAACAAAAGGGCGCGCGCCTGGCTCAGGAAGCCAAGTCCGAGACCAAGATGCAGAAGGCACTGGCCGAGGAGCTTGAATGGGTGCGCGCCGGCGTAAAGGGACGCCGCGCCAAATCGAAAGCCCGCCTCTCCAATTACGACAAGATGCTCGAGGAAGCGCAAAAGGAGAAGAGCTACGACGACCTCGAGCTCTACATCCCTCCGGGGCCCCGCCTGGGCGATGTGGTCATCGAAGCCAGCGGCATCTCCAAGGCCTTCGGCGACAAGCTTCTCTACGACAACCTGACCTTCAAATTGCCGCCGAACGGGATCGTCGGCATCATCGGGCCCAACGGCGCCGGTAAAACGACCTTGTTCCGCATGATCTGCGGCCTTGAAAAGCCGGACGGCGGAACCTTCAAGGTCGGTGAAACCGTGAAGCTCGGGTATGTCGACCAGAACCGCCAGCTCGAAGGCGATAAAAACGTTTGGGATGTGATCTCGGACGGCCTCGACACGGTGAAGCTCGGCAAGCTCGAGATGCCCTCGCGCGCTTATGTCGGCCGGTTCAACTTTGTCGGCCAAGATCAGCAAAAGCTCGTGAAGAATCTCTCGGGCGGAGAGCGCAACCGCGTTCACCTCGCCAAGATGTTGAAGGAGGGCGCCAACGTCCTTCTTCTCGACGAGCCCACCAACGACCTCGATGTTCATACCCTGCGCGCTCTCGAGGAAGCCATCCAGGCGTTCCCCGGCTGCGCCGTCGTCATCAGCCACGACCGCTGGTTCCTCGATCGCATCGCCACGCACATCCTCGCCTTCGAGGGCGACTCGCAGGTGACTTGGTTCGAGGGCAACTACGGCGCCTACGAGGAAGACAAAAAGAAACGCCTCGGCGATGTGCAGCCCAAACGCATCCACTACAAGAAGCTCACGCGCCACTGATGTCCACGGCCTACCCCGCGGCGCTGGCGGTGCTGCTCGCCGCGTGGCTCGCTTTTTTGCCCGCGGCGGCGGGGCGCTTAGGGCAGAAGCTTAGGGCTCGTCCGGGCGCCGGCTATCTCCTTGCGGCGCTGCTCCTCGCGGCCCTGGGACTGCGCCTGGCGGCGGGGCCCGCGCACCGGGTGTACTACGACGAATTCGAACACCTGGATATCGCGCATCATCTGGCGGAGTCCGGGAGTTTTTCCGTGACGCTCGCGGGAGGGCTTCCCGGCTACGATGTCCTCGGCCGGTCCACTTGGCCGGGCGGACATCATGCGGCGCTGGCCGTGATATTTAAGATATTCGGCGCAAGCCATTACACGGCATTCGCCTGGAGCGCGGTCTTGTCCGTGCTCTCCGCCCTGTTCGTGTTCTGGGCGGCCCTCGAGCTATTCGAGGACGAGCGCGGGGCCTTGGCCGCCGCGTTCGCCTGGGCCGTCCTTCCCCTCGCCGTGCGATACGGCACTGCGATGGATTTGACCAGCTCGACCGTCTTTTGGATCGCGGTCTCGTTGGCCGCACTTCATGCGCGTGAAAAGGAACCGGGATTCGGCCTCGACGCGTTCGCGGCATGCTCTGTCGCCGTGGCCGTTCAGGTCCGCCCGGAGAATGCCCTGCTCATCGGCTATGCCGTGCTGATGCGAGCGCCCCTCGCGGTCTATCTGCCCGCGTTGCTCGGCGCCGCAATCCCCGCCGCCATCGCGCTGACGAACCGCGCCGACGCCCTGCCCGGGTACTCCGCCGCGACGACCGCGCCGCTCTCGCACCTCGCGCGGCAGATCCTTCCCAACCTGCGCTATTTCGCGTCGCACGCGGAGTTCTGGCCGCTCCTACTTCCGGCGCTGCTTGCGGTCGTCACCAAATGGCGCGCGGCCCGCCTCGCCGCGCTCTCCGCGGCTTTCTTTCTTCTCTATGGATGCTTCTTCCGCGGGCGCTTCGACGCGGGCACCGAGGACCGCTACGCGCTGACCGTGCTCCTGCCGCTGGCCGTCGCCGCCGCCTCCGCGCTGCCTGCCGCCGCCGTTCCCGCGGCCCTGCTCGCGGCCGGACTCGCCTGGGGCGGCCCGGGCGCCCCCGACGCCGAGCATGAGGCCTCTCGCCTCTTTCTCAAGAATTCGACGAAACTGATCCCGGAGCGC
>JAYTSX010000231.1:0-4993 GCA_043745445.1 Elusimicrobiota bacterium
CATTCGCGCAATTCTCATGCGGGTGAAATTTTAGAGGAGAATTGCGCGAATGTGAAAGCCTGACACCTAGGATTTCAGGGAGCGGGCGAGCCAGAGGTAGATGCCCGCGACGAAGGTGTAGAACGCGGCGAATGCCGCGAAGGCGCCGGGGCCGAGCCAGGCGAATAGGCCGCCCCAGAGCAGGAAGCCGAACACGTGGGAGAGGTAGATCAGCGCGCGAATCGCTCCGACGGAGACGTCCTTGTTCTCCTTCGGAATATTCGACTTCATGATGGTGTCGAGGTGGTTCGACGCCAGTTGGGCGGTAAAGCCAATCGCGAGCAGCGCGATCGAGACGGGGAACATCGGCCAGAGCAAGGTCCCGATCTGCGCGGTGCTGGTCAGAAGCCAGGCGCCCAGGAGAGCGACGGCGGCCCAGGGTAGAACTTTTGCCGCGCTATCGGTGTAGAGGCGGCGTTCGCCGGCCTTTTGCTCGGCCTCGGGCATGGCCGAGACCTTCTTCGAGATGCGCGCGGCCATGCGGTCCATGACGACCGCGCCGATCAGGGCGCCCACACCGTATACCCCGGTCAGCGAGCCCGCGACCGCGGCCGCGTGCTGCGGATCGGGCGCCGCGTACGCGCCGAAGGCGGTGGCCACGATGTAATACATCATGTAGAGAAAGCTGTTGACGAGGGCGAAGCCGAACAGCGGCTTGTAGATACCTGCGTCCTTGAAGATGGTCTTGAAGCCGTCGCTCCACTTGCCTTTGACATCCTTCTCGGGACCGGCCTTGGGCAGGGCGAGGCCGAGGGCAAGCAGGGCGGCGAGGCCGAAGGCGATCGGGGCTGGATAGATCACGGCGCCAAAACCGACCGCCGCGATCACGAGGGCCATGGCCGAGCCGATGAAAACGGTTCCGTACTCGATGAAGTCACGGAAGGAACCGAAGCGGCTCGACTTGACCTCGGAATCCTTGAACCAGGCCACCTGAAGGCTATGCTCGGCGACTCGGCCGATCGAATGGAAGAAGTAGTCGAGGCTGAATAGAGGGATCAGGGCGGCGAGCGCGATTGTGCCGGTCGCGGGGTTGAAAAGCAGAGCGAGCGCGGTCCAAATCAGCGCGCGCACGATGAGCACGCCGCGGTAGGTTGCGCGGATGCCAAGGCGCTTGATGATGCTGCCGCCGAGGAAGCTTCCGAGCGTATACGCCGCGTAGCTCACGCTCGTCAGCGCGGCGAGCGCGAGGAAGCCCTGGCTTAAGGGCTGGGTCATTTGAGACACGGCGAGCGAGGTCGACTCGACGACAGTCGAGACGAGCAGGAAGGTCGACAGGAATCCGAGCACGAGCTTGGAGGACAGGCTCGGAGACGCGACGACGGGCGCGGCGGGCAGAACGGACATCTCGGTTTTGGGAAGCGGCGCCAAATCGTCGGCCGTGGGCTGTTGATAATCGCCTCGGGCGCGGACGATCTCGCCGTTGGCGCGTTTGATGCGCAGGACCAGGCGGCGCGCGGCGCCGAGCGAGGCTGCGATCGCGTCGCGCCAGGTCTTGCCCTTGCCGATGACCTCGGCCCATTCTTCGTACGCGTTGCCCTTCGCGGCGACGATGCTGTCGCCCGGCTCGACAAACACGCGGGCGAGCTCGACGCCCTTCATCTTCTGCGCGGCCTCAAGCCCCTCGACGCCCTCAAGCGTGCCGTTGCGGCTTGAAGCCAGGAAGATGTAATGGATCACCCCATCGGGGGCGCGGCCAGCGTTAACTGGTAAGCCCAGCACCGCGCGGAAGCCCTGTTCGACGAGGCTCATCCCGGTCAGGCTTTTAACGGCCTGCCAAATCGCGACGCCACCCATGAACGGATTGATCTCGATGACGCGCGGGCCGTCGGGTGTGGAGAAGAGATCGAGGCGCGCGTTTCCGTCCGTGAGACCGAGCGCCTTCAGGGCGCGTTCGGAGGCCATGATCAAGGCGGCTTGCTCAGCGTCGGGCTGCTGGGAAGGGAAGATCATGATGCCTCCGGCGAGCTCGCCCTTGGGGCCAAGGCCTTTCGTGTCGGTCACCATCGCGAAAGCGGCCTTGCCGTTCTGCATGACGACCTCGACCGAGGTCTCTTCCGTGCCGGGGAGCTTCTCGAGCATGCGTTCCATCATAATGCCCGGATGCGAGCTGAAGGTCGTCTGCTTGGACTCGGGCCGGGCGACGAAGTCGCGCACGGCGGCGTCCATCTTGAGGTACGCTTCGGCGGCGGCGTCCTCGGACTTGATGCTCATGGCGAGGAAGCGGCTGTTTTCGCCGCGGCTGGTTTTGAGAATGACCTTGAACTTTCCGCCATCGGAGATTTCGTTGTAGGCCGCGCGCGCCTGCTTGTCGCTGGCGATCTCGCGGTATGGAACCTCGAGACCCGGCACCATGTTCAGGAGCTTGCGCGCTTCGGGCTTGGCGTCGGCGGCGGCGACGGTCGCGCCGGGGATGCCGCGCGCGCCGAGCCGGTCGGTGATCTTCCCGGTCAAGTTCGCGTACAGGCTCATGAAGCCGACGACGGCGTGCGCCTTGACGCCTTCAGGGTGTGCGGCCACGGCGTCGACAATCTTGCCCATCGTCTTCGCGTCGCGGGTGTTAATCGGGGCGGCGATGAAGTGCGAGTCGGGAATCGTGCCGATCGAGTTCTTGCGGTTGGCGGGATCGTCCACGAGCACGAGCGTGAGGCCGAGCTCCTTGGCGACGCGCAGGGCTTCCTGCATGATGAACGGGCGTGAGCCCTTCGTGCCGACCATGACGACGGTCTTGCCGTAAACCTTCGCTTCCGCCGCGGACGCGGGGCTGAGGGCGAGGATGGGGGCGGGCGCGACGGAGGCGGGGGAGGGAATCTCGGGTTCCGGCAGAGCGGAGGCGGCTGGAAGGATCGGGGCTTGCGCGGCGATCGCGACCGGCACCGCGGTGTTCGCGAGGGGGACCGGCGCTCCCGAGGCCTGAAGCGAAGGCGCTGAGAGAAGGCCCAGAGAGGGGGACAGGAGCGCGGCAGGGGAGGTCGTCAGCGGAGCGGAAATCGACGCGCCCGCGGACGAGGTGGCCGCACCGGATATCGGCGCGATGACGCGCGCGGTCTGCGCCCACGCCGGCCAGGGTGCCAGCACGACGATGAACGAAATGACGAGGGACAACGCGGAGCGAAGCGCGCGTAATTTCATTGAGTCTGATGTTAGCATGCGACAACCGAGCAGGTTGTTAGAATTGGTCCCACTCCGAGGAGGCAATCGCACTACCTTTCCGGTGGGACCTTGGACTCCTGGTGGTGGGTCCAAGGTCCCCGCGCCAAAAGAAAATGATACGATGCGCCATGCGAAAAACTGCAATTTTCAGCTTGTTGGGCGCCGCGTTGGCTTCGTCCGTGACGGCTGCCGTGCCGGCGAAACCGCCCTCTATTCCTGATGCATTGACCGTGCGGGCCGTGGCCTGGGATTATTCCTGGAAGCCTGCGTCCGAAAAAGAGTGGGGCGCGCGCGTCGTCAGCGAGATCTCCGCCGCAGCAAAGGACGGCATGGACGTCGTTGTTTTTCCTGAGGGGTTCTCGCAGGGCCGTAGCGTTGATTTCCTCCTCGCCGACGCTAAGCTCGCGGCGGGCGCGGACCGTCTTGTGATTCTGGGAAACTCGCCGCATCAAGCGCCGGGAGGCGACCATGCCGAGAGCCGCGCCTACATTCTCTCCGGCAATGCCTGGCAAGAGATGGACAAGCTCGACCCGACGCCGTCCGAGCGTGCGCAAAAGCCGCCGGTGAAGCCCGGTATGCGCCTGCCGCTGTTCCGCTTCCGCGGGGCGGTGGTCGCGGTGCTTCCTGCCAGCTCGGTTGCGAAGCCCGAGATCGCGGCTTCCCTGAAGAAGCGCGCGGTCCAGCTCGTAATCGTCACCGCGCCCGCCGAGGATGAGGAGGGCGCCGCTCGGGTTTCTCGCTCAGCCTCCGGGCGCGCGGTTGAGCTCGGCGCCGCGGTCGTGGTCGCTACGCCGTCCTCCGCGCCGCCGGCGCTGTATCTTCCCGCTCAAAAGGGGTTCGACCTCAAACCTCAGACGCCCACCGGACGCGACTTCCGTCTTCCGTGGAAAAAAATTCTCGACTTGCGCGCCCAACCCGACACCAAGAATGAATCGCGGCCCTTTCTTGATCCGGCTCCCTACTATCAGATCGAAATCTGAGGCCGGGCCGGTCCTTTAATAAGGAAGAGATGCGCAATAACCGTGAAACACGCCCCGGCTAAACTGCGGGCATGGGAATTCGAGCGCTGATCTGCGTCGTATTGTTGTCTTCTCCAGCGTGGGCGGGCGAGCGCATGGTCGTGCGGGACGCGGGGGGATTTGACCCCACGGGCCGGACCGTGGAATTTCCCGACCGCTTCGGCTGGCGCGGGTACGAGACCGAGTTCGCGTTTTCCTTCGCCGATGATGGGCGATTAACCAGCGCCTCGCGCTTGAATATCGTGATCACGCGCCGTGGCGGGGAAAAGTGGAAGTACTCCTGCCGCGCTGCGAACGACGACTTGACCACGCGCGTCGTGCCTCTGGGCGGGCGCGTGTCCGTGATCGCTGAATGCCGCGTCAAACCACGGGCTTTCGCGAAGGCCGTGGATCTTGATTCGGAAGATGTCGGCGCGCCGGTGTTCGTCTTTGAAGCCGTCATCGAGAACGGTCAAGCGCGCGCGGGCGGCCAGCGCGGCTTGCGCTTTCGCCCGGACGCTCCGGTGGCGTCCCTCGATCTGAGCCCCTATGCGGCGTCTCCCGACGCGGCCGGCCTGGCGCTCATCTTCCGCGCCGACTGACGCGAGCCGGTCTCCTTTAATAGGCCCCCTCGGGCCTAATTGCAGGTAGGCCGTTTGTCTGGGACCTGCTTACCCGTCTGCCCCAGTCCCCGATTCGATTCATCCTCTATAATTCAGCAACGCCGCAATGCGTTCTATTGCAGAGGAGCCGATAATGATCATCGAGAAAACCGTCGCGAAGAAGTCCCTGGCCGTGACCTTGGC
>JAYTSX010000232.1:0-4990 GCA_043745445.1 Elusimicrobiota bacterium
CCGCCGGAAAACTTCCGGCACTGGAGCAGCGTGGACGCGCTCATGCGCGCGCATGACGGCATGAAGCTCACGATCGGCTTGACGCCAACGATGGCGACCCCGCTCGTGAAAGCGGCTCTTCTGCCGTGGGTCGAGAAGGGGCGCATCGAGCTTGCGACGCGCATCAACGGCGACCCGATTCTCACCATGGTCACCGGCCATCCGTCCGCGCCGCGCCCCCAGGACGCGCTGGAGCGCGCGGTTGAGTCGCGCGAGCGACTACAGAAGCGCCTGGGCCTCACGCCGACCGGCTTCATCGCGAGCGCCGGTGCCCTCGACGCGGCCGTCGCCGCCGCGCTTGGCGCGAGCGGCGCCTCCTGGATCCTCGCCGGCCCCTACGCAACCCCTGGCGCAGCCTGGGTCGCGGGCGGAAGGGCCGTCCTCGTGCCTTCCAGCGCGACGAACCTGTTCGATGAGAGCGCCTCGACGTCCTCGGTCTTCCTTGCGCAAGCCGCGAATCGGACTCGCCCTGTTCAGGGCTGGGCCACCGTCGGGGACCTCGCCCGCTTAAAGTCCGAGGCTCCCGTCGAGGCGTCCACAGTCGCGGACTGGCCCGCCTGGGATATTGAAGCCGCGCGCCTCCCGCCCGCCGACGCGGGAGCCAAAGCCGCGTGGGACGCCTACGGAGCGGCGGCGCAGGCGCTGGATCGCTATCAAAATTCGGGTTCGGCGGACCTCAAAACGCTCGATGCGGCCGTGGAGTTGCTGCGCCGCTCGCAGGCCAGCCGCCACTACCGCCCAGGCGGAAGTTCGGGAGTGCCGCAGGAACTGCGGACCGCGTTGTTGGCGGTCTATAAAAGGTTGAAGCTTCCCGCACCCGACTCCCTGTACGACGCGGCCGGCCCCGCCGCCGCCTCCTCAACGACGAACGAACGCCCGACGGGCGTACGCGCTTTATCCGGCCCGTCCTGGCTCGAATTCCGCGCGCCGCTGGGCAGCATCGCGCTGGCGCCTGCCCTCGCGCCCGGAACCACGACGGCGATAATGGATGGCGGCTCGGCCGCCGACCCGTGGCGCATCCAAAGCCTTCGTGCCGAATGGGATGAGTCCGCGGTCAGCCTGATCCTCCGCGTCGGCCGCGCCTCCAACGCCGCGCCACGCCCGATCTACGAGATCTACGCGGACTTCAACCATGTGCTCGGCGCGGGCCGCGTGCCGCTACTTGAGGGGCGCGGCGCCGTCGTCCCCGCGCGCGACGCGTGGGAACTGGCGCTCTCCATCGTCGGCGAAGAGGCACGGCTCTATCGCGCCCGCGGCGCCGGTGAACCGGAGGAGATCGCCGTCTTCAAGGCCGTATGGCGCTCCGACCGTGGAGAGGTCGCCGTTTCGGTTCCTCGCGCTTTCATGCGCGGCAACCCCGCGCGCTGGGGCTGGGCCGTCATCACGCTTGCGGAAGATCCGGCGCGACCGGGACGCCGGCCCGCCGCGTCTCTCATCGCACCCGACGGCACGATCCTGCTCGGCGCGCTGGCGCCCGCCGACCTGCAAAAACTCATTTTGTCCCGGGTAAATCCCCGCGTGCCCGCCGCACGCCTTGAGCCTTAAGTCTTAGCGGCGAGTGACCCGGCGTGAGATCTGCGTGGAGTTGCCCGTGGGATCTGCGACGGTGATGACGAACTCATTCATCCCGTCCTTTAATGGCAAAGTGATGCTGAAGTTTCCATCGGCATCGGTGCGCACGCTCTTACCCCCGACTTCGACGCGCAGGCGGTCGTCCCGCAGGATGCCGATGAGTTTCACATTGTCCGTGTCCACATAGGCGCCCTCGGCGGGCGCGACGATCGTCAATGACTTCTTTAAATCTTCGGAGACCGCTACCGGCGCCCGCCGGATGCCGACGGTGTAATAGCGCGACTGCGCAAAGCGGCCCTCAGTGCCCAGAAGGTCGACGACCGCGATGCGCCACCAATACGCGCCGGGCTTAAGGCCCTCGTCGGCCGGCCGTAGGCGTTCTTCCGACTCATAATGTTTGTCGAACACCATATCCTTAAAGTCCTTATCATTGGCGGCCTGAACGTGATAGCCCATGATGGGCATACCGACGGTGAGCGATGTCAGGTCCGCGCGCAAGCTCTCGGCGTCAGCCTCGGGCGCCGCGAGTACCGTCGCCGGGCCTCGAGGCTCCGGCGCGGCCCCGCCCCCGACCTTCACCGCGGAGGCGAACTCAAACGCGCGATTTTCAATCTCGGGCAGGTTGGCGATCACGCGCGGAACCTCGGGCGCCAGGCCGGGCTGGACGCGCGTGCTCATGCCCGCGGGAACCTCGACGGTGCTGCCCTGGGCGTCGACGCCCGCCACGCCCTTAAAGACCTCGACGCGGGTCGTTAAGTCGGCTTCGACCGTCGCCGAGTAGCGCGTGTCGCGCGTGCGCGGAGTGACGCTCGCCGAGGCCGTGACGACACGCGCACGACCGGCGAACACGGAGCCGGCCTTCAGCTCGAGGTCGCCGTCGCGGTCGGAGGGCTTAATGACGGCCATCGAATTCGGCTCAAGGCTGAGCAGTTCCTTGTCGAGAAGCTTCACACGCGCCTTTGATTCGTCAAGCGTACGCACGGTGTCGCCCTGAAACAGCTCCATCGCGAGCTTTCCCGGTTTCCAGTTCGGCGTTTCCTTGCTCCGCGTGAGCACGCGGTTGACCGAGTAGACGAGGTGCGCGGCGCGAAACTGCGACTTGATGAGGCGTACCGGCACGCGCAATGTCATGCCCGGCAGCGCCACCGTCGGGTCCTTGGTCGGCAGGTGATTGTGCTTAAGAATTTCATCCCAGCGGGCCGGGTCCTTCAGATACTTATTGGCGATCGCCCACATGGTGTCGCCGGGCTTTACGACCACGAGCTGAAAATCCTGCTCGTCGGCGCGGCAAGGCAACTCAACGGCGGCGAAGATCAGAAAAGCCGCCGCCAGATATCTCATGTGACCGCCGGCTCAGCCATTGCCACAGACCCATCAGAAAGCAAGGTCAGGCCCTTTTTAATCGTGAAATAGAAGCGCGCGCCCTGGCCGGGCACGGATTCGACCCAGATGCGGCCATAGTGCGCCTCAACGAAATATCGCGTGATCGTCAGGCCCAGGCCCGTACCGCCGCGCCTTTGTCCGGGAACCTGCTCGAACTTCTCGAAGACTCGTTGGAGGTGTTCCGGCGGAATGCCATCGCCGTTATCTTCGACGCAGCCCTTGAGCTCGCCGCCCTCATCGGTGATTGAAACCGTAATCGTGCCGCCGTCGTTGGAGAACTTAATCGCGTTGCCGAGCAGGTTCGTGAACACGCGCTCGAGCATGTCTGAATCGCCTTCGATTGAGAACTCCTCGATCGCGACGAGCTGCACGGAAACCTTCTTGGCCTTCGCGAGCTGCTCGAGGATGTCGATCGCGCGGCCTGCGATGCCGGCCAGCGAGACGGACTTGAGCTGGAGCTTCGCGCGGCCGGACTCCATCTTCGCGATGTCGAGGATGTTGTTGATCATGGCCATCAGGCGGCTCGTCGAGCGCCGAACGGAGGACACGATTGAGTGCTGGTCGGTGTTGAGCACGCCGGCCGTGCCCTTAAGAAGAACATCGAGGAAGCCCATCGCCGAGCCGAGCGGATTGCGCAGGTCGTGCGTGATGTAGTTGAGAAAGTCATCCTTCATCATCTCGAGCTCACGCTCAAGGGTCACATCGCGAAGGGCGAATACGACGCCAAGCTCCGAGCCGCGGCCCGGGGTGACGACTGAGCTTGCCGCCACGCGCAGTATTTTTCGCTTCTGCGCGCCGGAGAGGTCCGCCTCCTTAAAGCCTTTGCCCGGCGCCCGCGAAACGGCAACGAGGGCGTCGCGCAGCGGCCCGGCGGGAAGGGCCTCGGTCAACGGGCGCCCCTCGATATCGGCCCCCGCGTCCAGCCCGAACATCTCGCGCGCCTGACGATTGACAAGCTGAACGCGGCCCTCGCGGTCGGCCATGACGATGCCTTCCGCGATCGAGAACATGATTGCCTCGGTCTTGCGCTGCTCGGCGATCAGGCGATCGACCTGCAGAACCGAGTAGGAGCGCAGGCGCGCGGTCATAGTGTTGAATGTTTCGGCGAGATGCTGCAGCTCGTCGCCGGTATGGATATCGACGTTGGCTAAAAAATCTCCACGCGAGACGGCTTCGGCCGCGCGGGTCAAGGTGAGCAGCGGGGCGGTGAGAGCGCGGGCAAGGAAGAATGAAGCGAGCAAGGAAATAATGATTGTGATGATGACGGCGATGCCGGCGGTGCGGCGGGCCTCGATAGAGGCCAGGTAGGCCTCCTCGCGATTCTGCAGGACGAGCACGGCGCCACCGAGAACGGGGACCGGGGCATACGCGCCGACGCGCGCCACGCCTTTAGGATCGACGAATTCGCTCGAGCCGACGCTTCCGCCCGAATTGAGCGCAGAGCGGGTGATCGCCCACTGCGGCAAGGTCGCAAGATCCACTCCGCGCGGCGTCGTATCGGCGGACAACGAGAGGCCCTCTCCATCTACGAGCACGGCGAAGCCGGTGCCGCCGACGCGCTCGGCCGCAATGCGCTCGGCTAAAGCGCGCAGCGGCACGACAACGCGGGCATACACGCCCCCTTGGATCGGATGATGCAGGACGAGCATCGGGCCGGCGGGCCCGCGCAAAATCTCGGCGCCTCCCTTACGGGTGATCGCGCGACGCAGGGCGGCACGCGCGGCCTTGGGATCGAGCGCGGTGGGGGCGCCGGTGAGCACGGGGCTGAAAGCCTCGAGGATGGCCCCACCATCCTCGCGCAGCAAAGTCACCGAAGCGACGCCGCTGCCCGCCTCGACGAGCGAACGCGTGAGCTCTTTTTTGTCGGTCCAATCCATGCGCGCGCGCAGGCCCACGACGGCGATCTTGACGCGTTGATCTACGGAGTCGACCCAGCCCTCGACCTGCTCGGCGGTCTTCTCCGCAAGCTTCACATGCAGTTCGAGAACGGCCCCCT
>JAYTSX010000233.1:0-4981 GCA_043745445.1 Elusimicrobiota bacterium
GCGGTTTCGTCCTTGGTGCCGGCGACGGCCGTGAGAACCTGGGCCATGATCTGGCTCGCGTCCCCGGCGTCGAGCGGACCCTTGGACAGACGCTCGATCATGGTGATTTCAGCCTGAAGCGCGAAAGCGGAGTCCTTCGTATGCGCCGTGATGGCGAGCGACAACTGCGCCAAGGCGAGAGACTCGTCGTCGATCGCCGCGGCCGGCGCGTCGGGATAGTTCTTGGCCTGAGCCTCGTTGACGGCCGTCAGCGCGCCGGCAATAAAAATCTTCTCCGACCATGTCAACATTCGCGGCTTACCGTCGCTGCCCCAGCCGTTTCCGGAGCGCGCGATCGTCAACAGAGTTTCGCGCAACTTCGCCAGCTGGGCGGCGTCGTACGCCTCGGGGTAGGCAAGTTGGCTCGCCGGATCACCGTACGCGGGAGCCAGATCCGCCGCGCGCAGGGCCCGCAGGAAGGAATGATTGGTGAAAACCGAATCGCCTTGATGAAGGATGGGCATGAGCTGATCGGCCGCCGCCTCGGCGACGCTGCCGCCCTCCATCATGCCGGCCTTCGCGCCGCCTTCAAAGAGCTTCTCCATGGAGGCGCCGGAGCGGTCGAGGTATTCGCGCAGGGCGAAGTTCTCGGCCGTCGGCTTTTCGACGAGCTTGCCGCCCATCTCCTGGAGCGCGGCGGCGAGGAGCTTCAGATGCCCGAGCTTGTACACCTCGCGGTAATTCTGAGTTGTAGAGGAAGATCCGCCGTGGCCGTAGTAGCCGCCGTGGCCGTAGTTGTCGTATTCGTCTTCGTAGCCGCTGGAGGAATTCTCGGTATCGGGCAGGACGACGCCGTCCTTAATAAGGCGCGCGTGGAGGCCGGGGATTACTTTTTCCCCATCCTTGATTAGGTCGGTCGTGACCTTGGCGACGAAGTAGCGCACCGCGCTCGTCAGCGCCGCGGGAGCGTTGCCGTCGCCCTGCATCCCGTCCGCCATGCCCACGAGCATAGTCACCAAGGACGGCGGAGCCTGGACTTCCTGGTCGGGAGGCGTCTGCTTGTAGATCTCTAATCGAAGCGCGTCGATGGCTTTCGCGTTAACGATCGCCTGGTCGAGGAATGTCTTCGCCTTGAGAAGATCGCCCTCGCCGACGCCCGGCTCGGCCAGGCGGCGCAGCGCGAAGCTTGCGACCCACATTTGGAGCATCGGGTCGGCGGCGTGCTTGGCCTGGACCGTGGCGAGGCTTTCGTAGAACTTGGCGCCATTATTAAGGGATAGATGGGCGAATAGTGCGGCAGATGAAAGCTGCTGCACTTGTTTGTTAGGGCTCTTGAGCACGCGGAAGATCTGAACAAGCGCCTTCTCGTTTCCGGTTTCAACACCGAGCATCACGAGCTTGACGAGCATCTCCGCCGAGGCCTGATCGTGGCCCGACTGCGCGATGAGCTCGTCCATCGAGGCCCACAGCAGGTCGCTCTCGCGCTCGATGAGCGCGCGCAGCAAGGTGCTCTCAGCCTGATGGGTCAGGGGCAGGACGCCGGAGTGGCGGAAGATCGTGACGAGGATGTTGTCGGCCTTGGGATCGGGAGACTCGCGCAGGATGGTCAGCGCGCGCTCAAAGTCCGCGCCCGCGGTCTTGGGCGACTCGTGCCAGCGCTTGAGCGCGGGGATGACTTCCTCGGTGATGCGCGCGTCGACATAGCGGTCGGAGAACACGAACAGGTCCTCGGCGTAGAACAGCTTCATGGCCACTTCGGCCGCGGCGCGCTGCTCGACGCGGAAGTTCATCGTGCCGAAGGAGGAGATACCGGTGACGGCGATCATGACCGCGAGGACGGCGACGGTGGCGCCGCGCTTGAGGCGCGCGAAGAACGAGGTCTTCAGAGGCGCGGACTTGGGCGCCTCAAACGCGACCGGGACGCCGGCGGCGACGGCCGTCAGCGCCGCGAGGCGGGTGTCGGCGTCGGAGTGCGCCATCCACGAGATCTGGGCTTTGCGCAGGGACATCCGCGTCGTGATCGGCGCGAGCGGCTCGAGGCGGGCGCGAGCGGTGCGGCGCAGCGCGACGAGGATCTTCTCGAGCGTCTCGGGCGCGGCGCCGGAGAGGTAGACGGCGGTGAGCTTCTCGCGCCACAGGGCCGCGTCGGCTGACGCCGACGCGATTAATATTTCGCGCAGGGACTCCTTCGCTTCCTGCCAGCCCTTGACGAAGGCGGTCAGGCGGCGCTCATCGACTTCGCGGAGGTCGTAGAGATGGATCAGGTCGGCGGAGACGCCCTTCTCAATGACGCCCTGGCGGTTCTGCCACCACTCGCGGATGCTCCGCGTGATAACGCCCCCGCTCCAGGAGTCGGCGGCGATGTAGGCGGCGACGACGGTCGCGAGTGCGGCGAACGGGAGAATCTGGGGCCAGGCGCCGAGCGGGATGAGCGCCGCGCCGAGAAGCGCCGAGGAGCCGGGGCCCTTAGGCTTGTTCTTGGCTTCGGGCTTGCTCGCGGGAGAATTTTTGCGGAGAAGCGAGCGGCCGGGAAGCACGAGATCGAGGAGCAGCATCAGCAAGGCGGGCCAGAGCAGGTACACGCCGACCGGGCTTGGCGACTTGATCAGGTCGCCCTTCTGGCCCTTCTCGAGGCGGGAGACCTCGCTCAAGATGCCGTCGATGGAGGTCTTGCCGCCGGAGCGGAAGTAGGCGCCGCCGGTGCGCTCGGCGAGCTGGCGCAGGGGCGCTTCATTGAGACGCGTGATGGCGGGCGCGCCGGTCTTCGCGTCGATCAGGTACTCGGTGCCGGTGCCGTCGGCGTTGGGCATCTTGATCTTGGTGCCGGCGGGGTCGCCGACGCCGATCGCGTACACGGTGACGCCGTGCTCTGTGGCCGCGGCAATCGCCTCGGCGATTTGGGCGTCGGGAACGTCGCCGTCGGAGATCACAATGAGAATGCGCTGACGGTCTCCTAACTTCTTGGCCGTCTCGAAGTGGTTGGCGGAGAACTTGATCGCGGCGGCGAGGTCCGAGCCTTCCTTAATGCCGCGGGCCTCGACATCGAGGCGGTTGATCTTGAACTCGAAGTTGCCGTAATCGATCGAGATCGGAGATGCCGTGCGCGCCTTGCCCGCGAACACCACGAGGCCGACGCGGTCGGTGCCCTGCAGGCGCGTGATGAACTCGTTGAGCTCCTTCTGCGTGCGGGCCATGCGCCCGTCCTCGGCGTAGGTCATGCTGTAGGAGCCGTCCACCGTGACGACGATATCCTTGCCGCCGAAGTTGACGCGTTCGTCCACCATGCCGCCGCGCGGGTCGCCGGCCGCGAGGCCGATGAGGCCGACGGCCGTAAGTGCCAAGGCCGACTTGCCGAGGAAGCGGCGCGCCCCCCACCAGGACTTGAAGGTCTTCGGCGCGGTGCCGGGGCTAAGGCGCTTGGCCGCGTCCATCCGCTTCTTCATCCCCCAGGCGACGAGGAGAATCGCGATGGGAAGGCCGATGCCCACGACCCAGAGGAAAATCGAGGAGGAGAACACGAGGCCCTGGCCGGCGAACGCCATCGGCAGGGCGGCCATGCCCCACACGCCCGAACCTTTGCGGGTCATGCCCTTGAGCGCTTCTTTCTTTTCGCCGCCTTCCTGATCGCCCAGCGCCTGGCCGAGCTTGTCGGCGCCTTCCTTCGCGTCGGGCTTGGCCTGCGGCTTGCCGTCTCCGGGTTTACCGTCGCCGGGTTTGCCGTCGCCGGGTTTGCCGTCGCCGGGCTTGCCGTCGCCGGGCTTGCCGTCACCGGGCTTGTCGCCGGGTTTCCCCTTCTGTTTGCCGGGCTTGCCCTTCTTGGAATCCTTCGAATCTTTTTGCTTATCCTGCTGCTCTTTCTGCTTCTGCTTGAGCGATTCAAGGTTCCACTTCGCGTCGGCGTTACCGGCGTCGCGGCGCAGGGCTTCTTTATAAAGCTCGATCGCTTTTTCCGCATCCTTGGCCGCGAGCGCGGAGTTGCCGAGGTTGAACAAGGTCTGGGACTGCTTCTTCGCATCAGGAGTCAACGACAGGTACTTCGCCCAGGCGGCCTCGGCCTTGGCATTCTCACCGAGGCGCAGGTACGCGTCGGCCATGTTGAAGTAGATCTCGGGGACATCGGGGTGACGCTCAAGGGCCTCGCCGTACTTCTTGAGCGCCTCGGCGAAGCGGCCCTGGTTGTAGAGCTTATTGCCTTCGAGAACCTCGGCGGGCACGGAGGCGGTAGCGGACTTCGGCGCTTCGACCTGCACCTGCGCGAGGGCGGCCGCGGGCGCGGACGGAAGCAGGCTCAGGTTCATCGAGGTGCCGTTGAGCGCCATGATGAAGGCCATGCCGTACAAGGTACGCAGGCGCGTGTTGGCGAGCGCGAGCTCGGCGCCTAAGAAGAGGAAGGCGAGAAGTGCTAGAAGGCTCGTGTAATCCTTGACCGAGACGGAGGAGACGATCTTGGCCGGGCTCTTTTCAAGACGAGAGATCTCGAGGAGGACCGTGCGCATCGCATCCGCGTCGCCGGCGCGGTAGAACTTCGCGCCCGTCTTCTCGGCCACCGTGCGCAAGGTCGCTTCGTTGAACGACTCGTTGGGTCCCGCTATGCCCACGCCGTAGACCTTGATGCCGAGAGTGGCCGCGATGTCGGCCGCGTCCTCGGGCTTGATGCCGGAGTTGGAGTCGCCGTCGGTGAAGATCACGACGATCTTGGCGCGCTCGGGCTGGAGGATGGTCTTGAGGAGGTCGGGGTACTGCTTGGCGTAGGCGAGAGCCGCGGACAGGCCCTGATCCTTGAGCAGGCGCTGAACCTCGGCGGCGCGGGGGTCAGCCTTGCCGTCGAGCTCGAGGGCGTTGAGCTCGAGGAAGTGGGCGATCGAGGTCAGCATCGACTTGCCGATCGCGGTCGAGCCCGTCGTCTCCAGCTCCTTAAGATGCGAGATCAGCGCGTCGTAGTCGGTGGTCAGCTTGACATCGAGATACGCCTGGTCGGAGAAGGTGACCATGCCGACGCGGT
>JAYTSX010000234.1:0-4970 GCA_043745445.1 Elusimicrobiota bacterium
ACAGGTCTCTCTCCAGGGCATTGGCTCTACCTCTTGCCAATACCTACCTGTTACCCATGTGCCCGGTCTATTCTGTTACCTATGATCCCGGTCTGTACCAACAGGACTATCCACGTGGATAGCGTCTCTCATTTTAGAGGTGCCGCGCCCGACCTCCGGGGAGTCGGCTGGGTGCGACCTCTTCGCTATCGAACATGTTAATGAAACATAGATTTTCACCCACACTATCCTGCCCTGAACCCAATAATTCATGATCTACAAACTCCTTCGCGGCTCGCAATGGGTCCAAGCGCAAGGCCGGTCCCGTTTCACCGGCTCGCCGGTCGATACTCAGGACGGCTTCATTCATTTCTCGACAGCCGCGCAGGCCGCCGAAACCGCCGCCAAGTATTTCGCCGGCGAAAACGGCCTTGTGCTGGCGGAGGTGGACCCGGCCCTGCTCCCCACTCCGCTGAAATGGGAACCCTCGCGCGGCGGAGCCCTATTCCCCCACCTCTACGGCGACTTGCCCCTCGCCGCCGTCACGCGCACATGGGTGCTCGCCCTTGGACCCGATGGACGCCACGCGTTCCCGTCCGACCTAAGCTAAAGCCGTTCACTTTCCCTTTCCTTTGGCTTTACGCGATGTTTCGTGGACGATTCGCGGATGCGGACCTAAGCTATGCGCATGGCCACCACAACCGAAACGCCGCGCACCGACCTGGAGCTTCAAGCGATCGCCTCGGCCATGGTGATGTGCGACGGCCTCGCGCCGAAGTGGCTCAATGATGAGCTGGGCCATGAATTTTTCGCCGCCGGCGCCTCGAAGCCTGATCCCAACGCTTATCGCGGCCACATGTGCGCCGCGCTCTCCTTTGGCGGTCTGCTCATGGCGTTTCTGGGATGCGCGTCGCTGGTCGAAGATATTTCGTTTGCCCCCGTGAAGATTGCGGCCCGCCCGGCGGCGGTTGATTCGGACGGCCTCGAGGCGATCGCCATGGTCCAGGACTGGCATGCGGCCGGAGATGAGAAGGCGGTGCTACAGCGACTCGCCGGGGCCGTCCGCAACCCCGCCTACCCCCGGGCCTGGAGCGCCGAACTTACCGAGGATGACTCCTACCTGGTGATCTTCCGCGAGCCGGCCGGCACGCCGGCCTACGCCTTCGAGGTGAACCTCGAGTCAGAAGCGATTGAGGCGACGCCCGAGGCCGTGGAACGGCTGACGATGCTCCGCGTGCGTGAATCGACCGAGTCGCCGGACAGCCTCGTGGCGCGGGCGCGCTAATCGTATTGCTCGCGGGCGTACGGGTTCGCTAGAATCGGGCACGCCGCACAATAGGAGACTCCCCATGCCCAAAGCCCAGGCCCGCCACATCCTCGTCAAGACCGAAGCCGAATGCTCCAAGCTCAAAAAGGACATCGAAGGCGGCGCCAGCTTCGCCGACCTCGCCAAGAAGCACTCCTCTTGCCCGTCCGGCCGCGAGGGCGGCAACCTCGGTGAGTTCGGCCCCGGTCAGATGGTTCCCGAATTTGACACCGTCGTCTTCAGCGCCCCGGTCGGCACGGTGCAGGGCCCGGTGAAGACCCAGTTCGGGTTTCACCTCATCGAAGTCACCAAGCGCGCCTAGGCGAGCTTCGCGTCCATCGCGATCTTGGCCGCCGCGCCGAGAAGGCGGGAGATGGGACAACCCGCTTTCGCCTTCTCCGCGGCCGCAATGAGTTCCTCGGGGTTCGTGCCCTTCTCCTCGCCAAAGCGCGTCGTAAATCCATAGCGCGCGTTGATGAGCACGCCGCTCCACACCGCCGATGCGCTTCGTTTCATGTCCCCTTTCTAAGCTTGCGCGGCAACGCGTCGATCTTCGCCGCGAGGATAAAGTCGTTGAGCGACAGCCCGCCGATCGCGTGCGTCGAGAGTTCGATGGTCAGATTCCGGTAATCGGTGAGGTGCAGGTCGGGATGGTGTCCCTCGGACTCCGCCGCCTGGGCGACATCGTGAATGAAGCCGACGGCCGCAAGAAAATCCTGCATCGCCAGCTCTTGGCGCAGGGATTTCCCCTTCACGAGCTTCCAGCCGCGCACCTCGCGCAGCAGCTTCTTCGCGGCGGCGGGCCTCAGAGGCTCGGTCTCTTTATTGCACGGCCCGCACTTCTGCGACAGGAGATCGTTCATGACGCAATGATAGCCAACACATCTTATGGTTGGCCATGGCCACCGCGTCAGCATAATGTGTTTAATGACGAATGAACATTCTCCTCGCCTTAGCGTTGCTCGCCGCCCCCGCCTTCGCCGCCGACGCCCCCCGCGCCGGCGACAAGGCCCCCGCCTTCACCTTGCCCGCCCAAGACGGCAAGCCCGTCGCGCTCAAGGACTACCGCGGCAAGTGGGTCGTCCTCTACTTCTATCCCAAGGACTTCACCGGCGGCTGCACGATCGAGGCGCACGGCTTTGAGAAGAACCTGAAGAAATTCGCCGCCGCCGGCGCGGTCGTGTTCGGCCTCAGCGCGGACACCTCCGGCTCCCACAAGGAGTTTTGCGCGAAGGAGGGCCTGAACTTCAAGCTCCTGTCCGATGAGAAAACCGCCGTTTCCGCGCGGTACGGCTCCTTGATGGCCGATCGCCCTCTCTCCTTGCGCAACACCTTTCTGATCAAGCCCGACGGAAAGATCGCCGCGCGCTGGCTTAATGTCAACCCGGAGGGCCACGCGGAAGAAGTGCTCGCGGCTCTACGGCCGAAGCCGAATTGACATAAAATGCAAACGGTGCCTCCTACTAAGAAGCCGCGAAACGGGTCGGGCGTCGACACGCGCGCCTACAACTCTATTTTCGAAGCGCACCCCCAACCCGTTCTCATCTGGGACCGCGCGACCTTCGCCATACTCGATGCGAACGCCGCGTCCGTTAAGCAGTATGGCTACCGGCGGGATCAACTGCTGTCGAAGACGATTCTGGATATACGCCCTCCGGAAGAAATTCCCCGGCTCAAACGCATTTTGATCAAGCGGCGCACGCCGCTTAAGGAAGTCCGTTTTATCCATCGCAGGCGCGACGGAACGACCTTCGATGCAATCGTCAATACGCACTGGCTCAATTACCTCGGGCGGAAGGCCGCGCTCGCGATCATCCGCGATGTCACGATCCCAATCAGCGCGGCGCGCTCCCTCCATGAGAGCGAGCAACGCCTGCGCCTTCTTGTGGACGCGGTGAGAGATTATGCGATCATCACGCTCGACCCCAACGGTATTGTGACGAGCTGGAATGAGGGCGCGCACCGTCTCATGGGCTACCGGGACAAGGAAATCATCGGCCGCCATTCCAGCGTTTTATATACCCCTGCCGACCTCGGGCGGGGCCTTGCCGGCAAATTGCTGCGCAAGGCGCTGGGGCAGGGCCGTGTGGATGACCGAGGTTGGCGGGTGCGCAAAGACGGATCTCGTTTTCACGCCTATGTCGTGATCTCGCCTATCAAGGACGCGAGCGGGCGGCATTGCGGGTTCGCCGAGGTCACCCGCGACACGACGGAAGGCGACCACGCCACGGCAAATGCAATTCTCTCACGCGGCATCGTCCGGGCAGAGGAGGCTGAGCGTCGCCGCGTCGCGCGAGAATTGCACGACGGCATCAATCAACTCCTCGGGGCCGCGATATTCCGTTTCAAGGACGCGGAAGAACGCCTGCCGAAAACCCAGCCCGCGCGATCGACCATCGTTGAAGCCCGTAAAATTCTTGAGTGCGCAATCCAGGAGGTGCGGCGTATCTCCCAAAACCTGCGCCCCATCGTGCTTGACACTCTCGGACTGAAGGAAGCCCTGCGCGGCGCCTGCTCCGCCTTCCGGCGCTCTGCGGCCCTCTCCGTGCGCCTGGATGTCTCGGGCCTGCCCGAGTCCCTGCCCGAGGAAATCGAGCTCACGGTGTACCGCATCGTTCAAGAGGCCCTCAACAACGCCGCTCGTCACGCGGACGCCCGCCGGGTCAGCGTCGTCGTCCTTCGCCGAGCAAACGAGATCCATCTGAGCGTTCGCGACGACGGAAAAGGTTTTACGCTCGGCAACGAGGGCTCGGGACTTAACAACATTCGGGAACGAGCATACTTCCTGGGGGGGCGTTGTGAATTCCGCAGCCTGCGCGGTCGCGGCACCTCCGTGCAAGTCACGCTGCCGGAGCGCCGGTGATCCCCGACCATCCCCGCCCCATCCGCGTCCTGCTGGCCGACGATCACCCGCTGGTTCGGCTGGGCATCCAGGGCATGTTGGCTCGCCGCACGAACATCCGCGTCGTCGCCGAAGCGGCCTCCGGGCACGAAGCGGTGACCTTGGCCTGCGCGCTCCAACCGGACATCGCGTTGCTTGACATTAACATGCCAGGATTGGACGGACTCGGCGTGGCAAAGGAACTGCGCAAGCGCCTGCCCGCTTGCCGCGTGATCATTCTCAGCATGAATGAGGACAGGGAGTACGCCCGCCAAGCGGTCGCCGTAGGGGCGAAAGGTTATGTACAAAAGGACGCCGCCCCCGAAGTCCTGCGCCTGGCGATCGAAACCGTGCACTCCGGCCGAACCTTCTTCAGCGACGAAGCTTCACGCGCGCTTCTCGCCGCCGTCGTCCACGCCGGCGGACGGATGTCGGAGGCGGACGCCGACGGGCTGACCCCGCGCGAGCGCGAAGTCCTCATCCTGATCGCCGAAGGCTCCACGAACAAGGGGATCGCGGGGAAGCTTAAGATCGGGGTGCGCACCGTCGAGACGCACCGCGAACGCGTCATGCGCAAGCTCGACATTCGCACGGCCGCCGGCCTCACGAAGTACGCCCTCGCCCGCGGCCTCATTAAGCTCAAATAGCGCGCAGGCGCCCCTACCCCGTAACACTACGGACCCCTCGCAGCGGTTGATGCGGACTCAACTATGTAAGTTCGAAGCTACCCTGAGTCCAAGAACGAAGATGAGCCCCGAACACATAGCCTTGCTCCTTGTCGAGAACAACAGTGGCGAGGCCCGC
>JAYTSX010000235.1:0-4952 GCA_043745445.1 Elusimicrobiota bacterium
TATATAGTTGCGCGCTGTAGTGGTACTCAGGAGAGGGAACCAATGACATCGTTGCGTACGACCAAAAGCTTGAAGTCCGCCGTGGCTGTGATCGTGAGCGGGTCTCTGATGTTTACGACGGCTGTTATGCCCGTCGCCGCGCAGACTTTCCGCGCTGGCCAAGCGGCCGAGGCCGGCTCCGCGGCGCGCGGCGGCATGGTTCCCACGATTAACGGCGTACAACCCCTTCCGAGCAATCTTCAGCTTGGTGCCTCGAGCCTCGTGCCGGCGCTCTCTCCTGCGCTGACGCCGACGGCGCTCGCGTTGCCGCTTTCCGCGGGGAGCGTGGATGAACGCCAGGGCGCGCAACAGGCGGCAAAGCAGCCGATCGCGCCCATTGCACCCATTTCGCCCATCGTTTCGCAAGAACGCGAACCTAATATTGAAGCGGGACCGCGTTGGGTCGGGAACGGACCGAATAAGGGACCGCGATGGGTGTCGACGGATAAAAAGAAGGCGGAGGCGGGGCCGCGTTGGGTGGGGCCGCAGAAGTCGGGACTACGGGCCGCGCTTGCGAGGTATTTGCCGTTTCTGAGCCGCACGGGCACCGAGTCCTTCGACGGTGCTTCCGCGCGCGAGAACGGAGTTGACGACGCCGCCGTTGTCGCGCAAGGAGTTCACTCCCATGGCACTGGGCTTGCGAAGCCTTCGGCTCGCGAGACCGGGATTATCAACGATTATTCGATTCCCACGCCGGAAGCCGCGCGTCGCGTCGGCGAGATCCGACATGAGCATGGCACGCCGCTTTGGGCCAAGATCGTGGCGCCCATCTCGGTCGTCGCCGCCGTCGCGGTCGCGATTCAATTTGGTGCCGTTCCCGTTTTGACGCTTGCCGTTGGACTGGTCGTGTCCGTGCTGGCGCATGAAATCGCTCATATCGCCGTGCTCCATCGCCTCGGTGATCACACCGCCGAACATGCGGGATCTCACAGCCTCAACCCGTTCGTCCACATCGACGCGGTTAAAACCGTGATCGTGCCGGCGATATCGTTGGCGCTCTCGAGCATTCTTCTGCCGTTTCCGATCCTGCTCGGCGCGGGCAAGCCCGTGGACGCGGACTTCAACAACCTGACCTCGCCGTTCGGGGGGCCGCGCTCGGCGCGCAACGCCTTCTGGGTGGCCGCGGCCGGTCCCGCGACGAATCTGCTGATCGCCGGCGTCGCGTTCGGCGCGGCGGCGCTGCTGCCCGTGGGCGGCGTGCTTGCGGTCGTGGCGCTGAGCCTGGCGAAGATGAATCTGGCGCTCGCCGCGTTCAACATGCTGCCTCTGCCTCAGCTCGACGGCGGCAAGATCCTGGCGAGCATCCTTCCGGAGCGGTTCTACGCCAAATGGGTGTTTAACCCGAAAGTGGAGCGCGGCTATCAGGGCGTCTTCCGCCGGCTCTATGAAGGGCCGTCCAATGTCTTAACGTGGCTGGCCGACGCGATGGGCGTGCGCACGCAGAAGGGCGTGAATACCTTGGCCAACACCGTGACCTTCACGGCGCTGGCGGCGTTCTACGCGGCGGCGTACTTCCACTTCGCGCTCGCCTTGCCGTTGCTGTTCCTCGCCTTGCCCTGCTCCTACGACTACTGGTGCATCCGCGAGAAGGTTCGCTCTGAGGCCGCCGTGCAGGACCTGATGGAGTTGATGAGCCAGTGGAGTGCCGTGATCGTGCAGATCGCCGAGGACCTCGGTCTGGAGAGCGAAGTCTCGGCCTATGAAACCGAGCACGCGATGAAGAACGCCCTCGAGACCCTCGTCGACGAGATGATGGCCAAGGAAGAATTCCGCGCGCTGTCCGACGACCAGAAGCTCGAAGCTCTGATGAAGCAGTACCCGGACAAGGCCGCCGAATTCCTCAAAGACAAGGCCATGCCCGAGGACTCGATCGAAAAGATCAAGGCCGTCCTGGCCGATCCCCGCAACGGCCCGTTCTACGACCGCCTGCGCAAGTGGTTCAAGGAGCACGAGATCTTCGCGCGCTGGGACAATAAGCACCAGCAGGGCAAGCTCAAGGACGCGATGAAGGCGGCGGACAAGGAGAAGTCCAACGGCGGCGGCAGCCTTGATCTCCCGGTCAATCTCGTTGAACGCGCCGCGCTGGCGTTGATGCGCGTGCTGAGCGCCCCGTCGATCGGCGACGAGCCGCTCGACACCCGTCCCGACGCGATGACGAAGGTCGAGGGCAACGAGACCGCCTCGCTCAACTCGATCGCCGTCGATCTCGAGCCGAACACGGCTCCGGCCGACATCGCGCGCCTGTTCGAGGGCCTCGATTACGCGGCGACGGCGGCTGAGATGGGATACTACCGCGTCGTGATCGCCAACCGCACGGACGGGCACCTGCTCGCACGCCGCTTTGCCCAGGACCCCGCCGTCGTGCGCGTCGTCGTGCACCCGACCTTGCGCGCGGCGATGAACCTGCCCGTGCCCGAGCCCGTGGGCGTCCACGCCGCCCTGCGCCCCTCGTGGAGCGCGAAGATCAAGCTCAACAACACCTATCCCCAGGGCCGAGTTCGCGCTGTATTCGCGAGCCCTGTCGCCGCGCGCCGCGCGTTCGGCCAGCTCCGCGGCTCGCGGGAGATGAAAGGGAACTCCGTCGTTGAAACGACTTTGCGCTCGCCCGCCGAGGCCGCCGAGTTCGCCCGCGCCCTCGCCGACGACGCCGAGGTCAAGACGGTCGTCGTCTCGAGCTTCGTCCACAACCTCCTGCTGACCCGCGGGCGCGTCCGCCCCGTCTTGGCGCCCGCGGCCGAAGCTCCGGCCGCCGATCCGGCGCAGGTCGAGCTCCCGCTCGAGCCCGCCGCCCCGGCCCCGTCGGTCTCCGCTGCCGTGCCCGCGCTCGTGGCGGGGGAGATCCCGTTTCGCGCGGCCCGCGCTCCCGGCGCCGGCAAGCCCGTGAGCTCCGACGATTCCCTTCCCGGGAATGTCATCGTCGTGGAGTTCTCGAACCCGATGACCGAGAGCGAGTTCGGCGAGTTCATGGTCGATCTGGCGGACGATCTCACGATCCGGTCGCGCGAGACGATCAACGACAGCCACGGCATGAGCCTGGTCACCGCGGCCAAGCTGACCTTCGAGTCCGAGGAGCAGGCCGCCCGCGCCGCACGGATGTTCCGCGTCATGCCGGTGACCCACAGCGTGCGCGCGCACCGCGCCGTCGTCGCCGCGTTCGGCAACGCGGCCGACGCGGACGCTCTCGCCAAGATCAACGGCCATAATCCGACCTATACGAAAGTCGAGGCGATCTTCCACTCCGTGGACGAAGCCGCCGCCCGCGCCTTCATCACGGCGTTGGGCCACGACTCCGTGTCCGTCGCCCGCGACGGGATGGGCCGGATCGTGTACGAGCTGCTGCTGGACTCCTCGGCCGTCGCCGAGATGGCGCTACGCGTCGCGCGCAGCGCGCTGGTTCTCTCGGTCAGCGTCAACCAGGACGCGCTGGCGGCTCTGAGCGCCGGCGCCATCGCGCCCGAGCCCGTCGTCGAGCCCGTCCCTGAACCCGTCCCGGCGGTCCCCGCGAAGCCGACCTTGCCCGCGAAGGTTTCCAGCCACGGCAAAGCCGACTGGGGCGTCAATGTCGTATTCGTGAAGTTCGCCGCCGGCACTTCGGACGACGCCAAGCGCGAGGTTCTGACTCGGTACGGCAATGCCACGCTCTACTACCATGACGACGAGAACACCTTGTCGGCCGCGGACGCCGCGCAGGCCCAGACGAAGGCCGTCGCCTTGGCCGCGGAACCGACCGTGGTGGGCGTGCGCGTTCACCCCAATGTGGCCGCCGCGATCACGGAGGAAGCCGCTCCTTATCCGGCGGCCGTCGCCTACGATCCGGCTCGCGCCGTTCTCGTGGAGTTCCGCGCGGATGTCACGCCGGAGACGGCTCAGGATTACGGCGAGGTTCGCCGCCTGAAGCTGCTCCACCTTAATTTCCGCGGATCCGACCGCTCGGTTCTTTATGAGGTTCCCGCCGGCGCGGATGTGCGCGCCACTTTGCAGATGCTGAGCGATGAAACGGCGGCCGTGCACTCGGCCGTGGCCTCGTTGCGCCCGCTTCACGAACAGCCCGGCGAAGCCGATCTCAAGCCCTCGGCCTCAGCCGTGGCTGCCGCCGTCGTGCCTGAGCCCGCGGCACCCGCCGTCGTGCGCCGCGATCCGGCGCAGGCGTGGCAAGAATACTTGCAGAACGTCATGCTCAGCGACGGCAAGAGCAAGCTGACCGACAAGCAGGTCCAGCTACTCACCGTGATGCTCAAGCCCTTGGCGCGCCAGCCCGATGAGAAGCGCCCGCCGATTGTCGGCCGTGGAGACGAGATCAAACGGATGCTTCCGATCGTGACCTCCCCGCGCGGCATGCGCAACTCCGTCATCCTCGTCGGCGAGGCCGGCGTGGGCAAGACCGCCGTGCCCGAAGGCTTGGCCGAAATGATCGAAGACGCCGAGGCCGCCACCGCGGCGGACAGCCAGGCGTTCCTGCAGTTTGAGCGCCTCAAGGGCCGCTGGCTCGTCGAGCTCGACATTAATAAGGTTCTGACACAGGAAGACCCCGTCGGCATCCTCGGCATGATTCTGGACCTCCTGCCCCGCCTGAACCAAGGCGGCCCATCGCGTGGTAACGATGTCATCGTCCTGATGGACGAAATTCAGAAGTTCTTCCTGGATAACTCCGGCCAGAAGATCGCCAACACGCTCAAGGGCCCCCTGCGCGACGGCAAGATCTCCGTCATCGCGACGACGACGCGCTCGGAGTTCAAGAAGTTCATCGAGGGCGACGACGCGTTCCGCCGCCGCTTTGAGAAGATCGATGTGGAGGAGCCGACCGTCCCGCAGACAATCTCGATCCTGCGCGCGATGAAGGCCTGGCTGCAGAATCTGCATGACGCCGCCCTTCCCGACGAGGCGCTGGTCAACGCGGCCAAGCTCACCGACCA
>JAYTSX010000236.1:0-4946 GCA_043745445.1 Elusimicrobiota bacterium
TTTAGCGTGATACAATAGCTGAAAGATATGAATCCCTTGTCCGACAACGGGAGGTCTTTATGAAGCGCTCGACCATCCGTCACGCTTTAATCGTCTTGAGTATGCCGCTCGTTTCCATGGCTGTCAAGGCGCAAGACAAAGCTTTACCCTCCTTCAACCAAGATAGCCGCCGGGAATCCGATCTCAAGTATTCGGTCAAGAGCGAGCAAGGCGAGATTTCCAAGCTCGTAAAAACATTGATGGCCTCCGGTCACGACGGGAGCTATGTTAACGGCCTCGCGCAAGCTGTCGGGCTTGACGGTCCAATGCGGAGAAAGGGCGCCCCGACGGTTCCCATAGGCAAAGAAGCTCGCAAGTGCCAAATTGTCTATGAAACAGACGAAGCCTCTGGCGATCGACCTTTCTGCGTTTACCTTCTAAGGGCGAAAAAGACGCCGCATGATGTAGAAGAACGTTTTTACCGTGTCAACTTGGACGGCCACCTGGAAAAGGTCGTCACTCTCAGGAACAAACTCGACGACCAGGGGAATAACATACGCGAGGGACGCTCCAGAGTCGAAGAAGATATGATGTCGCCAGACATCAAGAAGGCCTTCAAGGCCGAGATGACGTTCTGGCTTAAGGACTGGCTTGTGAAGCAGCAGAAGCTCGACGCCAAGAAGACGACGGCCAGCGCGACCAAGAGCGGCGACGTGGCGACGACCGCCGCCACACCCGCGCAAGCGACTCCATAATACGTTTCTCTGTTCGCATCGCAATGAACTCCCTCCTGATTGTCATATCGGACCGATGATCGACTACTTCCCGTTGCGCCCGGGAGCGGTCCGAAAGTACGCCACCGATACCTCCGCCGGCAAGGGCTATATCGAGATCGAAGTCCTGTCCGTCGCGAAGGAAGGCGGCACGACCATCGCCAAGTGCCGACGCACCGTGAAACGGGCGGACGGAGCCACGGAGGTCACGGAATTCGTCGTCACGAAGGATGACCAGGGCGTCCGCGCGGGCCAGAATATCGAGTACAAACAACCGGTCAAGGTCGGCACGGGGTGGGTCAGCGCGCCGCGCCGATTTTGGATCGAGGCGCTCGACGCCGAGATCGAGACACGGGCCGGGACATTCAAGGACTGCCTGCGCGTGGCCTACCTGATCGCGGAAGGCGACGGCGGCTCAGGCGAGCGGCACTACGCCCCGAGCGTGGGCTTGGTCAAGGTCGTCGAGAACGATGAAGCCGATCCATTCACCCATGAGTTGATCGCGCACTCAGGCTAGGACACATGCCCCATCCTTTAGATTTTCGCGAAGCGAAAATCCTGGCGCCGCAAGGCGCCATGCCGTTCAATTCCCGCCCGACATTCAGCACATCGCTTGGGAGATTCCCGGTTCGAAGCGTCGAGGACCCTTGACTCAAAAAACGGTTCTCTTTACGCTATCCAAGACGATGCGCCCCCTCCTCACCCTAGCCGTTATGCTGGCCTTGCCGCCAATAATTTTCGCAGTCGAAGCGGCCCCGAACCAAGCCGACTGGCGTCGCGACGGGGTCGATGGCCGCGCGAAAGCGGCCCTGACAAGCCAGGGTTGGCGCCTTGAGGACGACGGTCGCGCCCTTGATCCCAAGTCGAAGTCACCGGCCACCAAGGTCGCCCTCGACAAAGCCGTGCTCGACCTTCGGCAGGACTCTCGGCGGGCGGCGCTCGAGACCGCCAACTTGATGCTGGCCGCGGGAAAGCCCCTGGGACCCGAGGAGCGCGCGCACCTTGAGACTCTCTCCGAGGACCTCCCGCCCGCGCTTTTCGCCGCGATGCTCGATCCGAAGTCCGACATGGCCACGGTGAAGGCGTTGGCTGACGCAAACCTCGCTCAACTCGCCTCCTTTTTCGACGGCAGACGCACTTTGACCGACCGCCGAGCCGCGGCAGAGCCCGTCTTCGCCGGGACGCCAGGCCCCCGCGTCGACTTGCCCTATTACACCGTTGCCGAAAAATCGGTCGGTGAAAAAATGCGCGCCATCGCCGAAATCCAGATCGGTCGGAATACTTTCGGCAAGACCGTCCTTTCGCGTCTAAACGGAAAGGACGGTAAGCCCGCTCTTCCGCCGATCCTCATCGAGGACCAAAACGGCCCGGTCGTCGCGCAATATGATTTCCGGCGTCAATCCGTCATCCTAGACCGCGAGAACGTCATGGCCTCCGTCGTCGGCACCGTACCGCCGCGCCGGCGAACGGCGCTACGGCGGTCCCTCTCGACTCGCGCGGCACTCATCACCTACCTCGACACGCACCCCGAGGCCTTGGCTGCCGTCGTTAGGGACCACGATGTCGTCATCGTGCACGAGTTTACCCACGCCTGGCAGGACCGCCGGGATACGATCTTCAGGGATATCGCGCGCGGGAACCTTCCCGACACACAGCCGCTCGAGTACGAGGAAGAGGCGTACAAGACGAAAAACATGTACATTCATTCGAAGTTGAAGAACGATACCGCGTCTGTGAGAGCGGACAATGAGTTGAGCGACTTCTCCGAGATGCTGCGCGACCGCCTCGTCTGGCAGCAGGCTTTGTTCAAGGACCTAAACGACGCCTCGCCATCGCGAGCGCTTCCGATCCAATCGCTTCGGACGGTCCAGGGGCGGCGCATCTACGCCGTCAAGCTTCAGGCCGTGGCCACCAATGACGAGCAGCAGGCGAAAGCGCTTGATCTAACGGTATTGGGTCGCGGTCAAAAGGCGCTGGACAAGCTTAAGATCGCGCATGAAGCCCGCATGGCGGCGCTCGACGGCGAAATCGACAGGGCCGCGCTCAATCGATCGAAGCTGCTCGGCACCGTCTATCTCGCCCAGGCTCAATTCGTCGAACGGGCGACCGACCGGCTCACCTTGCTGGAGAGGGCGGAGCTACAGGCTCAGGCATCCGGAAATACGGTATTGATCAAGGAAGTCCGCAGGGAAAAGGAACGGAAACAATGAACCGCCCCCTCATGTCGCTTCTAGCCATTGCGGTCGCTCTCTCAGCCTGCAAACGAGATGCGCCGGAAACGGTCGCCCCCACGCCGACAGTGGATGTCGTCGCCGGCGTTGAGATGATCCATTTTGACTCCAAACAAGGAACGTTCTCTTGCCTAGGACCCGCGAGTTGGGTCGCGCGCGATGAGAAAGAAGGCCTGAGCGAATCCGTCACTTTTGTCGGGCCTCGCGATACAAAAACAATGGGTAGCTCGTACATCACGATCTTGAGCTACCCGGGCAGCAGCAAGCAATGGACTGATGCGCAGAAATACGCCGAGTCTTTTTGGGAGATTGATCCGCAACATAAGCAGCCCGCTCTCGAGAAACGGAAGATCGGCGGCAACACTATTATCTTTCTCCACCAGGAACGACCCTTCTACAAGCCTCACTCCTCAAAAGCCTCGTACATGCTTCGCTACGACTACGCACTCATCCCCGTCAAAGGCGGCTTCTTCGCGATCGAACATCGAGCCCCATTGAACGCATACAAGGTCACGCTGCCGGTGTTCGAGGCCGTCATGCGCAGCTTCAAGCCGAAGCTGTAATTTATTAGACGGGGCTGATTGCCGCAAAATAGCCCGGGGGAACGCTGCGTAAGTTCTCCTTAAACCAGGGAAGCTCCTCGGCGATTGCGTCTTTTTGCGTGACGGCTCCTCGCTCCAGGCGCCGGCAGAGATCCGCCTCCATCCGCGCCTTTTTTGCGAGCCTCGCCCCAAAGCACGGGCCAGGGTTTTTTCGGATTATTGCTGCCGCGCAGGCAAGGCGAGAGGTGGTCGTATTGGTAAAGCTTATGATCTTCCCACCTCACACCGTACCACCGCGAGACTTCCTGCTTGTCGCCAACGCTGCGTTGCGTTTGCAGTAGGGTATTTTTTCGCCGTAGTGGAACTCGACGAAGTCCTTGTCTTGCGTCGTGCAGACCACCCCGGGCGTCAGGTCGGCGTTGGGGCAACGGTGAAGAAAAACGGTATAAGCGGGCTCACCATTAGCTGGCTCTCCTAGAGTTCATTTTATATTTTCAATCTGGAGATCGCGAACCGTGCCGATCAGGGTGATAACGCAAGGGTTCCAATAAGCATATGCTGGTTTCCTCGATAAGAGGACCATCCAAATGAGACTGGGTCCAACTTGGCCTTATCAGCATCAACCCGAATTACATTCACCTCGATCTTAGATATCTGAGTAAGCGCATTAATCCCCGCATCGGCATGTCTCGGTGTTGCCGCTAGAAATTCCCACATCTCGCCTGAGTACGTGAATGGTGCGTTTGGTTTCAGTAGAAGAACGTGCTCGCTTTGCCCTACTACCACTGATTCGAATGGGCCGCAACCATGATCCGTGCCGAATTCCCAGGGGTCGCTTACGAACAAGATCAATGTGCGGCCAATCACATTTACCTTCTCCATCCGTCAGCCTCCATTGGTTGAACATCATGAATTGTCGCTGGAATTTCTCCTTCTGCCGTCCTTTCGAGGCCGCCGCCCGGCATCCCGTACTTTGGTTTTACTGTCGTAGCCGGTCCGAATGCTCCTTTCGGCACTTCAAGCGTCACGCGAACTTCCGGCGGTTTCCCATTCGGATCAAGCGCAAGCCTCTGCACGGTTCGTTTTTGATCGCCGCTTGCTGCGGGCGTTACGTGATGCGTCCCCTCTCGCCCGCCCCGAACTAGTCCCGTATTCTTTGTAGCTTCGAGTTCAGCACGAGACATTTGACGATGCACGAACTCAGTCTCCCCCGTCATCCCACCAGTCTGGGGCTCCGCTACGGGCGTCACCGTCGCGGTCTTGGCGGGCGAGCGCGTTTTGAATGTTTCGCGCAGGCCGGCCAATAACAGCAATTGGCTCGCAGTCTGCTCGGTCACACCCTGAACGGCCGTGTAGTAGTCGGCCACGCTGCCCGGGTCGCGCTCATCGAAATGGGCCCCGGCTCGGCTGAGTTCATTGAA
>JAYTSX010000237.1:0-18821 GCA_043745445.1 Elusimicrobiota bacterium
ACGTCTTTGCGGCGATAGAAGATGACCTGGCCGGTCATGAGAGACATCGAGGCGGGATTGACATCGATGATACCGCACTTGCTCCCGTCAGGGAGGCAGTCGGAATTGAACCCGTTCATGCTGATGCGCAACCCCACTCCGCCGGCCGAGACGGGGTAAGGGGTCGCCGCGGTGAAGTTGATCATGCCCCAACTCGGATGGATAGAGGGCGAGGACATCCAGATTTCGCCGTCCATGATCTCACCGGAGACCTGCGTGCTGAGCGGGAAGTTGATCGGGAGAAGTGCAGTGGTGCCGTTGATGCTCGCTAACGGAGCCGCTGGGGCGTTGAAGTTGACAAAGCTGCCGGCTTTGAGAATGGCCGTGGGAAAAAAGTATGTTGTCGTGATGTTTCCCAGGCCGCCGAAGACGCCGACCTGGCCGTTGGCGGAGAGCGTGCCGGCGTGCCCCATGCGTCTTGCGGCCATCACCGCAGCAGGTGTTACGCTATTAGACACCGGATCATAGATCTCGGCGCTTTCGGTCATGCCGTAGTTCGCGAGGAGTTGGCGATTGTTGTAGCCGCCGACGACGAGGGCCTTGCCGTCGCCCATCAATGTGGTCGTGTGGTGGGCGCGGGCCTCGATTAGTGGCGAGGCGGACTGGAAGGCGCCTGCGCCGGCGAGGGCAAGGGGATCGAAGCGCTCGGTCGTCGAGAGGTAGCCCCCCGTCGCGGCGGCAGCGGGATTGCGGCCCCCGGCGAACCAGACCCGGCCGTCCTTGAGCAAGGTCGCGGAGTGGTTGTAGCGTGCCTGCAGCATGGCCGGCGCCACGGCGAACGAGCCGACGTTCGTGCAGGTCGCCCCCGCGGTGTAGAGCTCGCATGAGCCGCTGCCCAGGGGCACGCCGGGAACGGCCGTGCCGACGGCGTCCTGTCCGCCGCAGATTAAAACGCGCCCGTCGTTGAGCAAGGTTGCGGTGTGATTGTATCGGGCGAAGTTCATGTTGGAGGCCGCGCTGAAGGTGCCCGCATCCGGGTCATACAACCGGGCCGTGTTCGTAGGCGATGGGACCGCAATCGTGCTCCCCGCGATGTTGCCGCCGGCGATGAGCACGCAGCCGTTGGTCAGCAAGGTCGCGGTGTGCGAGGCGCGTGAGACGGCGGCATCGATGTTTCCGGTGGCGACGGTGGCGTTGCCGTTTGAGGTGTTGACGATCTCGGCGCTATTGAGCGAGGTCCCGTCCTCCTTGATGCCGCCGGCGATGAGGATGTTTCCGTTCGTCAGCAAAGTCGCGGTGTGGGCGACGCGGCGCTCCGGGACGGCGGCAACCGAGACGCCCGGGAGCGCGGCCAAAATGAAGGTCGCGCAAAGAGCCGTCGAGAGGCGTCGCATCGTAGGGCCGGTCATCAAGGTTGCGCCAAGCCCCTGAAACAAAGGCTCGCGTTGGAAAGAGTGTAACGATGCGCTGTTACGAAATCAATACAGAAGCCTTTACCCAATTGCAACTTAAGTCACAGGACAGGGGCCGAGCTTATTAAGGTATGGCCAGGAGGGATGCGCCCTTTTCCGAGTGCGAGTTCTCGGGATCGAGCTGCTTCTTCTTGTCGACGGAAAAGAAGTAGCGGTATGAGCCGGGGTTAAGGTAAAGCGTGACGGTCCAGGTCCCGTCGTCCAGGCGGCTCATTTCTTTGCGGCCGCCGCGGACGATGAAAGCCCCGACGAGCTCAACGGCCTTCGCCTTGGGTGCATGGATCTTAAATTCAGTTTTAAGAGCCTTGATCTTGCCATCCGCCGCGGCTGGCGCAGACGGAGCGGCGGCCGGCTTTGCGGCGGGCGCGGATTTCCCTCCGGCATCGGCGGGCTTGGGCGTTTCACGGTGCTTCGGCGCTTCAGCGAGCATCGAGGGCTTCGGCGGGCGCGGGGCATCCGGAACGGGTTTGGCGGCGATGGGTGCGGGCTTGACGGGCTCGGGAGCCTTAACGGGTTCGGGGGCGGGAACGGGCGCGGTCGAGGCCACAGGCGCTTCCACGCCTTTCACGGGACGCTTGCGCGCAACGGGGTTTAGCGGAGCGACGGGCGCCTTCCAGTGCTGATAGACCTTCGCGGCGAGGGCGCCGGCGAACACGATCACGAACACGGAGTCGAGCACGAGCAGAAAGGCCCAGAGCTTGTGCGAGCCGCGCGGCGCGGGAGCTTCCGCGGTGGATTCGGATGCGCCGTTTTGGGGCGCGGAGGTTGACTCCTCAAGAGGGTCCTTCTGTTTGCCAAGGCCGAAGAGATCAATCATTGGTGTCTACTCCGATTCTAGCCTTGGTTTGAGGTCCGCGTCAACGGTACCTCTTAATGATCGCATCCCATAGACCTTGGCTGCGGAGGACGACCTCCACCAACTCCCGGAATGCGCCGTCACCGCCGCTGGCCTTCGTGACCCAATGTGCAGCGGCCTTTACCTCAGGCCGCGCGTTTGCAGGCGCGACCGCGAGGCCAACCCGGGACATGACGGCGAGGTCGGGAATGTCGTCGCCCACATAGATCACCTGATCCTTCGTGAGCTTCTCCGCGGCCATGATTTCAGCCAGCACCGCGGCCTTGTCGAGGCGGTGTTGATAGATGTGCTTGACCTTGAGCATCTTAAGACGCTGCTCCGTTCCTTTGGAGACGCGGCCGCTGATCACGCCGGTCATTAAACCCGATTCGGTCAGCCATGCCATCCCGATGGAGTCCTGGGCATGTATGCCTTTGAATTCGACGAGCTCTCCGGCGGTGTCGACGAAGTGATAGATCGTCCCCCCCGTCAGAACTCCGTCAATGTCGGTCAGCACGATGCGAGCCTTCGCGGTTTGGGCGCGCAGGGCAGCGGGAGTCAGTTTTTTCAAAGCGCGGCCGCCTTGGTATCGGCCAGGGCGTTGGCCAAGGCGCGCAGTCCCTCGATAGTGTTGATGCCGAGGTCCAGGCGCAGTAAGCGCCGCCCCGCCGACAGCATCGCGGCGGCGTCGCCCTTCGCTTGGGCGCGGCACAGTTCGCCGAATGAGTAGGGCTTACCGGGTACGGCCAGCTTGGTCTTTTCCCCGTCGCTCAGCACCAAAAAAACGCCCTTCGCGGGGCCTCCTTTGTGGAGCTGTCCTGTCGAGTGAAGGTAGCGCGGTCCCCAGGAAATCGTGACCGGCGCGTTCGTGCGCATGCGAACCCGCAATCGTATATCCTCGATCAAGCGTCGGCTTTCATCGGTTTCCGAGAGAAAGGCCAGCACCGCGACATAATCCCCGGCCTTGACCCGGGACAGGTGTGCGCCCAGCACCTCGCGTAGCGGCCGGTCCTGACCGGCGTCGGCTTTGAGCGACGAGACGAGCCCGGCATCGACGAAAGCGGCCAAGCCGCCCGCGCGCAGGCTTGCCTTCTCGGGCGCGCCGTCCTTAAGGCCGTTGAGAACCTCCTTGGTCCTGTCCTTGGCCGTCTGCACGTCGGGTTGATCGAACGGGTTGACCTTCAGCAAGAAGCCCGCGGCTGCGGTGGCGACTTCCCACAGCAGGAACTGCGCGCCAAGGTCGAGGGTGTCATTGAGCTCCAGACGCAGCACGGGGTTGCCCGCCTGCTCGAGCGCGGCCAAGGCCGCGTCGACGGCAGGCTCCGCGCGGCCCTTCAGCGTCAGGCGGACGAATGCGCGGTCCCGACCGTACGCGGACGGTGCGCCCAATGCTTCGCCCGTCACAGGCAGGATGCCGCGGCCTTCCTTGCCCATGGATTCCGCCACGAGCTGCTCAATCCACAATCCGAATGTTTCAAGCGACGGAGGCAGCACGAGGGTCAGTTTGTCGCGGCCGTCGCGCGCATGGCAGCCGATGAACGCGCCCAGACGCAAGGCGGCGTTGGCCCTCGTCGGCGTTTGCGGCGAGAAAGATCCTGCCGCCTGGCGCGCACGGGAGAGCATCTCGCCCGCGTCGATGCCGGCCAGAGCGGCAGGCACAAGCCCGAACAAGGTCAGCGCCGAAAAACGGCCGCCGACGTCGGACGGATTCAGGAAGGTCTTGCGAAAGCTTCGCTCCCGCGACATCTTGTCGAGAGATGTACCGGTGTCGGTGATCGCGATGAACTGCCGGCCGGGCTTGGCGCCGGGACGGCGCGCGCACAGATCCCAGAAGTAGTCGAAGAAGGCGTTCGGCTCGACGGTGCCGCCGGACTTGCTCGCGACGATAAATAGCGTCTTGTCGAGGTCCAGGCGTCCGGCGAGTGCGGCGACCGTCTCCGGGTGCGTCGAATCAAGGGTGTGCAGCTCAAGGCGGCCCGGAGCGGAGCCGAACACCGAGCGCAGAACCTCGACGCACAAGCTGGAGCCGCCCATGCCGAGCACGAGGGCATGACGGAAGCCTTCGGCGGCGGCGGCCTCGGCGAACGCCTTGACCGGCGACAGCGCCGCGCCCGAGACGATCGGCGCGTCGAGCCAGCCCAGGGAGTGCCGGATCAGCTTCTGATGCTCTTTATCTTCTTTCCAGAGCGACGGGTCCTTGGCCCAAAGGCGCTCGGAGAAACGCGCGGCCTCAAGCTCGGCCAGGCCCGCGTCCACGGCGGCGAATTCGGCTTCGAGCAGCGCCCGCTTGGCGGTGAGCTTGCCCATTAAGGTTTCAAAGGATTTCGAGAAGGACGCCAGCCCCTCTTCCTCGAGTTTGGTCATGATCGCCTCGCGGTCCACGCCGTAGCGCGGCAGGGCGTTCCATTGCGTGGACGCTTCGCTGACATTCTCCTCGATACTCGGGCGTCCGGCGCCGTGCGAACGGTACGCGTCCACGGTCGCGGGCGGCATCGTGTTCACGGTGTCCGGGCCGATGAGCTCTTCCACATACAATGTGTCGCGATAGAGAGGGTTCTTGGTGCCGGTCGACGCCCACAGTAGGCGTTGCGCGAGTGCGCCTTTGCTCTTGAGAGCGTTGAAGCGCGCCGATGCGAAAACCTTCTTGCCGTGCTGATACGCGAGCTTCGCGTTTGCGATCGCCGCTTTGCCCAGCAAGGCCTTGGCTTCGGGTTCCGAACGTTTTTCAAGTATCGCGTCGATGGCGCTGTCCACGCGGCTCACGAAGAAGCTCGCGACCGACGCGACCTTCGAAATATCCTTACCCGCGGCAGCGCGGCGTTCGAGGCCTTTTAGATAAGCTTCGGCCACCGCCGTGTAGCGCTCCACTGAGAACAGCAAAGTAACGTTAACCGAGACGCCTTCGGCGATTAAGTCCTCAAACGCCTTGAGGCCCTCGACGGTGCCGGGAACCTTGATCATCAGGTTGGGGCGCGCGACGGCGGCCCATAAGCGGAGGCCTTCGGCCACTGTGCCGGCGGCGTCGCGCGCGAGTACGGGTGAAACTTCGAGCGACACGAAGCCGTCTCCCGCTTTCGTCTCCTCGTACAGCGGGCGGAACAGATCGCAGGCCGCTTGGATGTCGGCGACGGCGAGCTTCTCGAACAGCATGATCGGCGTAATGCCGGGCTTGGCATAGGCTCGGATCGCGTCGTCGTAATCGGGAGAGCCACCGATTGCCTTTTCAAAAATGGTCGGGTTCGAGGTGACGCCGCGCACGCCGTCTTCCTCAATAAGGCGCTTGAGTTCGCCGGAGGCGATCAGGGAGCGCGAGACGTAATCGTACCAGACGGAGACGCCGAAGCGGTGCAGATCTCGAAGCGGGTTTTTGTGGCTCATTTCACGGCCTCCTTCGAATAGGTGCGCTCGATGGCGGTGACCTTGTCCTTGCGGCGCTGATGGCGGTCGAGCCTGGAGAATTTAGCGTTGAGGAAGGCGTTGAGCACTTCGTAGGCGAGCTCTTGGCCGATGATTCGTCCGCCGAGGCAGAGCACGTTCATGTCATCGTCCTCGACGCCCTGGCGTGCGGAGAAGGTGTCGTGGCACATGCAGCCGCGCACGCCGGGAACCTTGTTCGCCGCGATCGTCGCTCCCACGCCGGAGCCGCACACGATGATTCCGCGCTCGGCTTTTCCCGCGGCGACCGCTTCTGCGACGGCGCGCGCGTAGTCGGGGTAGTCGGCCGGTACGGCGTCAGTGTCCACTCCGAGGTTGAGGACCTTGTAGCCCTTTTTCTCGAGCCACGCGTGCAGGAGTTTCTTGAGCGGAAAGCCGGCGTGGTCGCAGCCCAGGGAGATGATCATGCGCATAGTCTAGCAAAGAGGATTTCATCGCGGTAACACGCGCGACCGCGCTACAGTCCGGCGGCGGCGCGTTCGGCGGAAACGCGCGGAGTGACCAGGATGATGAGGCCGAGCCGGCGGAGGACGGCCTTCTTTAAACCGGCGTTTTTAAAAAGACTGCCGTGCAGGGCCAAGGGAATCGGGCGGGGCAGGATGAGTTGGTCGACGGCTTCCGCCGCGAGCGCGGCGAGATGGTCGGCCGCGTCCTCCCTCAGCTTGCGGGCGCGGGCGGAGCGGGCGCGCAGGATCTTCGGTGCGAGGGCGGCGGTCGCGCGCACGGGATCCTGCGCGTGGGCAAGAATCAGCGGCGCGGGCAGGCGCAGTTCGCGCCGCAGAACCCCGTCGCGGGAGGCAGTTTTCCCGAGCCAAAAGCCGGAGCCCTCGTCGCCGAGCAAGGGGCCGAGTCCCCCCGCCCGGCGCGCTTTGCCGTCCGTGCTCCGCGCGAATGCAATTGAGCCCGTACTTGCGACGAGCAAGACGCCTGGGCCGGTGCCGAAGGCGGCGCGATGGGCAATTTCAAAATCAGGGACTACATCCACGCGTGCCGCGAGCGGCATTAGGAGTTTGGTCAACGTCGCGCGTCCTTCCTTTCCACCGAGGCGCGTGCCGCCGAGCGTCAGCGTGTTCACCCGGCGCAAGCCGTGTTTTCTGAGAATGCGGCGCAAGGCCGCGGGCGCGTCGCGCCAGGCTGTCGCGTGCAGCTTTTCGGTCCAAAGGGCGCGTGTTCCATTCGACAGGCAGGCACGCAACCAGGTCGCGCCAAGGTCCACGCCAAGTCGCGTGGTCATTTCGCCGGCTTAAAGATCTGGCGCTGCTCTTCTTCAGCCAACAAGTCCATGAGGCTTATCTGTAGGGCGCGGCTCCACGCGAGGGCGCTTTCTCGCACGTCGGTCGCTTTGCGCGGGTCCATCATGTCGTGGATGATGGCCTGCACGACGTTGCGCCGGGCCTGCGGGCTATCATCAAGCCGTACGCGGATCGTCGGCTTTTGGCCGGGAAGGGCCGGCATCACCGTGGCTTCTAGCATCCCGATCGAGGTGATCTTGCCGGGCTTGATGTCATAGGCGTGCTGACGCAGTAGATCACGCGGGAAAGGCAGCGTGTATTCCCGGCCCTCGATTTCGACGTTCATGGTGGGCTGATAAAAGCCGAAAATCGTACGCGTCGGCGTGATTCGATAGATCCCAGGCTCGATGAGATAGAGATAGTTCTCCCCGCTCGTTAGCGGGATGCGATAAACCTCGGCCTGGCGGCCGCCCTCGCTCTCGAAATTGATGAAGATCCGGCCGTTGCGTGTTTCGCCGGAAGGAAGAATCGTCTTGCATCCGATCAGGATTGAAGAGATGGCTTGTTCGGGAGGAGCATTGCGTTCTGGCACCGTGCCCCGGCACGAGGCGGCGAGGAGAATCCCGGCGAGAAGAAGCACGCGTTTCATTGTCATTCGAGGATAGCCCATCTAAGTTAAGGAAGCAAGGTCGGCCGGGCCTAGTAGTCGAGCTTGCCGATTTCGACGCCGCGGAAGTAAGCCTTCACGATTGCCTCATAATTCTGTCCCGCCTCAGCGCGGCCCATCGCCCCTGACTGACACAGTCCGACCGCGTGGCCCCAGCCGCCGCCGCGAAAAACAAAAGTCTCGGGCACGAGCACGGACGCCGGCTTCGCGGGCTTTTTCCCCTTCGCGGGCTTCGGCGCCGGCGGGTACTCCTTGCGGTACTCGGTGTCCACGATGAACATCGTGCTGCGCAGAGACCCGACGCCGAGAAGGCTGCGGATCTCCATCTCGTCGTGAAGCGTCTTGCTCTTCTTGGAGCCGATAATCAGGAGCTTTTCGACATGCCCTGAAGGCACGCGCCGCAGCACGCGCAGCCCGCGAAGCTTGCCGATTTTGAATTTACGGTTGAGCTTCTCCTCGAGGTCCTTCGCCGGGATCGCGCGGGTCCAGCGCGCGTGGGCGGGATGTACGTAGCCCGACGGCCGGTCGAAGCCCTTTGGCCAATCTGACAGGAAGCGGCGCAGGTCGAGCGGCGATGAGGGCGGGCTCTGGGGCTCAGGGGAGTCGTCCACGCTTTTCCAATAGGGAACGTTGCCCCAGCCGATGTCGGTGCCGCTTTGCGTGCGGCCGCCGCAATGCGATGAGTAAATCACATGCGCGGGCTTGCCGTCGTAGGTCGCGATGCGCCCGCGGGTGTCGGTGACGACCGAACGGGTGCGCGCGGTCTCCGCGCGCATTCCGCCATAGACCTGGCAGTGCTGCTCGTCGCAGATGTCGTAGCCTTCCTTCCGGTGGCGCTTGGTCACGGTCTTGATGAAGAGCGCGTGGGTGCGGGCGACCACGGCCTGGGCCTTGAGCGCTTCGAACGGCGCGCGCTGGGGCATCTCGGCGGAAACCACTCCGTGGGTGTAGTCCTCGAGGCCGATGATGTTCACGACGCGGATCGTGCGGCGTCCGCCGAACAGGGCCAGTTCAAGGTCGCCGCGGAAGGCCCGCGGCGTGTGCTCGGGGTCGTCTATGAGCGTAAGGGCGGAGGTCGCGGGCTCAATGGGCTTGAGCAGCGCGATGTCCCCCGGCACTGCGGCGATTCGGCCGTCAGAGGAATGAAATTCAAGGCGCGAGCGGCCCTTTTTCTTTTTCGTCTTTTTCGCCGGAATCAGACGCAGGGTCCAGGATTCGCCGGCCGCCGCGGTGAGGAGCACTCTCCCGGTTTTCGGGTCGAGGGCCCTCCACGCGCTGTTGCCCCGGATCGTCGCCGATTGACGCGCGCGCGGGCGGCCCATCGGCGAGGAAGAAACGCCGACACGCAGGGATGGCACCTTCCCATCCCAGGATTCGGTTTCGTATGAGGGGCCGTCCGTCGCGGGGCCCGCGTCGAGCGCAGAGGCGGGCATCCCCTCGGCCGAGCGGGTGAGAAGCGGCCGGACCTTGTTGAGCATGGCCCGCGCGAGCTTCGAGCCGGGATCGGCTTCGACGAGCTTCTGCAGATGTCGCCACGCGTCATTGTAGCGCCGTTGGCGCAGGTAGCTTCTCGACAGCGTGACGCGGCCTTCGTAGAAGTAGCTGTCAGCGCCGACGGCGCGCTTATAGGCTTCGGCGGCCGCGCTCTCGTCCCCATTTTTTTCATACGCGTTGCCGAGGTAAAAGTCGGCTAGCGATTGTCCGGGGGCGGCCTGGGCCGCCTTGCCCAATAGGTCGATCGCCTCGCTCGTTTTTCCCAGCGCCAGCTTCGCGCGCCCGGCGCCGATAAGGGCGACCGTGGATTTGGGGTCCGTGGCGAGAGCGCGCGTGAATTCGGCGTCTGCGGCCTCCGGCTCCGCGACGCGCAGCAGCGCCCAGCCTACTGCCGCGCGCGTTTCAGCCTGCTCGTTGAGCGCCGCCGCGCGGCGCTGCCAGATGACGGCCTTGTCGGGCCGTCCGGCTTCCGCCCAGGTGATCGCGCCGTCCGCCCACGCGCGCCAGTCCTCGGACGAGACCTTCACCGAAGCTTCGAACGCCTCGGCCGTCTTGAGCGTGTCGTCCGTGAAATAAAGTCCCCGGGCTTTCTCAGCGAGAGAGTTGCTCCTCGTCTCGAGGCTCGCAGTGGCCGTCGAGACCGTGGCCGGCGCCTGCGCCAAAGACGACCCGGCGCAAAGGCCGACTGCCAGGAATATTGAGGAGGTCAACTCACTTCAAGACGAGAGTCTCAAGAAGAATTAGGACCAGCCCGATGATAGACCCTCCGGCGATGGCGCCGGCGCACAGCGTCTCCTGATTATCGACGAAGGCGCGGTAGCCCACCGACTTCTTGTCGGTGAAATACTTGGCCGCGAGCCAGAAGATCAGCGCGCCCACCGCCATCGACAGCGAGTCGCTGAATTTCAGCACAAAGGCCAGCCCCAGGCCCACGCCGGACACGGGGAAGTTCCCCTTGCTACGCTGGTTGAGGATCTCGATGATGAGGCCGATCGCGGCGCCGACGCCGATGGCCAGCTGCGCCGAGGGATGCAGGAAGCTTAGACCCTTGGTGAGCACGATGGCCACGGCCTTCCAGATCTGCGCGGCCGGCATGGGCAGCTTGTCCGACATCAGCACATTGAGATCGTTGTTTAAAATCGCGTAGAACACCGGCACCGCGACGAGCGCTCCGGCGAAAATACCAAGCGTGTGACCCAGCGCCTGGTGCCGCGGTTTGCCGCCGAGCATGTAGCCGGGCTTGATGTCCATGAGCAGGTTGGCCGCGCTCGAGGCGACCTCACCCGTGATGCCCGCGGTCATGATGTTGGTCTGGATGTTTCCGGGAGCCAGCACGCTGTAGGTCAGCTGAGTCAACTTCCCGAGCGCACCGGTCGGCGTGATCGAGGTCAGGCCCGTGGCGTTGACCGCGATAAGGGTGAAGATGAAGACCATTGGGATGGCGATGACGCCCAGCCACCAATGGATGCCGAAGAAAATGTGCCCCATCCAGACCGTGAGCAGGCCCACGACGGGAATGCCGACGGCGAACAGCCACATCGGCAGTTCGATGTCCTTGAGGACGTCCTCGCTGCCGGCCTTCTTTTTGCCGAACATCCCGCGAAAGGACTCGATGATGACCTTGGGCTTGGACAGGAATGAGTAGATCGACGAGGTCGTCATCAGGGCCACGCCGCCCCAGAGCGCCCACATCGTGATGTTCTTGAAGCCCGGACCGGCGATGATTCCCTGTTTGATCAGATAAGGGGCGAGGAAGAGGTAGTTGACAATCGCGCCGATCATCAGCGAGGCGGCGGTCTTCGTGCCCATGAGGCCGCCGGCGGCGACCATGACGATCGACGTATCGAATTGAACCGTCAGGCCCTTGAGAGGCGTGCCAAGAATGCTGGGCGTGAACCACTTGTAAACGAGGTCGTCCCAGTGCTCGGGAAGGGTCGCCCACGGCATGCGCAAGGCGGTCATGACCTTCTCGTTGCACATGGTCTCGATAGCGGCGGAAACGGCCGCGCCGTAGCCAAGGAGCTTGGCTTTGAACATACCTTCAGCGCCCTCGCCCGTGTGCAGGTTGTCCATCACGATGCCCGCGGCATAGCCTTCAGGGAAGGGCAGTTGCTCGTCGTTGATGAAGCGCTTCTTGAGCGGAAAGGCAAAGAGCACGCCCATGATGCCGAGCAGGATGATCCAGACCATCGTGTGCTGCCAAGGAATGATTCGACCGGTGATGGCCATGTAGGCGGCCAGCGAGGAGATCAAGGGCGCGGTCATGTAGCCGGCGCTCGTGGCGATGGACTGCATCGCGTTATTCTCGAGCACGGTCATTTCGTTGCCGAGCTTGAGTTTGGAGATAACCTTGAAAATGGCGAAGGACAAGATCACTGAGGTGATGCCCACGCCCAAGGTCCAGCCCGTGCGGATGCCGACATAAAGGTTGGTGAGGCTGAGCACTCCTCCAAGCAGCATGCCGGTCAGGCCCGAGCGGAGGTTGAGCTGAGGCATGTCCCCCTTGTAGACGTTCTTAAGCCACCAGCGATCCTTTTCCGCCAAAGTCATCGTCTGAACTTGCTCTGGGGTCAGCTCTAAGATGGCCATTCGGGCGCGTCCTCCGGTCCTTCGATTACAAAGAGTTTACTTTAACGCGACTCGCACCGGTGCGAGTTCTCGGAAGAAACGCTGATGATATTAAGAAAAGAGAAAAGCGAGCGGGTGATGGGAATCGAACTTACTTTGGAAGGGTGAGAAACATCGAAGGCATTAAATTGGAGCGGGTGATGGGAATCGAACCCACGTCTAAAGCTTGGGAAGCTCTCGTTCTACCATTGAACTACACCCGCGAAAGTGTTTGTTTTTAAAGCACTATTCGGGACTTCCGCGCACCGGAAAAAGGCTTGTCGCGGGTATTTTTGTCGACTTTTTGTCGAGATTCCGAATTTTCTACCAAAGATCGAGACGGCTCGAGGTTCGAAGAAGTCGAATAAATTCTTCATGAACCGCAGGCTTGATTATACCACTGCGAGAGCGACTGGTCGAGTGTCTTTCGATTCGATCAGCTAGCGCGACGGCTGCCTCGTCTCGGAATCTATTCCTTATTATAGGCGCCATAGACGCGCCGGAGACCGCTTGGTATCATGGCTTGGCCATGCCTCCTTTCCAGGATTCTCGAGTCGAACTCTTCGACAAAGGGCACATCGACTCGTTTCCCAGGTTTCTCCCCGAGCAGGACGACAAGCGTCTTTTCGAAGCGATCAAGAATCAGGAGTTGATCGTCTTTTACGGCGCCGGCGTCTCGATGCTCGCGGGATGCGCGAGCTGGCAGCAACTCGCGAACAAGGTCATCGGAGCGTTCGGTGCCGCGGTCTATTCCGATCTCGACAAGACGGTGCTGCGCGAGCTGGCCGGCGTCGATCCGCGTAAGGCCATCTCCATCTGCTCCGCTCGGGCCAAAGGCAACCCGGAGCTCGAAGAGATTTACTATCAGGCGATCCGCGACTCCGTGACGCCGAAGGACGAGGCGGCTTTCGCGGACATCCACGGACAGATCTTCGACCTCAAGCCCGTCGCGTTCATCACGACGAACATCGACGACGGAATGGGGCGCATCAGCCCGGAGCGTTCACTCGGGAAGAAAATCATAAACCTCACGACGGCGGACATCGACCCCGTGCCCGAGCTGCGCAACGGCAACGCTTTTTACCTGCACGGCTCGGTCGACGCCATCGACAAGACCATTCTCACCACCGAACAATACATCGAGTATTACTACAACAGCCCGAAAACTTATCTCAGAGATTTCCTCCGTGAAGTATTCAACGGCAGGTACGCGGTTCTCTTCCTCGGGTACAGCCTCTCGGAGTACGAGATTCTGCAGAACATCTACTTGGCCGCGAAGACGGGCGGCGGAGCGTCAAACGAGAACCGCCACTTCCTTCTGACTCCGCTCTACTCGAGAGATATCGCGAAGTTCAACATCGAGAAAGAGTATTTCAAGATATTCTCGGTGCGGGCGATGCCGTACTTCATCGACCATGATGGGTATTCGCGGCTGAACCACGTCCTGCGGGAGCTCCGCAAGAAGATGCAGCCCAGCAACGCCACGCTGGATATGATGGGCGAGATCGACGCGGCATAACATGTTTCCCAAAGAGACCACGGATAAGCTCGCCGAGTTGCTGCCCCCCCAGGCCATTTCAACCCTCTGGAAGGCGAACCAGCGCGCAGAGCTGCTGGATTACTTTTTCCGAACGAAGACCGATCTCAAGTGGTTCTTCCCCGCGAAGCTGCTGGGGTATTTCAGCCCTGCGTCGGCGCCGTCGCCGATCGAAACCGAGAAGCACACGTACTCGATCCCGCAATGGAACGTGCTGCCCTACCTCGAGAGCGTCGCGCGGCAGCTCCCCGCCCTCCCCCCCGAACAACGCGACCAGTTGAGCGCGGAACTCCTGGAGATCATCAAGGACGTATCGGCGGCGAGAAAAGCCGCGCTGGATCGCGAACCGAACAGCTTCGTTCTCGACAATCACAGAACCTGGTATCACTTCGTCCGCATTCTGCTCGAGTTCCCCAATGATCGCGTAACGCCCGAGATTCTGAATCTGCTGCCTCTTTGGCTCGATTCTCGCTTCGACGCGAGTCTCGCCGGCTCGGAGATCGCGAAGAAACTTCTTGGCAAGTTTTTGTCGGCGGGCTCGCCCGCCGACATCGCCAAGGCGGAGATCATCACGAAGGCGCTGACTGCGGTCTCGTGGCAGGCCCTTCCTTCTGAAGCGCGCGCCTTCGGCGAGCTCGAAAAGCCAAAACTGCGTCTGGACGATTACTGGATCATGGAGTCATTCGTGGAGCGAAAGTACGCGCGCGCGCTCGGCGCGCGCTGCTCCGACGACTTGATCTTCAATATCGCGGAAAAGCTGCAAGAAATGTCGCGCCGCGAAAAGCCCCATACCTTGCAGGTCGAGATAGGCGATAAAGACGAGCAGCTCATGGTGCGAGCCGTGCAGCCGGTTCGGCGCACGATCAAAGCCGAGATAGGTCGCGTCAAGAAGGCGGACCACTGGACGACCTTTGATTGGTCGAGCTTCAAGCCGGTCGCGGAGTTCTCTCTGCAGTCGGACGACGATGAAGCCTGGGTCAAGGAAATCCTGAACAAGATCGAGGCGCAGGCCTCGAGCGAGGTCGCTTCCAGCAACGAGCAGGCGGTCCGAGACTACGTGCATGGCTTCTTCGATGACCACTCATACATCTGGCTGAAGTCGCTCTCAGTGAGCGATATCCGCGTCATAGACTCGCCGAAGGAGCTCCTCGCGGTGCTATTGCGCGAGTTGCTGCTGGGGCGGGCCGAGGCGGGCCCCGCCAAGACCATTCCCGTTCTCAATGAGCTGGCCGGGGCGCGCTTCGGCTTCCAGGTGTTTAAGCGGCTGGTGATCTATGTCATCGGAAAGTCCTGGCGCGAACTGGGGCCCTTGTTCTGGACCTTGAACGAGGAATGGAAGGGCGCACTCTTTGAAAGCCCGTACTTCGAGGCGGAAACCTACGACCTCCTGTCGGAGAATGAAAGCAAGTTCGCTCCCGCCGAAAAGGCGGCGTTGAAGGCGATCATCGCCGCGGGGCCGAAGGACTTGCCGGCTGACGAACACCGGGAATTGCGCGCCACGTTCTGGAAGCAGAAGTGGTACGGCAGCCTGAAAGGCGACCCGGAGTTCCTGGCGCTCTACGAGGAGTGCCGCGCTGCGACTAAGACGGAGGCGAAGCCTCGGCACACCGAAGTCACCGTGCGGTGGGGTTACGGGAAGACTCCGCTGACATCCGACCAGATAGTGAAGATGCCGAACAAGGAGCTCGCTGCGTTCGTCCCGAATTTCGAGGCGAAGAAGAAGGAGTCCTGGGATGATCCGACTCCGGAGGCTTTGGCCTTGTCCTTTCAGGGAGCTTCCGCTCAGGACCCCAACAAGTTCGCCGCGGATATTTCGACTTTCGCCGACCTCGGCTATCGGTATATGTACGAGATTCTCTCAGGCATTCTCGACGCGGTGGAGAAGAAGCCGGCCTCGATCGATTGGCCGGCGTTTCTTACGGCATTGCCGGTCTACCTCTCGCGCGAGGAGTTTTGGCTCGATCTCCTCCCTGCTCGAGGCGCCGAGCGGTATGGGGCGGACCACCAGTGGGTCGTCGGTCTCGTCGGGAAAATAATTCGAGCGGCGTCGAGGACCACGGACATCATCCCGGCCGACCTCAGCGCGAAGATGCAGGAATCCCTCTTCATCTGCATCGACCGGCTCACGCCGTCGAACGATGCGGAAAACGTCAAAGACCCCGTGACGCGGAGCCTTAACTCGGCTGCCGGGAAAATATTGGAGGCACTTCTCGAACTGAGCCTCCGGGTCGCTCGAGAGAACCAGCAGGCGAATCGTGAGCCGTTTTGGAGCGCGCCGTTGAAAGAGAAGTATGCGGAAGCCCTGGCTCGGCCTTTTTTGGAGGCGCACGAGGTTCTCGGCCGCCATATGGGCAGCTTCTCGGGGCTCGAAAAGGGCTGGCTCCGCGAGCAAATCGTGCAGCACGAGAACGCCGACGAAGGCCTGTGGTACGCGTTCTTCGCGGGTTACCTCCATTTCGGCGTGTATGGCGATATCGTGCCTCTCATGGAGGCTCACTATAAGCGCGCGCTCGTCACTCCGATGAATGAAGATCGGACGGAGCAGGCGCTCGTTGACCATATCGCGACCGATTACCTGTACCTCAATGAGCGAAGTCTGGACGCTCCGGGCGGGCTCCTTTCTTCGCTCATCGAGAGCGGGAACGCCGGCCGAATCAAGAAGTTGATCGGCGATCTCTGGATGCGGCGTCCGGACGCGCCCCGTCTGTCCGGCAAAGCCGTCATCGTCGAGGTCAAGGATGGGAAGCCGGAGCCGAAGGTCGTGGAAGGGGCCGCGCCGGTGGACGACGAGGCGCCGGTGGAGTTGGCGGACCTGGACAGAAAGGTCCTGGCGGTGTGGAGACGTTTGGTCGGCATTTATGGGCCTAAGCCCCGGAAGAGCGACGAGGACAAGGCCATACTGTCGGACTTAGCCAAGCTCACGGTTTATGCGCCGGAACTGACCGCCGAGATCGTCGGCTGGATCAAGACCTCGGTCGAGTTCCCAGACCAGATGTTATCCTCCTCTTTCATTCTCGACTATCTGAATCGGCTCAAAGACCAAGGCGACAAAGAGCGCAACGCGACTGCCGTCGCCGAAATTCTGACGGCGATGCTCCTCTCGTTTACGCCGGACTATAAGGCGGAGGACGTCCAAGAATTAGTGGAATTCGTCTTCGTCAGCGGCGATGAGGAAGCCAAGGCGAAGGCCGCCGAGATATGCAATACGTACGCACAACGTGGACGGGCAGAGCTATTGCGCGGCGTATTTTTGAAGCACGTCAAACCTGCTTCTTAGGCCGGCTCTCTTCGGGCGGCGTAAAGAAGATCGAGTCCTCGGGCGTCATCCTCGACGTGTTGTCGAGGTAGGACTGAACCGACAGCGGGTCCTCGTGCCCGAGCTCCATCTGGAGCTGCCGGAAATCTCGGATCACGATTGCACGGTGCATGGCGAAGGTGTGGCGCAGGTCGTGGACGCGTAGCCACGGGAACGTCGTCCTCGCTGCCTTCACGAGGCGCCCCCGGAGATAGGTATAAGGGAACGGCTGTCCCTTTTTCCCGCTGAAGTAGTAGCCGGTCTTGGGGTGGGGCTTCAGCCGCTGAAGCAGGGCCTTGAACCTTGGCCCGAGGCCGTCGATTGAAAGGTAGCGATAAGCCTGCTCCTTGTCTTTCCCACGTTTCTTCAGGGTCATGAGTTGGATTTCGCGGCGTTGCCGGTCGACGTCGCGTGCATTGAACAGCGAGCCTTCGCCGATGCGCGCGCCGGTGAGAATCTGAAACTCGGCGAAGTCGCGATAGACGAGAGGATTGGGGTCCTCCGTGTCCTGTCGCGTCGGCACCATCGGTAGGTAAGCTTCGATCTCGTCCTTCCGGAGCCAGAACGCTTTACGGCTCTTCGCGGGCATGTGCCGGCAGTGATCGAGAGGATTCTGCTTGATGATCTTGAGGCCCAGCGCGTATTCGAGGACTTGGTTGAGGCCCGACAGTTCGCGGTTGAGCGTCCAAGGCGACGCCGCCACGCCGCGGGGCAGCGGACGGCCCGGTTTGACGCCGATTTCATCGGCGATGCGCCGGCAGCGCGTCGGGACGTTCCCCTCCAGCCGCAGTCGCTTATAATCCTCCCACTCCGACGCGTCGAGCTTGTGGACGGGTACGTCGCCGAAGTAGCGCGCCAGCCCGCGCATGGTCGAGCGATCCGTCTTATGGACGCCGGGCTTCTTCGTCGTCTTGGAATGAAGCGGCAGGTAGAACTTGGTGACGAAATCGTAAAATGAGATCGGCTCCTTGCCGTCGCCCAGGTTGGCGTCGGGGTTGACGAATTGACCGCCCTCGAGGAACCGCGCCAAGTCGCCGCAGTCGATGGCTCGGCGGATGCGCCTTCCCTCAAAGGTGAAGTCGAAATCGAAAGTCCCGCTGGTTTTCTTGATCTGCATTTTGGGGTCCCTCTATATACGATCCAGGGGGTGGTTTTGTTCCACTATTTCCACTCGCGAGAGATCCGCTGCTTGGGGCGGCCCGGCGCGCACTTTTGGCGGTCGCGGAGGGTCTTCTCTATCTCGGCGCGGCTGAAACGCAGCTTCCGGCGCGAAGCACGGCTCGGTACGAGCCCGAGATCGGAGTAGACGTGATAGAAGCGCGAGACCGAGTAGCCGAACATCTCGGCCGCCTCTTCGAGAGAAATCCAGGGAGCGGGCGGCGTGCGCGCGGCAAGCGCGAGACCGTTCTCGCGAAGCAACCGCGCCAGTTCGTGCGCGAGGCGGGTCGTCTCGAGCGCGGTCCCCTCTACTGCCGCGGCGTGAGCCGCGCCGTTCATCATTCCCTCCGTCATCATCCCTCCGTTCTTCTGGATCGTCAGAACTCGAACCTCTGCGGGATGTAGACCCGCATTCCCGTCTCCGCCTCGACGGTGATGCTCTCCGACACTTCCTGTCTCTGCGTATCCAGCTCCTTGACCGCCTCCTGCGCGATCCCGGACGTCGCCGACGAGGCGATGGGGCTCACGCCGCTCATGTCGAGCGCCGCCTGCGTGCCGTTGACGAAGGAGCGAAGCACCGTGTTCGCGACCGCCGCGTCCTTGTGCGTCTCGACTTTTCCCTTGAGGCCCGCCGAGCCGTCGAGCGCCAGCGCCATGCCCGAGAACTTCACCTCGTCGCCAGTCTCGAAGACGAGCGTGTGGAAGTTAACGAGAACGCGGTCGTGGCTTTTCTGGACGGCGACCGTGCCGATGGCGCGCGTGCCCGCCGGTACGATCACGCGCCGCAGGTAGACCACGTCGCGCTCCACGACGGCGATCGCCGGGGTCTCCGCGTTGTACGAGTAGACGGCGTTCTCCAGCCGGACCGGGAAGGTAAATCCGGTCGGCAGGAAGTAGTTGGTCTTCGAGGGCGTCTTCTGCGTGACGCCCATGAACCTTGCTGGAGGCCCCGCATTTTCCTTTTTCTCACGGAACGCGCGGCTGACGACCGTCTCCTGGGCCGAGACGGGCACCGCCGCGAGTAGAACCGCCGCCAGCAGCTTAGGGAAGCAGGTCATTGAAGGCGAAGTGGAAGTAGGCTTTGCGGTACACTTCGCGGGCCAGCGCGTC
>JAYTSX010000238.1:0-56241 GCA_043745445.1 Elusimicrobiota bacterium
GCAAGCGCCACATAGGCGCCACCCAAGGCCATCGCTCGAGCCGAGCCCTGGCCGATCTTCAGGAAGTTGGCACCGCTGGTACCGGCATTCGAGTCGGCCGCACGCGCGGAAGCCGCCACGAGCAAGGCAAGGCAAGACAAAGCGGCGAAGTGTCTAATACTCACTGGATCAGCACCTTTTTGACCGTCTGGAGGACGTTCCTCCCACCTTCAGTCTCTTCGACCCGGATCACCGCGAAATAGAGGCCGCGAGCGACCTTGTTCCCGGACTGGTTGATTTTGGTCCAGACGTAGGTCACAGGTCCGCCTTGGAAGGACGGAGGAACCTCTCCAAAATTCTTGTCCAGGACGATTTCGCCGGCCATCGTGTGCAGCTTCATCCTCACCACGCCCCGGAACGGTGCGTATATCTGGAACGTCGTCGAATCCCCCGTGATCGGGTTCGGGTAATTGAAGGTATTGTTGATGAAATCCTCAGTCGGCGAAGCGGAGGCGTTACGCACCAACGGGATTTCGTCGATCAGGCGATCAAGCGAAAGCGCTCCAGGATTGAGCACATTGCCGGTGTTGTCATCGATCGCGGCCATGTCGGTCGAGCCCACGATCTTGAACTTATAGGAGCCGTCCTTAAGCAGCCCGAACCTGAAATCCGTGCCGTCCCATGTATCGTTAATCTGCGTGCGGGCCGGGCGTACGCCGACGATGCGCTTGACCAGGGACTGTGCCTCAGGAGGCGTGGGATTTCCGGCGAGGTCGAAGATCGTGCCTGATTTAAAGATCTTGATCGCGACCTTCATGGTCTCGGAGACCTGATAGGACAGCACGGCGGAGCCCGAGTCGAGGCGCAAGGGAGTAATCGCGAGGTCGAATATGCGCAGCGGATCAAAGGCAATGGTCAGCTGAGCCGTGGCCCCGGAGGACAAAACTGAGGCCACATCCTCGGCCACGGCGCGCACCAGATAGAAGCCGGACGGCGGGAAGTTGCCTGCGTCATTGCGTCCATCCCAGACGTCCGTCTGGAGCAATCCAGAGGGACGCACGGCGCCGGCGATAATCGTGCGGATGACAGTGGGCGTCACGTTCGTATTGAGGATCTGAATTGTCACCGAGGACTGTCGGGTCAACGCGTAGCTGATTGTGAACGGATGTAAGGTGATCGTATTGCTCGAGTTGAAAAGCTGAGGCGAGTCGGGCAGCACGGAGAACTGAGAGAAGATGATCGAACCGCGAGCCACGGTGATATTGCCGAACACCTTATCGGTTGCGAAATACTTGGGCGTAGTCGTAGACTGGGCGGTGAGGGTGTAAATGTAGTTCCCATCCGGAACGAACAGGCCGTTCACATCGCGTCCATCCCAGAACTCCGAGATCTTAAGCCGGCCGGGGCGCAGGCCGCGGAAGGTCACAACCGGGGCGGCTTGGTTTCCGAGCGGGGTCAAGATCGACGAGCTCGTGCAGGCTGCGGGCGGAGATGTGCCAGGGCACGGAGGCCATGTGGAGGTGCTGTTCGTGATGACCGAACCCGGAGGATAGATGTTCCAGGCCACAAACATCGGCTGAGTGAGCTGGTAGTTGAGTACGACGTTGTCCGAAGCACCGGAGAGCAGAGGGGTGATGGCGATGTCAGTTATCCGGAAGAGGTTGACCGGGAACATCGCGGTCGTCGTGGACACTTTCCCGCGCTGAACGGGGTCGCTCGCCGTCAGTTGGACGAGGTAGGTGCCTGAGGAGACCACTTGACCGAAGTCGTCGGTGCCGTCAGACCAGAGCTCGGCGTTCGAGAAGGCTCCAGGCCGGGTTTCCTGATTAACGAGCGTCTTGATTAAAGTGTTGCCGCTCGCATTAAAGATCTTCATCGACACGACCGCGTCGCGGGTCAGCGTATAACGGAAGGTGAACGGATTGATGCCGGCCACCGCTGGGCTCGAGCCGACCACGGTCGAGGTCGGAGAAATCTGCGTAATTCCGACGAGGCCTCGGAGGACCGGGATGAAGCCGATCTTGGCGACTGAGGTCCACACGCGCCGGTCAAACAAGTTCGCGCGGTACGGGAAGCCGCGCTGTGACGGGAGCGCGCCATAGATCAAGAACACATAGTCCCCGTCTTCAACGAGGCTACCGGCGGTGTCGCGTCCATCCCAAAAACTGATAACAGAGGAGCGAAGAGGCTTGATCTCGACGATCGACTTGACCGGAGCCACATTAACTCCGCCGGCTCCGACACAATCGCCCAGCCTGGCGCCAAAGTTCTTAACCGGGTTGCCTATAGCGACGACATCACCGAGGGTAGAATCAGACACTTGGTTGAGGGGTGCACCAATGACCTGGCAGAACTGAGTGCCGGGCGGGTAAATGTCGATGTAAACGGTAGCCGCCTCGGTCAGCAGGTATGACATCACGGCCAGAGAAGTCGAGCCGCCCGTTAGAGGCTGAACGCGAATGTCAGTGATCTGAAGAGGATCGAGGGCTACCTGGCGCGTGGTCGCTTGTGAGATGTCGCCGAAGTTGTTGGCACCGACACCCGTGTAATTCGTGAACTGATCGACGCTGTTGGCCTGGAACACCGCGAGATAGTTGCCGGCGGTCAGGACGTTCCCGCCGGAATCGCGCCCATCCCATGAGTCGCCGTTGAGCAGGGTGCCCTGAGGCGTGCCTTCACCCACCCGAGGGAGCCCGGGCACGATGACGCGCAACTGCCCAAACGGCGGCAGAGCCTCATTAATAGAGATATACATCGTGGCATCTTTCGACAGCCGGTAAGTGAAGTTGTACGGTTGCGCCGCGACGCCGGTGATCGCGCCAACGACGGTGGGCGAGGAGCGAACGACATGGACGTTAGTCACGTCGACGGCGATCGGCTTCTGGGAGACGGCGTTGCCGCCGCTGTCAAGCGCCGCGCCGGACGGATAAGCGCGCGTCGCCGTGATCGAGATGTTGCCGCTGGCGCCGACCTGGTTCGTTTTGACTGAGACTCGGAAGCCATACTGACCGTTGGTCTTACCGAACTCACCCTGGATGTTGGCCGAGCCATCCCACATAACGCAGGCGGCATTCACGTTGCCGTTCGGGATCGTCGGATCGGCGTTGCTCGCGGTGCCGGGAGCGTCAATGAAGAAGGTGCGCAGCGGCGGAGTCGAGGCGGGGTCCAGAGGGTTGGAACCATCCTGAAACTTGAAGAGCTCGAAGCTGATCTCGTCAAGAGCGACAGTCGTCGCGGGCGCCGCAGCGGTGGGCGGGGCGATCGAGACGCCGACCTGGGTACACAGAAAAACCCGGTCGTTACAGTAGTTGAAACCGACCGTCCCGGTCTGCAAGGCCACGCCGCTCAGGTTCACGGCGGAAGTCCGGGGAAATACGTTGCAACGCTGCGGCCCGTTCTCCTCGAACTCGATATGCGGCTCATTGGAGATATCTCCATCCAACGGACCGTCCGGCGCGAAGGCGTTCTGAAGCGGGCATGCGAATAAGAATGGGCCCGAGCCGAAGACGCCGCATCGGACGGCATAGGTGTTATCGATCTGCGGCGCCACGAACGAGGTGTTGATGAACACCTGAACCGACTGCGCTGCGGCGCGCGACGCGGAGAGCGTCAGGGCAACCGCAACTGCGAAGGCCGCGCGCGTCAGGCTCGTGGTGCAACGGTGTTTATTCATGTTGTGATGTTTGTTGGCGCTTCGCTTCGAAGATAAGAGTGTACCGTACCGGCGTTACTGACTGATTAAAGGAATGTTAAAAGATGGCAAAGGGTATTCTGCGATGCAAACGCAATCGGAGCAACGCTGGCTGAGACCGTTCGGCCGACGGGCCGACGAGCGCCCACATGCGTCGTCCATCCGCTCCCGTCTGCACCACGAAACCGACAGTCGCCACATCGGGCGACGGATGAGTGCCCTTCAGCGTAAAACGTCCATTCTCTAACGCATAGAGCATGATGCGGCGTGACTTCGTGTCATGCACCCACAGCTTTCCATCAACCCAAGCCAAGGCATTGGGCACGACGTCTTCCTCAATAGGGTAGGACTGGTAGGTCGATTCATCGGCGGCGTGGCGATACAGCGCACGGTTGGCCGCGTCGTAAGACCAAAGGGACGATCCGTCGAACGCAAGAGCGGTCGGCGCTGCTCCGGGCGACGGGATCGAGGCGACCACTGTCTCAGGGTGCGCCGCCTGCGCGCGAATCAGACGCGCTCGCGCGGCATCGAGCGTCCAGACTCGTCCATCGCCGAATGCCATGGCGGTCGGCCGGAAAAGGGCGCCGGAGGGCACGGCGACTTCCCGAACAGCGCGTCGAGGATCGGCGGGATCGAGAGCGCTGATGCGCCCCCCCCAGTCCGCGACCCACAACAGATTTCCATCGAAAGCCAGCGCGGTCGGGTTGATCGCCGTAAGCGGCGCAGTCGCTTCAGATTCATAACGCCACTCCGACGCCCAGCGCCAGGCGGGAAACCCAGCCGCAATGACGACAGCGCTAGCGAGCACCAGCGCGGCGGCGCGAAGGCGCCGCGAGCGGAGCGTCGTCGTGCGTCCGGCTTCGACGTTCGCCTGGGCCGATACGGCGCGATCGCGCTCCTCGCGATTTTCGATCTGGCGCATGCGGCTTGCGACCTGCTCGGCGGCGACGGTCGTCTCGCGAATCTTGCCTGTGAGGCTGTCCGTAAAAATCAAATGAGACTTTTCCTTTTCCTGCAGCTCGCCGTGCCACGCTTCGCGCTCGCGGCGTAGAGTCTCCTCCCACTGCGCGAGTTCCTGGCGCTGGGCCTCCCAGGTCGAACGCTCGCGATCCCAAAGCTCACGCCACTGGGCGCGCTCTTCCTCCCATAGTTTCTGAAGATCTGTGAAATGCTGCTCCACCTCATCGGTCTTCTTAAGCGCGCGCGCACGCTCCTCTTCCACCCGAACGCGCTCATGCCGCTCAAGCAGAAGTTCGGCCAAGGTCTTCTCAAGGGCGTTTTTGGCCTCAGCAAGGCTGCCTTTAAGCGCGCCGACGGCCTGGTCCGCACGTGCCGCCTCCTGCTGACGACGCTCGGCCGAAGTCTGGATATCCTTCAGATCGATAAGATTCTGGGTTTCCCGTTTGGCCCAACGGGCTTCGGCCTCGCGAGCACGCTCGACCTCGGCCGTGATGCGCGCCCGGGACTCCTCCAGAGCCGCCTCTAAGAGTCGACGCTCCTCGCGTTCATGCTCAAGAGCGCGAGCCGCGCCCTCGAGGCGTTGCTGAGCGTCAAGAAGCTGCGCGAAGACGAGCTCATCACTGCCGTCGGCGCGGCTGCGCAGATCGGTGGTCTCAATCTGAAGCGCTTCGGCGCGTGTGCGCCAAAGTTTAAGAGACTCCTCCTTCGCGGCGATGGCCTCGGTCAAAGCGGCCTCGCGGCGGCGCTGCTGGGTTTTGAGCATGCCGACCGTTTCCCACGCGAGCTCGGCGCCCGCTGCGGAGGGAGCGGATTGCGAAGCAGGCGCGACATCAGAGGCGGATCCAAGGCGCGTCCAGAGACGCTCGATCTCGCGACTCAAGTCTTCAGGAGGAAGGTGGCCCACGCAAGGGAGTATAGCGGCGCGAGCCCCGCGTTTGTTTTCAGAAATATGAACGCTTTACTGATTACGCTGAAGACGACGCAGTTCTTGGCTGGCCTCGCTTAAGTCCACACCCGCGTCACGGTATTCGCGCAGGATTCGGCTGACCTTCTCGAGCAGAACGGAATCCGCGGCGCCCGCCAGCTTGGCTTTTTGATAAGAACGCCAATCTTCCTGAAACATCGAAACTCGAACCTGTCGCGCGGCGCCCTCACGGTCCGTCTTCAGCTTCTCGTAGGTCTGCGCGGCTTTCTGCTGGCGTTCCACGAGTTCCTTGAGCCGACGCTTGGCGTCACCTTCGGAGGCCCGTTTCATCTCGACCTCCCTGGCCAGGGTCGCCATTTCCGCGCGAAGGCGGTTCAGCTCTTCAGCAAGCTTCCATTGCTTGACCGAGCTCGCCTCAAGGGCATCGCCAAGTTGACGCCGGTAGCGGAGCTCCTGGGACAAAAGCTTTTCATACTCCCCCTCCGGATCGGCCCGGCCGAAGCGAACGGCCAAGGTGAGTCCGTGCCCGAAACGCGCGACGCCGGTCATCGGGACTGTCATGGAGTAGTCCAAACGCGCGCCTTGCGCGCGCCAGCCAAGGCCCCAGCTCCAGGTACGAGATCCTTCCCCGAGAGACATGCCTGAGCGCAGCGCGTATTGTCCCGCGCGAGCCGTGGCCCACCACCGCTCAAAACCGATCGCCATGGTGTGCTGGCCATTACCGCTGGCAGACGACTCCCGCTTCGTAAGGTCGGCCGCAAAAATGACTCCACGGACCTGCTCGGACGCTCCGATCTTGAGCGTCAGCGGCGCCCGATCACCTCTGAACTTGGGGCTGCCGAAGTTCAGCAGCGACGCGCCGAAGGCGTAACGTTCCGAAAAACGGTACAGCGTACCCATATCGAGGGCCAAATGCGGTCCGGCCTTGCCTCCCGTGTCGAACGAAGTCGTTAGGAGCTTGACGCCTCCGCCGAAGTCCACCCCACCACCCTCCGTCTCGCGGAGGCCGCGGGTACCGTACATGACGGCGATGCCGCGATCGCCGGCGATGTTCGTGCGGCGATCATAACGCATGTCAAAACCGAGCGCTCCGTTCAGGACCTCCTGACGCAAAGGCACAACGACAGCCGCGCGCGTCGAATCGCGATCCGACTCGCCGGAGGGGATGTGGAACTGGCGCAGATAGGTCATCGCGGCCTCGAGGGCCGAGGCCTGCCCGAGGGACGCCGGGTTATACGCGATCACGCCCGGATCGTCGGTGACCGCGGTAAAGGCGCCGCCCATCGCGATGTCACGGGGACCGAAACCCGCATCCTCGAACGCGGCGAAAGCGGTCCCGGGCAAAGCCAGGGCCAATAGAACGGCCAACAGCGCACGCAATAGGCGCATCGCGCGAATTATAGCTTTCGCGTTCGAGTTTATGATTACGGGCTCATGAACGAATGTAAATTTATTCGAGCTGGTAATCTTCGGGGTCCAGCGACGCGGCGGTCAGATCAAAATTTTCAGGCGCCCGTCTTCCCCGGGCTTCAACGAGACGCGCCGATAACCACGAGGCGAAGGCATAAGACAGTTTAGCGTCGCGGGCGTAGCTCTCATCGCGACGCCAAGACCCTGATCGACGAAGGATCACCGGAGCGAGGACCCCGCCCGGACCAGCCCGCTGCACCAGGCCCTCAGCAGTCAGCGCCGAAGGTGGAACCACGCCAAGAGCGAGCCCGGTCACAAAGACATCGGGCCGCCCGGTTCGCTCCGCCAACCAGGTGCGCGGGTCGGTCAGCCCGGCGCCAGAGATCTCGATCGCCGGCTTTCGGACGGAGATCAATTGGAGCCACCGTAAGCCGAACAACGCGGTATCGCCGGACGCTAGAAGAGTTCCGCCGGGCGTAACAGCGCGTCGTAGATTTTGGGCGTAATCAAGTGCGAGGAAATCGTCGCGGCGTTCGGGGACCGGGGAGCGGAGAAGGAGGGCCGAAGCGGCGAGCGCGAGGCCCGATGGAGCTAAACGGCCGAGGCGAGACACCGCAACGCCCGCAAAGACGGCGACGGCGAACGCCGGAATGAGAAACGCGGGCTCAAGAACCGAACGCGCGACCCAGTTGGACGCATCAAAGCTCGCCCAGATGATAAAGAGCGGCCCGCTCAACAGCGCGGCGAGGATAAGTCCGGCGGCACGGCTTTGGTCTTTTCGCCAGGAGTCGGCCGCGCCATAAATGGCGACCGCCGCGGCGGGAATGCCGACGGACAAAGAGCTCATCTTCAACGACCAGCCGAACAGCAGCATCGCGCGCTCGAGCGTCAAAGGCCGCGCCAGCTGAGCCGACAACGTGCCCGCGCCGTACTGCGAGCGAAGCAGCGTTGCCGTTGCGACGCTGATCGAGCCAAGCCGCACCCATAGGAAAACGTACAGCGAAAGGCCGGCCAAGGCCCATGGGAAGGCGACGAAAACGACGCGGCTCAACGAAAAACCCAAGCGCCGGCCTTCCCCCCGCCACAGCAGCAGAAAGCCGGGTAGAAAAAGAAGCAGGCTCTGATGGTTGACCAAGCCAAGACCGGCGATTAATCCTGAGAGACGAGCCCTGCGCCAGACATCACCCCTTTCGCCCTCGGACAAATAGAACAGAACGGCAACGAAGCATGCATGAAGAGCGTATTTCTCTTGAATCAAAGCGAACTTCCACAGCGGAGCGGAGAAGACGATCAGATAAGCCGAGGTCAGGCCGGCCCACACGCCGCAATGACGGCGAACGCTGAGGAAGACGAAGGCCGCGGCGCCCGCAGCGGCGAGGCACGACAAAACGGCGAGGGCATACGCGGGATTGCCCCATGAGAAGACCGTCAGCCACAGATGCCCGAGCACGGAATAGAGCGGATAGCCGGGCGGGTGCGCCACCCCGAGCGTATAAGCCGCGCTCGTCATATCGGCGCAGTCGCGAGGAGCGATCGACGGCGATGCACCCGAAAGGTAGAAGGCGAACGCGGCGAGAAAGACGAGGGCGCTCATGCCCAACTGCGCAACGGCAATGCGGGATCGCACGGACCGGAAAGCGCCGCGCCTCCCGCCGACAGCCTGCGCCAGGCGGCATGGGCAATCATCCCGGCGTTGTCGGTACAAAGCACCCGCGCGGGCAAGCGCACGGAGAAACCGCAGGTTTCGCCCCGTTCCGTCATCAAGGCCCGCAGGCGCGAGTTGGCCGCGACCCCTCCGCCGAGCACAATGTCCTTTACTTTGAATTTTTTCGCGGCGGCCACGGTTTTATCGACGAGCGTTTCGGCGACAGCTTCTTGAAATGAGGCGCAGAGGTCGTTGAGCTCGCGGCCAGCCGGCCGACGGCCCTTGAGGAGGTACAACACCGAGGTCTTTAGCCCGGAGAAAGAAAAATCCCAGGTGCCCGGCATCATCGGGCGCGGAAAAGCGATGGCGCCGGGATTACCTTTCGCCGCGCGCTTGTCGATCTCCGGCCCCCCCGGATATCCCAAGCCGAATAAGCGCGCGACCTTGTCATAGGCCTCGCCCGCCGCATCATCACGCGTGCGTCCCAGAACGCGGTATCGTCCGGGGCCTTTCGCCAACACGAGGTCGGTGTGCCCACCCGAAACGACCAGGGCCATGACCGGCCAGCGCAGCGTGTGCTCAAGCTCGGCGGCGAGCACGTGGCCCTCAAGGTGATTGACGCCGACAGCGGGAACCTTCATGAGGCGCGCGAGCGTCTGGGCCGCGACCTTGCCGATCAACAGCGGACCCATGAGCCCGGGGCCGCGCGTGTAGGCGATCGCATCGATCTTCCCGGGACCCGCGTCTTTCAACGCACGGGCGACGGCGGGCATCAGGTTATCAAGGTGAGCGCGCGCGGCGAGCTCAGGCACAACGCCACGGTACGGCCGGTGCAAGGCCGTCTGCGAAGAAACGATATTGGAACGCAAACGCCCATTCTCGACCACGGCGGCCGAGGTGTCGTCGCAGGAGGTCTCCAGACCCAGTATTCTCACCCTTCGCGCTTCAGCGCTCCCAGCACTTCGCGGGCCTTCAGAAGCTCAACGGCGCGGTCGAGTGCTTCATCATGAACCATCTCCTCGGCCTTCACCGCCGAATGCGGCTTCTTGTCTTTGGCGTAGATGAGCTCCCATTGAGCGTAGAGCTTGGCCTCGGCCTCGGGCGTGACGGGGACGACGATGTCAGGGATGATTCCGCCGGTCTTATTTTTCTCGTCACGGTGGATTGAGCGGCCGGCGGGCGTGTAGTAACGCGCCACGGTCAGGCGCAGACCCGAGCCGTCGGGCAGAGGAATCAAGGACTGCACGCTCGCCTTGCCGAAGCTGCGCTCGCCGACGACGACGGCGCGCTTATGGTCCTGCATGGCGCCCGCGACGATTTCAGAGGCCGACGCCGATCCGCCGTTGATGAGAATCACCAGCGGCAAAGCGGGATACGGAGCCTTCACGCCGGCGGTAAAATCCTGGCGGCTGTCGGCCTTGCGTCCTTGCGTGTACACGATCAGCTTGCCTTCGCCGAGGAACGTCGACGCGACCTCGACGCCAGCGGAGAGAAGTCCGCCCGGGTTGTTGCGCAGATCGAGGATGAGGCTCGTGGCGCCGTCCTTCTTCAGCTTTTTTAACGCGTCTGAGGCGTCGTCGGCGGTTTTGGCGCTGAATTCAGCGATACGCAGGTAGCCGACTCCGCCATCAAGCTTCATAGAAAGAGTGGATTCGATCTTTACAAGCTCCCGTGTGATTTCGACCGATACGGTTTTCCAACTGCCCTCGGCTCCGTCTTCGGGGCCGCGCTCAAGCTTGAGCTTGACCTTGGTCCCAGGAGACCCGCGCAGGGAGCGTAAGGCGTCGGACATGTTCATGTCCTTTGTCGGGGCGCCGTCGATTTCCACGACACGATCGTTGGGAAGAACTCCCAGCCGGTATGCCGGTGAGCCCGGCATCGGCGTCTGCACGGTCAGCCAGTCATCCTTGAGGGTCAAGCGAAGGCCGACGCCGCCGAACTGGCCTTCGGTCTCGGTCTTCATCTCGCGGTGAATCTCCGGCTCCATAAACTGCGAATAAGGATCGAGCGTCCGCACCATTCCGGTCGCCGCGCCGTAGATCAACTTCTGCGTCTCCGGTTCGTCGACATAGTTGTCCTGAACGAAACCGAGCACATCCACAAGGAGCTTGAGCTGCTCATAGGTCTTGTCCGCGTTGGCCGCGTAAGCAGGCCGAGAAACGAGCACGACGACCGCGACCGCCGCGATCAAAATACGCTTCATATACATTCTCCTATTTGCGTTCCAGCCATTCCGCCGGGTCGAGAGCGTCGGTGCCTCGGCGGATCTCCAGATAAACCTGCTCGCCGGCGGTCGCAAGCTTCTCACTTGCCCGCACAGTTTCGCCCTTTTCTTTCACGATCTCGGCGAGCTCTCCGTATACGCTGAAGAATCCGCCTCCGTGATCGACGATCACGACTTTACCGTAGGAACGAAATGGGCCCGAAAAAATCACATTGCCCGGCGCGATCGCGCCGACGGCGGATCCGGAAGCCGCCGCGAAGACGACGCCCTGCCGCACGGTCCAAGTGCCGAGTTCCTGATCTCGCTCGCGCCCGAACGGCCGCAGAATCTTTCCGTTCACCGGCCAAGGTAGCGAGTGCAAGGGCCTTTCCAGCCGCGCGACGGGGCCGGCTTTACGGTACTTCCCGGCCTTGCCGAGCTTATCGATCAAGGAGGCCATGGCCTTCTCCGTCTCCTCGAGCTCCTTGGCTCGGCGGGCGGCAGCAGCGACCTTGACCTGAGTGCCGACGAGCGCTGCCTTCTTCTGCTCATACTCGCGACGATGTCCTTCGCGCTCGCTTTGCACGCGACGACTGCTTTCATCAAGATCGTGGGCGCGGCGGACCGCCATGGCCGCGTCTTCCTCGGTCTTGCGGCGGAAACCGTGCAGGCCGCGCAGATGGCGGCCTTTCTCAACGATCGCGGAACGGCGAAATTCTTCAGCCCAAAGCTCACGCGTTCCGTACGCCTCGGAGCGGGCGGCCGAATATGCGCCGTTGCGGGCGGCCTCAGAAGCGATTGCCGCCGTCCAAAAGCCAGCCACGCTTTTCGCCGCATCAAGACGGGATTTCAAGCTTGCGCGCCGGCCTTCGACTCGGCGTATGTCGGACTGAAGGCCTTCGACGCGCTTGCGCGATTGCGCGTCGCGGCTCTCAAGGCCTTTGACATCCGCTCCAAGCTCCTTTTCCGCGTCACGCAGGTCCGATAGTTCCCGAAGAGTCTGCTTGAGCTCACTCTGAATTCGAGAGAGCTCCTTGCGCTTGGTATTGAGCTGCGCTGCCGCCGGAGCGGCGCTCAGCGCGATCAGGACCGCGATGATTAAGACTCGGCGCGCCATAGCGACAAAGACCATCCAAGAGTCGCACAAGCCGCGAGCAGCAGAAGCTGCGCGAGCGGCTGCGGCCAGGCCCACAGAAGCTCATCGCGATGCAACGGCCAAGTTATCGCAAGCGCAAGCGCCGCCCCGACGGCGCCGCCGGCGACCGCCCAGAGCATGAATTTAACCGAGGTCGGCGACGAGGCCGAGCCCTTGTCCTTTTCCGCGGAAAAGGACCCGGTGAGCATACCCAGCGCAAGGCCGGCGATAAGGCACACAAGTGTATTCAGCGTCATGCGCAGACAGTGAGCGTAAAAGCGCAGGCGCAGAATGGCTTGGACCTGCCCGGGCTTGTAGCGCAGATCGGACCAATCGGCCAGCCGCTGCGCGCCATTGATCCACGCGGCGAGATGCGTGAGCGATTCGGGCGTGGGCCGAACCTCGAAAGCCGCGGGAAGAGGGTTGTCGCCCACGAGCGCGACCGATTCCGCAAGCTCGGGGTCGTCGCGCTTGAGCGTGGACAAAGCCTCGTCTGCCGTAATGTAGCGCACCTCCGCGACCTCGGGAGCGGCGCGAATCTTTTCTTCGAGAACCTTCGCACGGGCCTCTTCCAGGGCTGCGCGCGTAAACAGCACTACGCGAAAATCGTCCCGCAGCGAAGACTCCAGGTGCGAACAGTGCCGCTCGGCAAGCAGAAGAGATTCCCCCGCGAGGCCGGCAGCCGTCGCGAGCGCAATTAACGACGCTAACCGTACCTTGGCACTGCCTTCGGCAGTCATATATCTCGCGATTCTATGAAATGCGGAGGTTCAGCGGTAGGGGACGAACACGGACAAGCCGCTCTTGACCGCCTCGCCCACGGTGGGAAGCGCGAGCAGCACGGTGAGCAGGACCAGCCAGAGGCTGCGAGCCATGACGAACTTCAGGAAGCCCTCTTTCTTGGCTGGAGCAATGGGCGCGACAGGCTCCGCGATAAGTGACGCGGAGGTGATTTTAATGACGCCAGGCAATCCCAAAGCGCGCGACAGCTGAGACACCGGGAGCATTCCAGACACGAGCGCCGTCACGCTTCCGCCAGGAATGGTCTCGAAACCAAACACGCGGTCGAGCTTAAAACCGGTCGCTTCAGTCATCACCCGCACGCTCGCCGCGATCGAATCCTCAGGATGAGCGGGGTCGCTGACGCGCAATTTCAAAAGATACTCGCCGGTGATCCGGCTGTCCGCCGCCGGGCGGGAGCCCCGCTCCACCTCGACGCGCTTGACGCCGGGACGCGCGATCGCGTCCCCAAGCCGGGAAGCCGGAAGCCAACCGCTGATGCGGACCGCGCCGCTGGCGCCCGGCATCGGCTGAAAGCGGGCGTCAGGGCGGAAGGCGGCGGCGGCGCCAAGCCCGGCCACCGCGTCGCGCAAGGTACCCGCTTCCTGAGCGTCGAGCTCAAGCGAGACGAAAAGCATGCCTTCACCCGTCGAGGCGGCCAAAGCGGGATCGGTCAAGGGGGACACCTTGTTGTCCGAAAGACCGGCACGACGGGGCGCGGGAGCCGCGCCGAACAGGCGCGACTCGTAATCACGGCGCGCGTCCTCGCTGGCCGAATCGTCTTCGCCCGAAACGGAGGCGGCGGGTGTCGGGGCCGAAGGGCTGGTTGCGGCCTTGACGGCGACGAGCGATTCGGAAGTCGTGGGAACCGGGACTGCACTCTCCTTCGGAGAAGGGGTCACTGTGGCCTTGGCGGCGACGGGCGCAAACGGTCGAGGGCGCGGCCGCGAAGGGGCCGTCGCGGTGAGCTTAATGTCCGGCGTGATTTTCGCGGGGAGGGCAGGAAGGTCGGGCTTGAGCTCAGCAGGCTTGACGGGCTTCGCTTCAAAAAACTGGCCTACATCCGCGTCGGGATGCTTGTAGCCGCCGCCCTCGCCTAAAGACTTATTTGAGAAGGGAGACGCCTTCGGGGGGTCAGCGTGCGCCGTCGAGAAACCCACGACCGTCACGACGAGCGCCGGGATCAGGTATCTCACAACCCGATTCTAGCACGAGGCGGTTTCTAGGTCAATAGACCTGTATCAGTGGGTCCAAGGACCCAGGCTTCGATGCGGGCCCTTAGGCGCGCCGCGGCCAGGCCGAGCACCGCTCCGAGCGCGCATGCCGCGGCCCCTTGGAGGACGGCGAGCGCCGGCGGGGCGCCGCCCGCCCCGATCGCGGCGACGGCTCCGGAGGGCGCGAGCAATCCCAAGGTCAGCCAGACGCGAGGGTCCCCGAGCAACGCGGGAGCGCGGGTTACGCCGCCCGCTTGGGCGGCCGTCTCGCGCTTGCCGATGAGAATCAAGGCAAGCATGAGGCTCGGGGTTCCGATCAAAATTTCCCGCCAGCGCCACGGCCACCACCAAAGCACATCAGCGGCGGCGGATAAGCGACCCACCGATTCCCATATACCGGCGGCCCGCAAGGCCGCCCTCGGGGCCAACAGCCCCCACAGCGCGCTAATGAGAACGACCGCGACGGCCAAGTCCCGCATACGCAACGGGGCCAGCCAACGCGCGCGCGCGGCCGGGCCTTCGGAGGCGAATAGAGCGGCCGCACCCACGATCATCGGCGCGGATAAAGTCCAAATGGTCCACGACCGCGCCAACTCCTCTCGCCACTCCGGTGCCAGCGACGCGGCGGCGAGGAGGCCCGCGCATGAGGCCACCGCCCACACGATAGAGAGTCCGGCCAAGGTCTCCGGCACCGGCGAAGCGATCGGGGCGCGCCTCGCGACCCAACCGCGGACCGTCCGCTCCACGGCTAGCCCGGCCCGCGCGGCCAGCAAGGGCCCCAGAAGTCCGATCGCGTAAAAAAGGAAGAGGCGCCAGGCCTTGCGCTCAGTCAACGGCGCTGCCTCCGGAAGTACAGCCGCGAAGCCCGCACTCTTGACGATCCTCAGCGCGGTGCGCAGACGCTCGAGGTTCTCGTCAAGACCGACGCCGGAGACGGGCTTTAAGACAAGCAAACGCATCGCGCGTCCGTTCACCGCTCGGAGCAGTTCCGGCGGACGAGCGGCAACGGGCAAATTCCGGATCCACAACCTGTGGCCGGCTACGGACGCAACTGCGCCCGTCGAGGCGGCGACCGGGATCAGGCCCGCCGCGGAGACGACCGCGACGGTCTCCGGATCAAAGCCCGCCGGCACCAGCGCAAGATCGACTCCGGCCGGCATTTCAAGCGAGCGGACGCCGCCGATGGTAGCAGTCGACACATCTATGCCGCGCGCGGCCAAGGCTCCCGACAGCCGCGTCAGCACCCGCGCGTCTCTGGCCCACAGCGAGTCCGGCTTAGGACCACCGCCCGCTGCGACGAGACCGAGCGCGCGCCATTTTTCGACTTCCGCGCGCGAGAAGTGCAGCACCTCGCCGCGCGCCGCCAGCTCGGCCGCGGTTTCCTCGCGCAGCACCACAGCCGATATGCCCATGGCCTTAAGCCGCTCCCACAGTTCTGGGGTCGACGCCGGCGTACGCCCGGTCAACGCGGCAAAGGCATCCGCTTCGACCGCCGGCAGAACCACACGCTCCGAACGCGGCCGCGTCTCCCACACCGCGGCCGCGATGACGACGGCCAGCATGGGGAGAAGCGTACGCCGAACGCCCGGAGCGCTCATTTTGGCACGGCCTCGCGAAAAACATCCAGATACCGCTCGACCGAGCGGTCCCAGGAGAAATCGCCCGCCATACCGGCCTGCACGCGCCCTCCCCAGGCCGGCGTGCCAAACTCAGCGAGAGCGCGGTCGAGGGCACGCGCGAGATCCTCGCCGTCGCCGGGCCTGCATAAAAAGCCGTTGGCCGGGCGTCCGTCGCGCGGCTCCTCGAAAACGGTGTCGATCAAACCGCCGGTCATCGAAACCACCGGAACCGCGCCGTAGCGCATCGCGATCATTTGTCCGAGGCCACAGGGCTCAAAGCGCGACGGCATCAGGAATATATCCGAGACCGAGTACGCGCGGTGCGCGAAGGCCTCATCGAAGGAACGGTGGAAGTGGACCGAACCCGGGTGACGGCGCTCAAGCGCGGCGAACATCTCGGTCAACGACGGATCGCCGGTGCCGAGCAGCAAGAGCTGACACCGATCGAGGCGAGATTCGAGCGCCGTGAGCGCGATATCAAGCCCCTTCTGGTAATCAAGCCGCGACACCACCCCAATCACAGGCCGGTCGCCGCGGATTTCGAGGCCGCACTCGCGCTGAAGCGCCTCTTTGCACGCGGCCTTTCCGACGGCCGCGTCCGTGGGCGAATAACGGTGGGCCAGCGATGAATCTCGTGCGGGATCCCAGACCTCGAGGTCGATGCCATTGAGAATGCCGTGAAGATCCTTCGTGCGTCGCTGGAGCAGACCCTCGAGGCCGAAGCCTCGGTCCGGCGACTCCTGGATCTCGCGCGCGTAGGCGGCGCTGACCGTCGTGAGCTTATCGGCGTGGACGATCCCGCTCTTGAGAAAGCTGACCTTACCGTAATACTCGAGGCCGTCGGACGAAAAGTCCTCGGCGCTGAAACCGGCCGTTTCTAGAGCGGCGCGAGGAAAATTCCCTTGATACGCCATGTTGTGAATCGTGAACACGCAGCCGGTGCCCATGAAGTGCGGATCATTATTGTAGTGGCGCTTAAGGTGCGCCGCGACAAGGCCAGTCTGCCAATCGTGAATGTGGATCACATCGGGCTTGAAGCCGATCGCCTTCGCCCCCTCAAGAACCGCGCGCGAGAACAGCGCGAAGCGGCGGTCGTTGTCCTCATGATCCTGGCCCGCGTTTCCGTACAGCCCCTCGCGGTCGAAGAACAGCGGATAGTCCACGAAATACACCGACACGCCGCGCCGGTGCAGGAAGCTCAGGCCCACATCCACCGTGCCCCCGGCGAGCGGAACCTTCAGCGGATGCGCGATGCCGCCCTCGAGCGAGGCCGCGCGGATCGCGCGGTACTTGGGAAGGAACAGACACACATCATGGCCCAGACCGCCGAGCCTCTGCGTGAGGGCTCCGACCACATCCGCGAGCCCCCCGGTCTTGCAGAAGGGAACCGCTTCGCTGGCCGCGACGAGTATCTTCACCTACTTAGGCCAGAGTCCCTCTTTTTTCTCTTCTTCCGCCTTTTCCGCCGGCTGCTCAGCCGGTTGCTCGGCCGGCTCCGCGACGGACTCGGCGACAGGAGAAGGTTCATCCTCGGAACGGACGAACGCTTGCGCGGAGCCAATCGGCGCCGCGTCCGCCGGCGCGAAGCCATCCAAGGGCGGAAGATCCTCGAGGCTGCGCAGGCCGAAATGGCGCAAAAATTCCATCGTCGTACCGTACATGAGCGGACGCCCGACGGTTTCCCGGCGCCCGACAACCTTGATCAGGCGCTTTTCAAGCAAGGTTTCGAGCGCGGCGATGACTTCAACGCCGCGAATTTCCTCGACCTCGGCGCGCGTCAACGGCTGTTTGTATGAAATGATCGACAGCGTCTCCTGCGCGGCCGTGGACAGCCGCATCGTGGCGCGGTCGCTGAAGAGCTTGCGCATGTACGGCGCCAGCTCGGGGCGGGTGGCCATCTGCCAGCCTTCGGCGACGGCGATCAGGCGATAGCCGAGGTTGCGTTCCTCAAGCTCGCGACGCAGCTCCTCGACGGCGGCCACGATGCGATCCTGGTCGCGAACATTCACCAGCTTGCACAGCTCGCCGGCCGACAAGGGCCGGTCGGTGATAAACAAAAGGCCTTCAAGCGCGCGGCGCAGCAGCGCGGGATCATTGGCGGGCGACGGCGCGGGCGTATGCCCAGGCGCCAGCGCTTCATCGGCGACAGCGGCGAGTGCCTCGATCGTCACCTCCGGATTCGCGTCCGGCGACTCGACCGGAGCTTCGGCGGCGTCGGACACTTCAGCGTCGGCGTTCTCGGCTTCAGGGCTGGACATCGGTCTCTCCTGGCATCTCGGGCGTTTCAACCGGCGCTTCAGCAACGGGCGCCGCGACCTCCACGGTCGCTTCAATTGCGGATTCGTCCTTCTTGAAAATTTGGATCTTGCCGAAGTTCGCGTCCTGGCGGATGAAGATCTTCTGCAGCTTGGTCAGCTCAAGCATGGCGAGGAAGCAGGCGATGATGCCGCGCCGCTTGCGCTCGTCCGCGAACAGATCTTCCCACGGGATCATCGGCCGCTCGGATAGAAGGAACATGATCTTTTCCATCTTCTCTTCGATCGGGAACTCTTCGCCCTCGACGGACTGCGAGTCATCCTCGGCGCCCTCGAGGATGACCTGAAGATGCGCCATCAGGTCGAACAGCGAAATGTTCGGAGACTTCTCGGCCTCTTCAAAATGCGGCGCGCCGCGGTAAAAGACTCCTTCCATCTCGTTGGCGCGGTTCGCGAGGAACTTCGAGGCCTCTTTGAACTTCTGGTACTCGATCAGTTTTTGCGCCAGCTCCGCGGCCGGATTGGGGCCCTCATCCCCGTCGAGGTTTTGCTCGCTGGGCAGGAGGGACCGGGACTTGACCGCCATCAGGGTCGCCGCCATCACGAGGAAATCCCCCGCGATGTCGAGGTCCATGTCTTTCATCAGCTCAAGATAGGAGAGGTACTCCTTTGTGATCTGGGCGATCGGAATATTGTTGATGTCGAGGTCGTTCTTCTTGACAAGGAACAGCAGCAGGTCGAGCGGACCCTCGAACAGCTCAAGCGAAACTTCGTAGGCCTTCTCGGTCATTTAGCGGAGCCTCATCGCGCGGCGGACTTCTTCCATCGTCTTTTGCGCGACGGCGCGCGCCTTGATGGCGCCGTCGGCAAGGATGGCGTCGACTTGCCCGGCCGAGAGCGCCTCGCGCCGCCGGCGGAACTCGTCGTACGGGCCCGACATCTCCGTCAGCAAATCCTTTTTGCAGGCGCCGCAGCCGAGCTGACCCGCGCGGCACTCATCGCCGCGCTTGGCGACGAAGGCGGCGTCGGCGTAGAGCTTGTGCATCGAGTAGACCGAGCAGCCCGGCGGGTTCTCCGCGCACGGCTCGGGATGGCCCGGGTCCGTCGCGGCCGCACGCGTCGGATCGGTGTACATGCTCTTAATCTTCTTCTCGAGCGACGCGGCGGTCTCGTAGATGTCGACCGCATTGTTATACGACTTCGACATCTTGCGCGAGTCGGTGCCGGGAACTTTCGGCGTCGGCGTCAGGAGAGGCTGGGGCTCGGTGAAGATTTCGCCGAACGCATGATTGAATTTTCGGGCGATTTCGCGGGACAGTTCAACATGCGGAAGCTGATCCTGGCCGACCGGAACCTTGGTACCGTGGTAAAGAAGGATGTCGGCAGTTTGAAGAACGGGGTAGCCGAGAAAGCCGTAGGTGCGCAACTCCCTTTGGGCGGAGGTCGCGCCCTTCGCCGCGACGGCCGTCGCGGTCGAGCCGGCCGAGACCTGCTCATGCTTGGTCTTCGCCAGCTCCTGAAGCTGCTCCTTCCAGGTCGGGTTGTTTTCGAGCCACGACAAGGGGGTCACCATGCCCAGCATCAACGCGAGCTCGGCGTGCTCGGGAACATCGGACTGCTTGAAGATCACGCACTTGGCGGGATCAAGCCCGGCCGCGAGCCAGTCGAGGACCATCTCGCGGCAGTTTTCCTGGAGTTTAGAGGTATCGTCGTAGCCGGTCGTCAGCATGTGCCAGTCGACAACCGAGAAAAAGCAGGGATATTGGGATTGGAGGGCGACCCAATTCTTCAACGCCCCCCAGTAGTTTCCCAGGTGGAGGCGACCGGTGGGACGCATGCCGGAAAAGACGACATCCGCGCGCTTCATTCCGTCGGAATTCTAGCGTTTCTCGACGGCGAATTCCAGGGAATTGTGGCGAGAACGCCCCACACCAGGACCGAGGCGTACATCTTAAAGTAGCCCGCCAGAATGGCCCAGGGCCCCAGGCCGAGAGTCACGGCGAGCGACTTCGTCGAATCGAGCGCCGCCAAGGCGATGATCGCCGCGCGCAGGCCATTGGGGATGTCCGATTCGAGCGCCGCCAACGCCGACGGAATCAAAATGAAGTAGCTGTAGTCTTTGAAGCGCGGCGCCAGAAGCGCGTAAGCCGCGCAGGAGAGCAGAATGGTCATCCTTTTCGCCGCAGCCTCATCCTGCACGGATGACCAGATGCGGCGCAACGCCGCGCCGGTCGCAGTCATAATGAACAGCGCCCAAGGGATAAATAGACGACGGGCCCAGATAGACGCCCGCGCGCGGTCACCCCACGCGGTCTCAAGAGCGTGCTGGAGAAAACCCAAGACCGCGCAATTATTCGGCCCGCGCTCATAGCGCCAGCCTTCATGCGGGTCAGCCAACCGGTCACGGAACGAGGCGAGAAGACCGGGGTGCACGACCTCGTTGAGCCCGAATAGAAGGACGAACGCCGCCGCGCCAAGGAAGAAATAGCGCCAAGCCGGACGCGGCCGCAGCAGAACGAGGCCGAGGAAGCCCGCAGGCTGGAGCTTGATGAGAGCCGCCACGGCGATCGTCAGGACGAAGGGCAGGTCCCGGCCCGCCACGAACAACGCGAACGCGCTCCAAATCAGGAAGAATTCGAACGCCGCGCCGTTGCCGCAGCGCAGCACGACAAACAGCGGTCCGCCGAAGGCGAATAGGGCGAAGATCAGCCGCAATGCATCCGGCCCCGGTCCCAGGAAGAACCGTCGCCATATCCAGAGCAAGCCCAGGAACAACAGGACCGTCAAGGCGTTCCACGCGCGCACGGCCAGACGCGGATTGGCGTCCATCAGCGCGGCCACGGGACGGTACAGATCGATGGCCAGAGGCGGGTACATGCACGGATAGGTGATGTCCTCGATCACGACGTCGCGGGCGTAGGGGTCGCGGCCGGCGCCAAGCTCGCGCGCGCAGGCCGCGTATACCTTCAGATCCCAGGCGCGTCCCGGCGCCAGAAAAAAGCCCGCCGCGACGGCCAGACCGGCGGCAAGGAGAAGCGAAGCTCGACGGCTCATTTATTTTTAAGCCAGGCCAACGCGACGGCGCGGGTCTTCAACTTGCCCGCGCGCTGCAGGCGGGCGGCCTCGTCCAAAAGCGCCTGGAACTCCGGGCCCGGCTTGAGTCCGGCGGCGATGAGGTCGGCTCCAGTCAGGTAGCTAGGCTTGAGCGCGCCGGACGGAAGCTTCGGCAGGAAACGAGTCACGGCTTTGACGACGAGCGGTTGGGGCGCCATGCGCGGTGACTTGTCCGAGAAGGCCAAGGCCAAGGCGTCTTGAAGAAGCGCGCGCAACTGATGCGGGTGCGGGAAAGCGTCTACGAAGGCGCGGCCCTTCTTCGCCCCCAGCGCCAGCGCAAGCGCCGCCATGCGGGGCTCGACGCCCGCGGGCAAAGCGATCTTCCAAGGCAATTCCGCATGGAGCAACGGCAGATAGCCCCAGGCCTTCAACAGCGCGAACGCCGCCCTCGGATCCTTCTCTCCCAAAAGACTGGTGAACTCATGCAGACGACGATGAGGCGACAACTTACCCGCATGACCGTCCGCCAACGCCGCCTTGGCCTCATCGATCATGCCGGCGGCGGGACGAAAGTCGAACCGGCCTAGAAAGCGCGCCGCGCGGAACACCCGCGTCGGATCGTCACGAAAGCTCAGCCGATGCAGGACGCGAAGGATCCGATCCTTCAGGTCGCGCGCGCCTCCGTAGGGGTCGGTCAAGGAAAGAGAGCCGTCATCAAGACGCACCGCGAGGGCGTTGATCGTGAAGTCGCGCCGGAACAGGTCGCGCTCGATTGGAACGCGAAAAGCGTCGACCACGGGAAGGCAGGCCGGTTCGGGATAGGACTCGGCGCGCGTCGTCGCGATGTCCACCCGGAACTTTCCCGTCGAGACGATGCGGCGCGTGCCGAAGCGTCCGAAGATCTCGACGGTTCCGCCAAGCAGGTGAGCCGCGACGGCGGCGATGGGATCTGGATCTCCCGCGACCGTCAGGTCGAGATCGAAGCTGGGCCGGCGCATAAGCCAGTCGCGAACCGGGCCGCCGACCGCGTACAGCGGCGTACCGCGCACGCGTGCCGCTTCGGCGAGAGGTCTGAGTATTTGCGCCGCCGCGGCGGGAACGACGACGCGGCCGCCGGTCAAATCGACGCCATCGCGGCGGGCGGCAGGACCGAGGCGGGATCCTTTTCCAGCTTCGACAGATAGTCGGACCAAGCCTTAAGGCGGTCGTTGGCCTCGACGAGCTTTTTGATGCCGGCGATGACTCCGTCGCGCGTCGGGACCTTGCCCGTGAACGGGAGCCACGACGGGGCGTCGTGCGCACGCGCCCAGGCGGGGCTCGCCTTGTAGACCGAAAGCTTAAGATCCTTCGCGAAGAACCCCATGACATCGCGCTCGTCGCGTCGCCAATCTTCTTTTTCAAGAAGCTGGGCGAGCCCCTCAGGTCCGAAGAAGACTTCGGGTTCGTGGCCGACCGGCAAATGATCGCCCAGCGCCTCGCGCATCGCGGCGAAATCAGCCTTCATCTTGTCGCGCCATTTCGTTTCCTCGGCCTTGTAGGACATCGGGAAAATGAAGGCGAGAATTTCGTCTGCCGGCTCATAGTAAATCCACGCCGCCTCGGGCACGAAGGCCGCGCCGCACGACGGGCAGAGGAGCAGGTTGCACTCCATGGCCTTGGCCTGGTCGCGCAAAAGCTCATCCTTGCCGCCGTGCACGAAGCTCCAGATCGGCGCCTCGAATCCGTCCGTGCAGGAGAGGCAGTTCGCTTCGATGGTTCCTTGAAATGACATAAGGTGATTATAGCCTAGCGCGTCAAACGACGGAAGTATTCTTTAATCGCGGAGTCGTGGACGGCAGGGCGCGGCTCGCGCAGGGAACGCTCAAGCTCTTCTCGGAGCTCGCGCGGAGGCCGGTACTCATCCGCGGAGGGCAGGCGCACCCTGCCGGTGGCGCTTCCACGGGTGCCGCGCGCCGCGCCGCGCATGACGCCTCCGGGAATCTCGAAAGGGCGGCTCATCCCCTCGCCCGAGCCGCTGGATCCGCCCTCGCCGCCGGAAGAACTCTTGTCGCCGTCTTGAAGTATCGAGAGCGCGGCTTCTCCATGACGAAGCCCCTCGGTCGAGTCGCCGCGCCTGAGAGATTTTTCACCCTCGCCTTGCTCGGACATCGCCTCGTCGATGCGGCGGACCGGGCCTCCGGGCATAAAACCGAGGAGCCCCGCCGCACTGGAGACTTCACGACGCAGGCGTCCGGCCGACTCCCGCGCCGCGGACTGCGCATCGGCCGCCTCACCCATCGAGACCGGATCAAGCGGGGAGCCATCAACGCCGCGCTCGAGGGCGGCGGCGGCGCCGTCGAGCGTTTTTACGGCGCGCATGTGACGGATCGCTTCGTCGGGCTTCCCCGCCTTGAGGCTTTCTCGCGCGGCGCGGGCCGCGCGGGCGGTTTCGGCGGAGGGCGCCGAGGCCAACGCCGAATCGATCGCGTCCTGCGTCTTCAACAAAAGCTCCTTCTGAGCGCGCACCGTCGCCGCCAGGCGCGCGTTCTCGCGCTGCCGAGCGGCCTCAACGGCTTTTTCCTGACGCGCGACCGCTTCGCGCCACGCCTGGGCCACCTGCGCCGCCCCTTCCTTGGCGCGGCCCGCTTGCGACTTGGCGACGCGCATTCCCGACTCACGCAAGCCCTTCGAGACACGAGAGAGCTTCTCAGCAAGATCCTTCGCCGCTTTCGCGGCGCCGGCGGCGTCGCCATTCTGCAGGGCACGGCGCAAGGCGCTCGCGGCCTCGCGCGCCCCGCCGAGCGGGAGCTCACGGACCTTGCTCGTTTCCTCCGCCGCTTGAGGCAGCGCCTCGATCGATTTTCGGAGTTCCTCAAGCGCCGCGTCCACGGAGGCCAACGCCTTCTGGAGCTCAGCCGATTCCGCCGGAGTGAGCGTGTCCTTCATGCGTTGGATGGACTCCCCCATCTCACGGCCCTCGCGTTCCGCGTCAAAAGCGCGGTCAGCCATGTCCTGCGCGTTTTGCACGCTCGAGCCGGCGCGCAGAGCGGAGGCGGCGGCGCGGGCCTGCTCGGCCAAAGCCGCCTGCTCGCGCGCGGCGCGCGGAAGGTCACGCTCTTTGAGCGCCGCGGCGGCTTTAGGCAAACCTTCCATGCCCGCGGAGGCCAAGCTTTCGGCGGCGGCGGCGGCCTGATCGGCGAGGCCGGGGTTGGCGCGGGGATCGAGGCGCATCGATTCGTTCCAGGCCATAAGCGCGCCCGCGGCGGCGGACCAAAGCCCCGCGACGGGCTTCGCGGCCGCACTCGCCGCTTCCTCGCTCTCGGAGGCGGCGGCTTTCGCGGCGGCCTCCGCCGCGGCGGCGGCCCGGTCAAGGGCCGCCAGTGCTTTCTCACGCGCCGCGAGCGCTTCGGTGTGCGTGGCATCCACGTCCACGACCTCAACGGAGCCCTTCTCGGAGCGCGCGGACTGAGGTGGCGTGGCGTCGTCAGCCGCCTCGAGCCAAAACTCAACGATGCTCCCCGGGGCGTACGAATGCAGGGCCAGCGACGCGTCTCCAAGCGTTTCGGCTGAGCCGCGCTCAAACGGCAAAGCGCGGCGCGCGTCACCTTTCGGCGAATGGATCACAAGTTCAAGCCGCGTCAGGGCGCCGTCGTCACGCGCGGTGTATGCGATCGTAATGGCATCCCGCTGCCCGGCCTGCAGCGGCACCTGGGGGGACAAAAGCTCCACGGAGGGCTTCGCGTCGCCGAGCACCGACAGCGCGTAAGCGGGCGGAGAAGGATCGCGCCGCTCATCCGCCGCGATGAGAAGGAGCGACAGCGTCGCATCTTCCTGGGCCAAAAAGCCCCCCGACCAGGAACCGTCGCCAGCCGCGCGCATCGGAATCGGCGCGGGCAGGCTCGAGAGCCTTAGCACGGCCGAAGCGAGCGGAGCGTCGGCTTCGCCGCGCACCGAGACCCAATCACCGCGCCGCGCGCGCACCGGCGCGTCCTGCCCCAGAACGAAAGTCTTGACCCCGCGTGCGCCGTGCACGATCGCTTCACCGTTCTTAAAACGGGGAGCGGGAATCGCGCGCAAGCGCCGCGCGCTCGTCACGAGATCCCGCCGGCGCGCGCGATAATCGAGCGTTCCCACCAATGCCCCCGTCTCGAAAGAGGCGGAGCCCGCGTCCACGGCGTCCCACATCGCCGCACGCCACGCTCCGTCGGCGCCTCGCGTCTCAAGGCCAAGATCCGCACCGCGCAGACCGGCCGCCGTTCCCTCCGCCGTTAAACGCGCGGTCAGGTTGACCGTCGCACCCCAATCAACGCTGGCGTCGCCGGGAAGAAGATCGACGAGCCGGTCAAGCGGCGCATCGCGCCACGGAGCCAGGACGCGTATCCATGTCCCGTGGGTCCCGATGGCGAGTCCCAGGCAAACAATTGCGGCGAGACCGCCGGCGCGGGCCGCGCGAGACGGCGTCCACGAGTACAACGGCTCGCCGGGCAGATCCGCGGCCAATGCGTCGGCACGCGTGAGATGCTCGCGGCGAAGTTCGACGGACACATCGCGTCCACCGGGATCATCGCGCAAGGACCACGCCGAGGCGAGCATCGGCCGTGTCGCGGGCCAGAGTCGCGACGCGTCCGAGAATATCGACTCCCACCCGCCCGCGCGCAAAGGCAAGAGCAGACCGCGCCAGGCCTGAACGCCCAGGGCCCCGGCCCCGGCCAACCAGGCGGCCGCTCGGATCGATTGCGGCAAGGTCAGGAATCGATCGGCCGTAGTCAGCGCTCCCGCTGCGGCAAGCCCCCAGCCGACCGTGCGGGCCACGGCTTCGAAAACGATGGCTTGACGGCGCTGGGCGCGCCATGCGAGCGCGCGTTCTTCGAGGCTCATTGGAGCAGTGTACCGAAAGCGTCGAGGCCGCGCCAGAGCGGGCGGCGTTTAAGCGGCTTCGGGGACGCGCGGCGAGGACAGGCGGTCTTCGGCTTCGCGAACATCCTTCAGAGCCTGGCGGCGGCGGTCGATCGAGAGCTCGGGGAGGCGTTTCTTGTCGTGATCGCGCTCGATCTCCATCAAAATGTCCTCGGCGCGCACCGAATCGGCGTAGGGCCGGGCGTGAAACAAGGAGTGCCAACCGGTTTGAATTTCGTACACCGCGTCCCACTCGTGGAGGATCGTCTCGAGGAGGGTTTTCAGCACCATGCCCACTCCCACGAGGCCTACCGTGAGGGTGAACATGAACTTGATGTACATCTCCATTGAGCTCATATCAACATTGTAGCGGCAGAGCGGGTCCGGCGCACGGGCCGACGGGGCCCGTTAAAAGGGGCCCAAGGACCTGGGTAAATATAGGCCATAAGACCTATATCTCCCTCATGCGCCGCCCGTAGCCAAGGGCAAGCGTGGCCATGCACACAGCCATGCCGGCGGTGGTCCAGGGTACACCAATACGCGAGGCAAGCCCGCCCGCCAGGAAGCTTCCCAGCGGGGAAAGGCCGATAAAGATCATGGAATAGAAGCTCATCACGCGGCCACGATGACGGTCGTCGGACAGTTCCTGAAGCGCGGTGTTCGCCCCGGCCAACACCCGAATCGCGAACCAGCCCATCATGGCCATGCAGACGCAAGATAGCCAGAAATTGCGCGACCAGGCCATGCCGGCCGACGCGAGGGCCATGCCCATCGTCCCGAACACGATCTCGCCGCCAACGCCGGCCGCGCCGCGTCGCCGCGCCAAGGCTAAGGCCCCGAGCGTCGCACCCACGCCCGAGAACGAGGACAAGATGCCGAGTCCTTTTACACCGGCATGCAGAACATCTTCGGCGAACACCGGCATCAAGGTATAGACCGGGAGGCCCGCCACGCTCACAACGATCAGCGCCAGCAGGACGAGGCGGATCGGCTCGTTGGCGAAGGCGTAGGACATGCCGTCGCCGATTTCCTGCCAGGGCCCGCCGCGCGGCGCGGCCGGTGGAGGCTGACGCACGTCGCGCATCGCCTTAAGCGCGATCAGCACGGCGACATAGCTGAGCGCGTTGATTGCGAAACAGCCGGCCTCGCCCGCATAGGCGATCGCCAGGCCGGCGAGGGCCGGGCCGATGATGCGCGAGGCATTGACCACGGTCGAGTTAAGCGCGATCGCATTGTGGCGATGATCGACGGGAACCAGCTCTCCGATCAAAACTTGGCGGGCGGGCATATCGAAGGCGTTGACCACGCCAAGGCCCATCGACAGCGCGAACACATGCCAGACCTCAATGTGCCCTCCCCAGGTCAGAAGGGCCAACAGCGCGGCTTGGATCATCGCGAGGAACTGCGTGCGCTTGACCAGGCGCAGATGGTCGGCGTGGTCCACGGCGAAGCCCGCGTAAAAACCGAGCACGAACACCGGGAACTGGCCGACGACAGCGACGAGGCCAAGCATCAGCGGGTCTCTCGTCAGACGGTAGACGAGCCACGCCTGGGCGGTGTTCTGCATCCATGACCCGGTCAGCGAGACGAACTGGCCGAAGAAGAAGAGCCGGAAATTCCGGTGACTCAGCGCGGAGAACATAGCTCCGAGGCGCGGTCAAGCAGGGCCGCCGCGCGCGGGGACAGAGGCTTGGAGTCCAGCAGCTCGGTCAGCTGCGCCGTCGTACGCGCGCCGAGGGTTGCGCTCGCGATAAAGGGCTTGGTCAAGATCCAGCCGAGCGCCGCTTGCGCGCAGGTCGAGCGTTCGAGCGTCGCAACCGACTGCAGGACGCTCACGAGTGCCGCGCCCTGCTCCGGCTGAACATAGGGGAAAGCGCCGCCCGCGGAGCGCCGTCCGGTAGCGCCCGCCGCCGCGTACTTACCGCTGAGCAGACCGCCCGCGAGCGGGCTCCACGCGATCAGCGCGACTGCGTCGCGCCGCGCGACCGGCACCAGGTCATTCTCCGGAAAGCGGGCGGCAAGGCTGTACTGGACCTGGTCAAATGAGAAGCGTCCGCCGGCGGATACGAGCTGAGCGCCGGAGAAGTTGGAACAGCCAAGAACTTGCACCTTGCCCGCCTTGACGAGCGCTTCGAGCGCCCTGAGTGTTTTCTCAAGCGGAACCTCGAAGTCCCATCCGTGCGGCATGTACAGGTCGACATGATCGGTTTTAAGCCGCTTGAGGCTTCCCTCGATCGCGCGACTGATCCAACGCGCCGACAGCCCACCGGTCGCCTTATCATCGAGGTCCATCTGCCCGAGAACCTTAGTCGCGATGAGAACCTTCTTGCGTCGGCCTTTGAGAAGGCGCCCGAGCATCTCCTCGGCGGCTCCGCGCCCGTAAATATCAGCGGTATCGATAAGATTCACGCCGCGCTCCAGCGCGAGATCGATCAAAGAGGACGCCGTCTTGTCATCGATCGCGCCGATCTTGTGCCAATCGGCGCCGAAGTTCATCGTGCCCAGGGAGAGCGCCGAAATCTTGAGACCGGACCGGCCGAGGGGGTTCATCTTCACGACGATCTCAGTGCGGGCGCTTTTTGTAATGGCCCTTATGGTCGGGCTTTCGGTGGTAGGGGGAAGGAGGCTTGGCCGCTATAGAGGGAAGCGACGCCACGGGCTTGGCGTCCTCGAAGGTCTCCGGGGTAAGCAGACACAGGAAGCGCGAGATGATCTCCTTGAGATCCATCTCCTCCGTGGCCAATTCCCAGTCGGGGCCGAGAAACTCAGCGGCGCGGAAATACTTTTCTTTTTCCTGGAAGGCGGTCAGAATCTTGGCCACCTTTTTCGCTCCGATCTCCTGCCGGGTGGGGATCTTCCCCTCTTTCATCTTACTCTTCGTCATGTACTCAATGCGGCTGATCATGTGCCGGTTCGTCGGGCTTACCAGGCTGATCGCCAGGCCGGCCTTGCCGCTGCGCGCCGTGCGGCCGATGCGGTGGACGTATACATCCATCTCGCGGGGAATCGAGTAGTTGATGACGTGCGTCAGCTCCTTAACATCAAGCCCGCGGGACGCCACATCCGTGCAGATGAGCAGGTTGACCCGTTTCTCGCGGAAGGAAACCATCGTGCGGTCGCGGTCCTGCTGGGTCTTGTCGCCGTGAAGCGTGTCGACCTTGTAGCCGCGCATGACCATGGCTTGGGCGACGTCCATCACGAGCGCCTTCGTTTGGCAGAACACCAGGCCGTAGAAATCGTCGGCCGACTCAATGAGCTTAATCAGCAGCTCGGGCTTGTCCGACTCCCGCGCCAGATAATAAATCTGCTCGACGGTGGTGGACAGCATCTCGCTGCGGTTGACCTGCACCTGCTTGGGCTTGCGCAGATAGGTGTCGGCCACGCGGCGCACGCCGGGGCTCATCGTCGCGGAGAAGAGCCAGATGTGGCTCGTGTCGCGCGCGGTCGCCTTTAGGATTTTTTCCAAATCTTCTTTGAAGCCCATCGAAATCATTTCGTCGGCTTCATCGAGGATGACGGTCTTCACGCTCGCGAGCTTCAGCGCGCCCCGGTCGATGAGGTCGATGATGCGCCCCGGAGTGCCGACGACGATCGCGGCGCCGTGCTTCAGGCCGTCGAGCTGGGCGGCATAGCTGGTGCCGCCGTAGATCGGTACCGCTTTGACGCCCTTGTACTTGCCGAACAAATTGATCTGGCCGGAGACTTGGACCGCGAGCTCGCGGGTCGGGCAAAGGATGAGACCCTGGACGTGTTTCTTGCCGGTGTCGATCTGCTCAAGAAGCGGAATGCCGAACGCCGCGGTCTTGCCGGTGCCCGTCGCGGCCTGGCCGATGAAGTCACTGGGGGCGCCGAGAAGAATCGGCAGCGCCTGCTGTTGGATCTCAGTCGGCGCGCTGTAGCCCAATTCCGCGATCGCGCGGGCCACCGGAGCGCTCAGCTTCAGGTCATCGAATGACTTCATTGCGTACATTCTACACCTTCCGAAGCCTTGACAGGACCCCTCTCGCGTTCCATAATGATCGGGCCCATGGAAGAAAAAGCCCCGATCTCCCCGTCCCCCGCGCCTCGCACAATCGACCGGTTTATCGGACCACGAACGATGATGGCCCTCGCTTTGGTCGCGGTGCTCGTTTTGGCCGGCGCGGGAGCGATATGGAAGTTCTATGTCTTGCCCATCCGCGAAATTTCGAACATTCGCTTTCAGGCGCACGGTTGCCTGATGCGGCTGTACGACCTGCAAATGGCCTATCACGGAACGCACGGAGCTTACGCCAACGATCTGGAGACGCTTCTTGCCTCGGTGCCCGACGGCGCCCTGCTTCGCGAGAAGCTGAAGGCGAGCGTCGACATCAACACCTTGGCCGTCGTCGGAGACTCCGAGCGCTTCCGCCTTGAAATCAACATGCTCGACCCCAAGCGCACGTCGGTTAAGATACGGGGCCCGCTCAGCCAGCGCTGAGTCCCGGCGTGTCCTCGTTTAAACTCCGCTCCTCGTTCAAGCCGGCCGGCGATCAACCCGACGCCATCGCCACGCTCATCTCCCGCATCAAGGAAGGCGCCCCCGCTCAGACTTTGCTCGGCGTCACCGGCTCCGGCAAGACCTTCGCGATCGCCAATGTCGTCTCGCAGCTGAACCGGCCCACTTTGGTGCTCTCCCCCAACAAGGTCCTCGCCGCCCAGCTCTACGCCGAGTTCAAGTCCTTCTTCCCCGATAACGCCGTCGAGTTCTTCATCTCCTACTACGACTACTACCAGCCCGAGGCTTATGTCCCCTCGAGCGACACCTACATCGAGAAGGACTCCTCGGTCAACGACCGCATCGACCGTCTTCGTTTGAAGTGCACGACCTCCTTGCTCGCGCGAAAAGATGTGATTGTGGTGGCGTCCGTGTCCTGCATCTACAACATCGGCTCGCCCGAGGCCTACCAGAACCGCACCGTCCCCCTCGAGGTCGGTTGGAAGGTGACGCGCGACGAGCTGGTCAAGCAGCTCGTCGAGGTGCATTACGAACGCAACGAAATGGAGTTCGTGCGCGGAAAGTTCCGTATGAAAGGCGGCGTGATCGACATCTTTCCCGCCTACATGGAAACCGCCTTGCGCGCGACTTTGAACGATGAGGGCGTGACCTCGCTGATCGAGTTCGATCCGCTCACCGGCCTCAAAATAAGGGACCTCAAGCGCGAATGGGTCTATCCCGCCAAACATTTCGTCACCGGCGGCCCTGAGCGGGAGCGGGCGATCGCCGCCATCGAAGCCGAGCTCGCCGAGCGCATGGCCTGGTTCAAATCCCAAGGCAAGCTGCTCGAGGCCCAGCGTCTTGAGCAAAAGGCCCGATATGACCTCGAGATGCTCAGCGAGATGGGATTCTGCCACGGCATCGAGAACTACTCCCGCCACCTCTCCGGCCGCCCGGCCGGAGAGCGTCCTTATTGCCTCATCGATTTTTTTCCCAAGGACTACCTGCTCGTTGTGGACGAATCACATGTCGCGGTCCCGCAGATTGGCGGCATGTACGAAGGCGACCGCGCGCGCAAGCAGACCCTCATCGACTTTGGCTGGAGGCTGCCCTCGGCGCTCGACAACCGCCCCCTCAAATTCGCGGAGTTCGAGAAGCTCGCCGGCCAGACCATGTTTGTGTCCGCCACGCCCGGCAAGTACGAGCTGACGAAGACGAAGGGCGAGATCGTGGAGATGGTCGTGCGTCCGACCGGCCTCGTCGACCCGGAGACGATCATCCGGCCGTCCGAGGGCCAGCTCGAGGACCTCATCGTCCGCCTGCGCGACCGCGCCGCGAAGAAAGAGCGCGCGTTGATTACGACCCTGACCAAACGCACCGCCGAAGACCTGTCCTCCTTCCTGACGACGAAGGGCCTCAAGGTCCGTTACCTGCACTCCGACATCGACTCCCTTGAGCGCATTCAGATATTGCAGGACCTTCGCTCCGGCGTCTTCGATGTCCTCGTCGGGATTAATTTGCTGCGCGAAGGCCTCGACCTGCCGGAGGTGTCGCTCGTCGCGATTCTGGGCGCCGACCACGAAGGTTTTCTGCGCTCCGAGACGACCTTGATTCAGATCTCAGGCCGCGCCGCGCGCAACGTCGGCGGCCAGGTCATCCTTTACGCCGACACGATCACCGGCTCCATGAAGCGCGCGCTCGACGAGATGGACCGGCGCCGCGTCAAGCAGCTCGCCTACAATAAGGAGCACGGCATCACGCCGAAGACCATCGTCAAGGCGATCGAGGAGCTCGAGGAGTTCCAGAGCACCGCCAAACGCGAGGGGCTGATGCTCCTGCGCGACGGCGACGCGCCGCTGTCGGCAAAGGAGTTGCCCACGATCATCGCCGATGTCGAAAGCCGCATGCGCGCCGCGGCCGACTCCCTCGACTTTGAAGCCGCCGTCCTCCTGCGCGACCAGCTCTTCGAGCTCAAGTCCATGTCCGCGAGCCGGCCCGCGAAGACGCGGGGCAAGAGCAAGAGCTAGCCGCGATTAGGCGGGACGGACGACGGCGCGGCGGATCTTGCGGCGCGCGCGCACGAGAAAGCCCTCGCGCCGCACCTTAGCGAACGGCGTCCAGGCCGTCTTGCGGCCCACGAATAACCACGGCATCAGCAGTTTGGCGATCACGCGCGCTCCGTGCGGCGACGAATTAAACCTAATAGAATATATCAGCTTATATAATATTTGTAAATAGTAAATATGACTGATATGACGAGGTCTACATTTGGGCGCTAAGCGAGGAAACTTTCGGCGTGCTGACTGACGTCGAGGCCGGCGGCTTCCTGTTCGGGGCGCACGCGCAGGGTGATCGCGGCGTCGCAGACTTTGTAGATGAGCCATGAGCCGCCGAAAGAGTAGCCCCCCACGATAAGGATCGCGGCTAGGTGGCGAATGAAGATAGTCGGATCGCCGTGAATGAGGCCGACTTTCTCGGCGAACACGCCGGTCGCGATCATGCCGACGATGCCGCCGACCCCGTGGCACGGGAACACATCAAGAGTGTCGTCGAGGTTCGTGCGCGCCTTGCGGTGCACCGCCATATTGCTGACCAGGCTCGCGATCGCGCCGATTGCGAGGCTCTGCCCGACACTGACGTAGCCGGCGGCCGGTGTGATCGCGACGAGGCCGACGACCGCTCCGACCGAGGCGCCGAGCGCCGAAGGGCGGCGGCCCCGCACGGCGTCGAACAGTACCCAGGCCAGCATCGCGGAAGCCGACGCGGTGTTCGTCGTCATAAACGCGAGCACGGCCGTCTCGTTGGCGGCCAGCGCCGATCCCGCGTTGAAGCCGAACCAGCCGAACCAGAGCATGCCGGTGCCGAGCAGAACAAAGGGAATGTTCGCGGGGACATGGACGGCCCCCGGAGCGTGCTCCTTGCGCGGCCCCATGAACATGGCGCCCGCCAGCGCCGCGAAGCCCGCGGTCATGTGAACGACAGTGCCGCCCGCGAAGTCGAGCACGCCCCAGCGGTGCAGGAAGCCGTTCGGATGCCAGGTCCAATGCGCGACGGGGCAGTAGATGAACAGAGTGAAGAGCACGATAAAAATCAGGTAGCTCATGAAACGCACGCGTTCCGCGAATGAGCCCGTGATCAGCGCGGGCGTGATGATCGCGAACTTAAGCTGGAACAGCGCGAACAACGCCAAAGGGATGGTGGGCGCGAGATCGGGATGCGTCGCCCCTCCAACACCGCGGAACATGAAGTAGGTCAGGGGATTTCCGACGAAGCCGCCGAGCGAGTCGCCGAACGAAAGGCTGAAGCCCACAACGACCCACAGGATGCTGACCACGCCCATCGCGATGAAGCTCTGCAGCATCGTCGAGATCACATTCTTACGCTGAACCATGCCGCCGTAGAAGAATGAAAGCCCGGGCGTCATCAGCAGGACGAGAGCGGTGGCGGTGAGCATCCAGGCGACATCGCCGGGCACGATGGGTTTGGCTCCGGCGGGCGCGGCGGCGGGATACGAGCCATAAAAGAGGCCGGCGGCCGCCGTCAACAGCAGCAAACCCAGCGACATGACCCATTCCTTTTTGTATTTCTGCACGGCGCCTCCGGAGAACGGGCGTATGATACCATAGGGCGGTTGAGACAGAAAATTCAGGCGCGGCTGAAGCGGTACTTCGTATCGGGCTTCTTCACCTTGATCCCGATCGGGCTCTCGCTGCTCGTCGTGTGGACCTTCGTCAGCGCTGTGGACCGGACCTTGGCGCCCCTGCTCGACGCCGGCCTCGGCTTCCATCTCCCGGGCTTCGGCCTCATCGCCGCGGTGATCTTGATCTTCGCGGCGGGGGTGCTGACCTCCCATGTCGTCGGCGAACACCTGTTCAGCGCCGCCGAGGACGCCCTCGCTCGCATCCCCGTGTTCAAATGGGTGTACGGCACGATCAAACAGATGACCGAGGCCTTCTCGCCCGCGAACAAGGCTTCCTTTAAGAGCGTCGTCATGATCGAGTTCCCCCGCCCCGGCATCTACAGCTTGGGCTTCGTCACCGGCGAGACCGTGCTCGACCTGCCCGGGGGCACGCACAAAAAACTGACCTCGGTGTACGTCCCGACCAACCATGTCTACATCGGCGACCTGATCTTCGTACCCAGCGAGAGCGTCATCCCGACCCAACTGGGCGTGCAGCAGGGAATCCAGGTGGCGCTGTCGGCGGGAGCGACCACGCCCGAGCACCTCGGCCACGCGAAGAAGCAATCGGCATGAAGCACCTCCTCCCCGCCGCTTGGCGCCCCCTTCTGAAAGCGGCTCTGGCGGAAGATCTCGGTCGCGCCGGCGATGTAACGACGCGCCTCTTCGTTCCGAAGACCGCCCGCCTCAGCTTCAGCGTCGTTAGCCGCGAGTCCGGGGTCATCTGCGGCCTCGAGATCGCGGCCGCCGCGTTCAAGGCCTGCGAGCCGCGCGCGCGCGTGACCATGCTCGCCCGCGACGGCGCCCGCGTGCGCCCCGGCCGGGCGGTCATGACGGTGTCGGGCGGGCGCGGCCTGCTGAGCGCCGAGCGAACCGCGCTCAATTTCCTGCAGCGGATGTCGGGCGTCGCGTCCCTCACCCGCCGCTATGCCGACCGCGTGCGCGGCACGCGCGCGAAGGTGCTCGACACGCGCAAAACCTTGCCGGGCTGGCGCGCGCTCGATAAGTACGCGGTCGCGTGCGGCGGCGGGCTGAACCACCGCCTGGGCCTGTACGACGCGGCGATGGTCAAGGACAACCATTATTTCGGAGAGAGCCTGGTGGACGGCGTGGCGAAGCTTCGCCGCGCGCACCCGAAGATGCCTCTGATCATCGAGTGCGACACGGCGGCACAAGTGACGCGCGCCCTGGCCCTGATGCCCGAGGTGGTTCTCCTTGACAACATGCGCGGCCCGCGTTTGCGCCGGGAGATCCGCCGCATCCGGGCTTTAGCGCCGCGCGTGAAGATCGAGGTGTCGGGCGGCGTGAACATCAAGGAAATCCGCGCGCTGGCAAAGCTCGGCCCCGACCGTATCTCGATTGGACGCTTGACCCACAGCGCGCCCGCCCTCGATCTCGGCCTCGACCTGCGATGAAGCTCGCGGGCGTCAAGCGTCTCGTGCGCCTGGCGCGGGCCGACTCCACCCAGGCGGTCGCGCGGCGCCTCGCCGAGGATGGCGCCCCGGACGGGACCTTGGTTTGGGCGCTCGCTCAAACCGCGGGAAAGGGCCGCATGGGACGCACCTGGCGCTCCGCGCCGGGCGGGCTGTACGCCTCGTGGGTCCTGCGGCCGAAGTTCGCGCCCGAGCGCCTCGGCGAGCTGTCGATCGCTTGCGGCGAGGCATTGGCCGCGGTCCTGCGGGATTTCGGTGCGACGACCACGGTCAAGCCTCCCAACGATGTCCTCGCCCTCTGCCCCGACGGCAAGGCGCGCAAGCTGTGCGGGATCCTCTGCGAGGCACGGGGAGATTCGAAACATCTCGACTGGCTCATCGTTGGGTTCGGGGTCAATGTGAACAACGCCCCTCCCCTCAAGCGCGCGACATCGCTTCGCACCTTGGTCAGGCGGCGCGTCGGCGTCGCGGCGGTGCTGCGGGCCGCGATGTCCGGGCTTTCCCGCGTCCGGCGAGCGGGCAATTTCGTATAATTATAATCGTATCCCCCCCCGGAGACTCCCCCATGGCCGAAACCTATTTGACGCGCGCTGGACATGCCAAGTTGCAGGAAGATCTTAAAGCGCTCATGAAGCAGAAAACCCAGCTCTCGCTCGACATCGGCGAGGCCCGCGAAAAAGGCGACCTTAAGGAAAACGCCGAGTATCACTCCGCTAAGGAAAAGATGGGTGAGGTCATGGGGCGCATCGGCCAGGTCCAGGACAAGCTCCAGAGCGCCAAGATCATCGAGGAGATGAACATCCCTAAGGACACCGTCGCCATCGGCACGACCGTGGACCTCGAGGACTCCGACGGCGATTTTGTCGAGTACTCGCTCGTCGGTGAGGACGAATCCGATCCGAATGAAGGCAAGATTTCCGTCCAGTCCCCGCTCGGCGCGGGCCTGCTCGGACGCAAGTCGAAGGAGACGGTCGAGATTCAGCTCCCCAACGGCCCGCGCACATTCAAAATTCTCAAAGTCGCGCGCACCGTCTGAGCCCCGGAGAACTCGCGGCCGAGCTTAAGCGACGCGCCCGGGAGCTAGGCGCGGACCTAGCCGGGATCGCCGCCGCGGCCCCCGCCTCCGGCGGCCCCGCGTACGACGCCTGGCTCGCGGCGGGCATGAACGGCGAGATGGCCTACATGGCGCGCAACACGGAGCCGCGCCGCGACATCCGCGCGTGGATGAAAGACGCGAAATCCATTCTCATGTGCGGTTTTTCATACGGCGATCCCGGCGCCCGCCCTTCGTCCAAAACAGGACATGGCCGCGTCGCGCGTTACGCCGCCCGCGAGGATTACCATGCAATCCTGCGCGGCCGCATGAACGAGGTCGGCTCCTGGCTGACCTCCTCGGTGCCCGGCGCGAGCGCCGTGGCGTTCTGCGACATGAGCCCCATCCTCGAGCGCTCCTATGCCGCCGCAGCCGGCCTCGGCTGGCAGGGCAAGAACACGATGCTGCTTTCGGCCGACATCGGCTCCTATTTTCTGATCGCGGGCCTCGCGATAAACATCGACCTTCCCGTCGATTCGACCAGCCCCGATCATTGCGGCTCCTGCACCAAATGCCTCGAAGCCTGCCCAACCGATGCCTTCCCACGAGAACGCGTCCTCGACGCCTCGAAGTGCATCTCCTACTTTACGATCGAATCCAAGGGAACGATCCCCGAGCCGTTTCGCGAGCGCATCGGGGACTGGGTCTTCGGCTGCGACATCTGCCAGGAGGTCTGTCCCTGGAACCGGTTTGAAAAGCCCGCGCGCGCCTTGCCTCCGCCGAAAATTGCCACCGAGCTGCCCCTCGAGGAGCTCGCCGGGCCCGCCTCCGAGGGCCTGCGGTCCCGCATGAAAGGTCTGCCCCTCGAACGCGCGGTTCGCAAGCGCCTGACCCGCAACGCCCTACTCGCGATGGGAAACTCCCGTCTCGAACGCTACCGCCCGACCCTCGAGGAATACGCCTCCGGGACCGACCCGATGCTGGCCGAGCAGGCACGCTGGAGCTTGGAGCGCTTGCTCGGCGCGGCGTAAATGATAAAATCCGCGCGATGATTTCTAGGAAGGCGGGCTTATCGCTCCTACTGGTCTGCGCCGCGGTCAGCGCGGGCGCAGCCGACACGCTCAAGCCCAAGACAAACGAGGCCACACAATCCGACGAGGTCGTCCCCAGCCGGAACTTTCCAAAAGCCGTCCAGCAGGCACCCGCGAAGGATGAGACCCCCCGCGCCATTCGTTGGATGATCAAGCCCCTGCAGCGCGGCATGTTCATCCGCCTGCCCATCATCGACACGGATCCCAACCGCGGCGTCACCATCGGCGTCATGCCGATCTGGGTTATACAAGGCAAGACCGACGATCGCATCCAACAGATCCACGCCCCCTCCCTCACCTACAACCACAACTTCAAGATTATTCCCACCTACCGCTACTACTTCTATCCGCAGGAGGATGCGACATTTATCGGCCGCGCGTCCTATTCGAAGTACGAGCGCGAGGCGCTGGGCGAATACGAAGACGGCAGCGTCCACGGCACAGACCTCGACATCTTTGTCCGCTTGCAGTACAACGTGGACGCGGGCCAACGCTTCTATGGCTTCGGCCCCGATTCGTCCAAAACGGGCGAGGCGAACTACCGAGAGGAGTTCACGCAGTATAAACTCGGCATCGGGGCCCCGTTCGCGCATGGCTCACCGTGGCGCGCCCACTTGTCCAAACACTACCAGGCCGGGCGCATCACCGCAGGGGCTCTCCCCAACCTCCCCAATTTTACGGCCACCTACCCCGGCCAGATCTCACAGCGCTATCAGCAAACAAATGAAAACCGCATATCTCTCGATTACGATACTCGCGACCACAGCGTCACCACCGGGCGCGGCGTCTACATCAATTCCTTCGCCGAGTACGCGCTCCGGGGCTACGAAAGCCAATACGACTACAGCCGTTACGGGCTCGACGCGCGTTGGTTCCGTCCTTGGACATCCGATAAGAACAAGGTCCTCGCGATCCAGGCCAAATACGAGCAGGTTCTGGGGGCGACGCCCCCGTTCTGGCTGCTGCCCCGCCTCGGCGGCAAGTACAGCCTGCGCTCCTACGGCGACGGGCGCTATGTCGATCGCGGCATGGCCACGATCAATATCGAACAGCGCATCAAGCTGATGGAGCAGAAGACCGCGGGCGTGACCACCGAGATTCAGCTCGCGCCCTTTGTCGGCCTAGGCGAGGTCTTCGACAACCCCAACCGCGCCGCCGCCCGCTACGCGCGACCAGTCGTCGGCACCGCGATCCGCGCTGTCGCCAAGCCCCAGGTCGTCGGCTCCATCGACTTCGGCGTGGGCCGGGAAGGCCTGGCGGTTTTCATGGACATCAACTACTCCTTCTAGCCATGTACACAATGAGCATTCCGTTCATCGTTAAGAGCTCAAATACGATCTTGACCTACGGCCTGCTCGCGGTCGTTCTAGGGGCGATCGTCTATGTGAGCTACAAGCTGTTCCGGCATCAGCACCGCACGCGAAAGTCCCGCAAGCACGGCCACAGCCCGCACACCGGCCACCACGGCAACCACTAGGCCTAGCGCGGCTTCACGGTCTTGAGAAAAGCCTGCCAGGCGCGCTCCCCTTTCCGGTTCATGTCCGGGGCCGGGGTTTCACGCCGGTAGGCGAGCATCGCGAAGCGCCCGTCTTTCAACGGCAAGACGCAGAAGATCTCCGTACCCAGAGGCGACTTGACCGGCGAAGGGTGATGGGGATCAGAGATCGCGATCGGAAAGCGCAGCCGGTATAGCTCGAGCTTCTTGCCCGCGACGATGACCGTCCCAGCCGCGGAAGGCGCCGCGCCCTGCTCGGTCGCCGCCGGGCCGGTCATGAACTCCTGTGGCGTCGCGTAGTCCGACCCGGGCGCGCCGAACACCCGTATCTGCACGACGTCGGAAAGATCCTCGAAGCGCAAGACCGGATCGACGCCTTCGGCGTTGGCGTATTCGACCAGGTTCCAGCCTTTCGGCGGCGTGAAGCGCACCAGGGCGGCGACCGCTTGGGCGGGCGTCTTCGTCTTCACTTTTCCCTCCGCGGCCGCACCGCCGGCCGTGCTCACAATCAACGCTGCCGTCAGAAAAAGTCGATTCATTTTCCAATGCTCTCGGCGGCCCGCTGAGTTATACACAAAATTCTACCGGTGGAAAAATGCGGACAAATCCGGTCAGCCGTACTTGTACTTCACGCCCTGGCCGCCGCCGGGCCACTCGCAGACGATGTTGTCCCAGGGGCAGAGCATGCGGCAGGCGCCGCACTCGATGCAGTTCTCGTAATTGACGATGATTTTGTTGTGGGACGCTTCCCACTCGTACACCTTGGCCGGACACACCGTGGTGCACGGCTTATCCTTGCAGGTGGTCGCGCACGGCGAGTCCGCGCCGGAGTTCTTCAGCGAGATGTGGGTCTCGGGCGACTTCTTCCAGTCGAGTGTGCCGAGCTTGCTCTCGACGGTCGTCTCGATCTTGATGTCCTTGATGTCCATGTTAGATCGCTACCTTTCTAAGAGGGAACAGGTCGCGGGCCACGCGCAGGAAGCCGCGCTTGGCGACCATACCGAGCGCCGTCTTGAGATGATGGCGCTTGGGCACGCCGTCGGCGGAAAAACGCAGCTGGGCCAGCTCACAGGCGAGCTTGGGGTAGAACTCAAGGAAGCCCGGGGAGTTTTCGACATGATGCTCGAGGTCCTGGATGTCCTCCATGTCGGGCAAAACATAGGAGGCTTCGAGCTTCTTCTTATAAAGGGACAGCGAGGCCTCGCTGTAATCGTTCTTCTTCTTGGCCTCGATGACGGTCTCGCCGGCAAGTTTGCCCGCGGTCATCGCGAGGTTGGAGCCCTCGCGGTAGGCGGGATTCGTCATCTGGGCGGCGTCACCCGCGACGAGGAAGCCGGCCTTGGCGAGCGGCGGCATGGACTTATAGCCGCCCTCGGGGATCAGGTGCGAGGAGTACTCAAGCGTCTTGCCGCCGGAGATCAACTTCTTAACGAGCGGGTGCTGCTTCACATACTCGAGATGGTCGGAAGGGCGTAGGCCCTTCTTCTGGTAGTCGGTGAGCTTGCAGCCGACGCCGAGCGCGAGCGATTCCTTGTTGGTGTAGAGAAACGCGTAACCGAGCATGCCGAGGGAAACCGAGCCGAACATCTCCATCGTCGCACCCTCGCCGGGGTTGAGCTGAAAGCGGTCCTCGATGACGGAGGATGGGAGCGCGATGACCTCTTTAGAGCCCAGCGCGACTTCGCTCGGCTTCAGCTCGTCGATGAAGCCCGCTTTCTGCGCAATGATCGAGTTGACGCCGTCGCAGGCGATGACGACATTGGCAGTGAGCTCGTCGCCTTCGGCGGTCTTGATACCGATGACCTTGCCGGTCGAGTCCTTCAAGACATCGCGGACCATCATGCCGCAATACACCTCGGCGCCGGCGGCCTCGGCCTGCTTGGCGAACCACTGGTCGAAGTGGACGCGGATGATCGAGTAGCAGTTCGGCACGCCCTCGAGGAACTTCAGCGATTTGTAGCCGACCGTCACATACGAATCTTCGGTCGTGATGCAGGTCTTCTGCTCGACGATCGGGCGTTCGACGGGGGCGTCGGGCAGCTTCCAGAAATCGGGAACGATCTCGTGGAGCATCTTTGAATACAGGACCGCGCCCTGAACGTTCTTGGCGCCGGGATACTCGCCGCGCTCGAGAACCACGACCTTGAGGCCCGCGCGGGCCATGACGATGGCGGCGGAGAGACCGGCGGGGCCGGCTCCTACGACGATCGCGTCATAGGCGGCTTCTTCGGCCATGACAGCCTTAGCCTGCGACCTTTTCGGACGCGTCCTGAACCGTCTTCAGAAGCTCCTCGGTCTTGAACGGTTTGGTCATGAAACCGACGACCTGGGGAAACTTCTGGAAAAGGGTTTTCGAGGGCTCGAGCGCCGTCAGCACGACGATCGGGAGATCCTTCGTGGTGGGTTCGGCCGCGATCTTGAGCTGGAGCGAGTAGCCGTCGATGCCGGGAAGCATGACATCAAGGACAAGCACGTCGGGCTTGACCTTAGCGATCGCGTCCCAGGCGTGGCGCCCGTTGTCGCAGGTATGCACCTCAAAGCCGCCGTGCTCGAGCGTGTACTTCACCAAGCTGAGCATCTCGGGTTCGTCGTCGATGACAAGGACTTTTTTAGCCATGGCGGAATTTATCAATTCGGGGGAAGGATGTCCATGGGTGGTCGACGCCCATAGGTCGCGGCCTGGCATTATCAATGTTACAGGGATATACTCTCGAACATGAGAATCCCTTCCCTTGTCGCCTGGCTTGTGATAGAAATTTCCAGCTTTATGCTTCTGTCCGGCTGCGCGGTGCAACAGTATGCCGTGGCTAAAGAAAGGAGCCGTAAAGCGACGGCGGTCATCAACACGCCTCTCTTCAAGGCCCTCGACCGGTGGGACGCACGCGAAATCCTGCCTCTGGTGGCCAAAAACGTCGAAGTTCGCTCGTCTAACGCGCATGGCCGGGATCTCATGCTCGCCATTCTCGAGGGCCGGAGGGCCGAGGCCCTGAAGCTCGTCGAAGGCGGCGCGGATGTCAACGCGGCGGTCGCGCAATCGGAGAGCAAACTCTTCAACAGTTACAACGCCTTCATGTTCGCGGTATGGTCGGACGACAAGGACCTCGTAAAGGCCATGGCCGCAAAAGGCGCCGATGTGAAAGACGGGCTGGGCGCCGCGGTGACCCCCGGAATGCTGAAGCTCCTCGTAGAGCTCGGCGCCGCGTTAGATGTCAGTACGACAACGGGCTTGCTGGCCAACGCGCTACTTCATGAAAACGCAGAGATGGTCCGCGACTTGATCTCGCGCGGCGCCGATGTCGAGACCCCCCGCGCGGCCTACGAGAAGAGCCTCCGAAGTCTCGAGTCCAACGACGCGGAAATGGTCGCGCAACCCGTGATGCAAACCGCGATTCGGGGTTTCCAGCGAAAAATTCAGCTTTTAGATCGCATGAGCCGACCGCAGGCGGCTCCCGCCGCTCCGCAAACGGCGGCTGCGGGCGTCACCAAGGCGGAGCTCGAGCAAATGCTCAAGGCCGCCGTCGTCGCGGGCTCCACGCCTGCCCCGTCCGCCGCCGCGGCGGCTACCTACAAGTCCGATGTGGACGCGCCCTCCTACAAGGTCGCCGAAAATCCCGACGCCTACGCCCTCGTCATCGGCGTCGAGAAGTACAACACCTTGCCCGACGCCCGCTTCGCCGAGCGCGATGCAAAGGCGATGAACGCACATCTGCTCGCGATGGGCTACCCGCAGCGCAACATCGTGCTGCTGACCGGCTCGCAGGCGACGCGCACGGGCCTGGCGAAGAACCTAGAGGCCTGGCTACCCAACAATGTCACAGAGCGATCGACCGTCATGTTCTACTTCTCGGGCCACGGCGCGCCCGACGCAAAGACCTCCCAGGCCTACCTGGTCCCGATGGATGGCGACCCTCAGTATCTCGAGGAGACCGCCTACCCGATCAAGCGGCTCTACGCGAAGCTCGCCGCGTTAAAGGCCAAGCGCGTCGTCGTCGCGCTCGACTCCTGCTTCTCCGGCGCGGGCGGACGCTCGGTGCTGGCGCAAGGCACGCGGCCGCTCGTCGCCAAGCTCGAGCTCGGGCCCGTCCAGCAGAAGGTCGTGTCCCTGTCGGCCTCGTCCTCCGACGAGATCACGGGCGCGCTCGAGGACCAGGGCCATGGCCTGTTCACCTATCACCTGCTCAAGGCTCTGACCGAGACCGCGGGACGCGGCACGATCGGCGAGGTGTACGCCTCGCTCAAGCCCCGCGTACAGGACGAGGCGCGCCGCCAGAACCGCGCGCAGACCCCGCAGGCGTTCGGCTCGACGGAAGCCGGGCTCCGCTAGCGACTCCCCGAAAGGCCCGCCCATCTCGGATTCGATCCAGATGGACCTACGATAACCGACGGAGAGGCCGCGTTCCATATCGGGCGGGTAAGGTTATAATAGCCACATGGTCCTTCTCTCCCGTTTCCTCGCGATTCTTCTTGCCCTCCCCGCTTTTGCCGCTCCCGACGCCGCGTTCGACGGCTCGCGCCTGTTCGGCGGCGGCGTCGCCGTGCCTGTCGCCGTGCCTGTCGCCGGCGCCTGGCGCCGCGCTTCGAGCCTTCCCGCGGCTGTCCCCGCCGCGATGCCCGACGCCGCCCCTGCACAAGCACCCGTCGCCGGCGAGAAGGCCCGCGCCCTCACGAGCGGGTTCCTCGGTCTCTACCCCGAAGCGGACTTTGATCTGGGCACCGGACGATGCCTGGCCTGCAATGCTCCGGTCCAGGGCAAATGGTATTTCCCCGACGAAGTGATCGCTACGCCGAAGACCGGCGCCGCGGGCTTGGTCTGGATCGGCTCGAACGAGATGCTCGAAGGCGTCAAGCTGTCCGAGGATGGTACCACCGCCACGCTCAAGGACGGCACGATCGTTCCCTTCGCCCTAGTCCCCAAAATCGACTCGAATCGTTCCTTCTACGACGCCTCGAGCCTCGAGTACATGCGCGGCCGCACCGTGCGCGTCCGCGGGGAGTTCGTCGAGACCGGCGGCGTGCGGACCTTGGTCGCGCGCACGATCTGGCCCGAGGATTACCGCATCGACGCCGCCAATCTCGGTGAAGCCGACGCGAAGAACGCGGCCGGCATCGACGCGCTCGTCGCCGCTGATAAAGGTGGGGCTACGAAGGAATTCCAGACGCGGCTTCTCTGGGAGCGTCCTGGTGTGAATCGCGTCTGGTCTGGAATGCCCGTCATGGGCTTCATGCTCAACGGCGCTCAGGGCGACGACGACGAGGCCCTCGCCGGCCACTCGAGCCTGTTCACCGGCCGCTACGGCCCCGGCGGCAGCATGGCGGACTGGATGTTCGACAACTTCTACAGCATGGATGTCGTGAGCGAGAAGGGCATCATCTCGAGCATGGTCCCGATGGACAAGTACATGGCCGACCTGAACAGCGGTCAAAGCTGGTACCGGCCGTCCTACATGCTCGTCATGATCATGAAGGACGCGCGTGTTCCCCTGCAGCTCCAGGAAGCCTTCAAGGCTCAGTACGCGAAGTACTACGCCCAGGACATCAAGTATGACAAGACGCACAAGAACTGCACCGCGCTGATCGCGGATCCGGTCCGCGAAGAAGGCTGGAAGTTCCCGGAGACCGGCGGGACGCCGTCTCTCATCGCCCGCCTGGTCTCCAAGGCCGCGGGGCTCGCGGCGAAGGATCCCGCCGTCGCCGAGCAAATCTACCAGTCGCTGCGTGAGGAGCCGACGCGCAGCTTCCCCCGCGCGTCTTTCAACGCCGTCGGCGGAGACCTCCTCACTTTGGCCGGCGCCTATGACGCCGAGCCCTCGGGCCGCAAGTTCTCGCCCCTCGAGAACATGATCCGGGAAGATCTCGTCGCGATCCTGTTCGTGCGCCTGCCCCAGATTCCCTCGAGCCGCAAGTTCGGCCGCGAGCCCGTCGGCGGCGTCGTGGACTACTACATGCGCGCGCCGAAGGATCGCTCGACCTGGCAGACCGTCCCGTCCGTCCCCCGCCCTTTCCCTCCGCGTTAAGAGGTCTGACCTCCCGTTGTTGCATAACGCATAGCCTCAGCCTCGCGCGCTTTCGTTCAACTCTTCTCGGGAAGAGTTGCCATTCAAAGTTAAGGCTTATGCTGCTAACTAAGCTTCTTGCTTCGAACTTTCAATCAGTTCGCGCTTGAGGAGAGTTATGCAACAACGGGAGGCCTGACACCTATAATACGGGAGGGTCGACGAGAGAGCGCAGGGCTCCGACGAGTTCCGCGGCGGTCGCGAAGCGGTGCGCCGGATCCGGATGGAGGGCGCGCGCGAAGAACGAATCGATGCCCGCGGGAAGGCTCTTGCTCGTTTCGGACGCGGGCAGGTAGCGGCCGAGCGCGCGGTCGGTATCGCGCGGGAAGGCGGGACGCCCCGTGAGGCGCTGGTACAAAGCCTCGGCGAGCGCGAGCGATTCGGGCGCGCCGGACTTAGTCGCCGCATCGACAGCCGCGAGCGCCTGGCGCGGCGACAGGCGTCCGATTCCGCCGAGCAGGGGCGAAGGCGCCGACGGCCCGTCCGCCTCGGGCGAATTTTCCTCGCCCGCTTTCGTGGCCTTGCCGAAGATCCAGCCGAAGATCGCGGACACCGCGAGGATGACGAAAATCGGCCCGAGGCGCGCGCCGGCCGGCGCGGGCGGAGGCGGGTTCAGACGGCGCAGGGCCTGATCCACCTCCGGCGTCTGCGTCGGATCGAGCTCCGCGACGCGGCGATACTCCTTCAGCACCTCGGACTTGGGGCGACCCAACAGCTCCATCGCCACGGCCAGCGACAAGCGCGCCGTTCCGCTACCGGGAGACAGGGCCACGGCCCGTTCAGCGTCGACGCGTCCGCCCTCGGCGTTTCCTCCCGCGAGGCGCGCGTTGGCGCGGAGCACGAGGCGCGCCGTCGTCTCCCCTGAGGCCAAGGCGCGGTCGGCGGCGGCTTCCGCCGCCTTGGGATCGAGCGCGGCCAGCGCCACATTGCCGAGCTGCTCCTGCGCGCGCGGATCGCGCGGCGCTGTGGCGACAGCCTCCTCGGCCTTGGCCCGGGCGCCGGCCACATCGCCCGCAGTTAGGCGCACGGCCGATTCCCGAATGCTGTCCTCGACTCCGGCGCGCGCGGGCAGCGCCGTCGCCAGCAACAGCAGGAGCGCCAGGGATTTCTGAAGAATGTGAACATCCAGCACCTTGCCGAACTTCTCGCCCACCTGGCGCAAGCGCCCGGCCTCGAAGAAGCCGAGCTTCGCGTGCAGGCGCAGGCTCACCGCGTTGCCCTCGGTGACGCGCGCGAGCACCTGAAGAATGCCGGCCTTCTTCCCCGCGGCGAGGATTCCCTTAAGAAGCTCGCCGCCGAGGCCCCGTCCGCGCGAAGCCTCGTCAATGTAAACCGAAACCTCCGCGGTGCGGGCGTAAGCGCAGCGGTCGGAGTACTGGGACATGGACGCCCAGCCAACAACCTTGCCCGCTTCCTCGGCCACGATCACGGGGTGCGCGGCGCCGTGATGCGCGAACCAGTCGCGTTGCGCCTCGAGGGTTTTCGGCTCGGTGTCGAAAGTACCCGTGGCGCGCAGGACCGCCTGGTTGTAGATCTCGGTAATCGCGAGAATGTCCGAATCAACGGCTGGGCGCAGCGCGGCCATCGCTAAGTTTAGCAGATGAGGCGGCGGCCATCCCGATTTTGGGCGGGCCTTCGAAGACGACGAGGCTGCTTCTACGGTCGCGCGCGTGAGCGGTGATGCGGTAGCTCCGGCCCGAGACGACGATCTCAAAGCCGGCGCGCAGGTCGAGCACTTTATTGAGCGACTCCATGAAGCGGGTCCAGTCCTGGCTCATGTCCGCCAACGCGGACAAGTCTTCAGTGTAGAGGCCTTGTACGCGGCGATGCGCCTCCTGCATTCGCCCGAGGACCACGAGGACCTCGCGCGCGTCCTCCACGGCACGAATTTCGCGATACATCCGCCCAAAGGACCAGAACGCCGCGGAAATGACGACGAGGACGAGGGCGGCGATTTTAAGACGCGCGCTGTTCAAAGCCGTCCGACGACAACCGCGCCGAACGGGCGGACCGCCTCAGCCGGAATCTGCGCGACCCGGCCGACGTTGGAGTCGTAGACCTCGTAGACGACGCGACCGGCCGCGTCCTTGCCTTTGCCCAGGATGGTGACCGCGTGCTGGGCGTGCGCGCCGTCGGTGCCCGTGTACAGGGCCGCCATAACGGCGTTGCCACGCACGAGCTCGGTATCGATCTTGCGCTGGTACTCAAGCACCGCCGGAGGCACCTCTCCGCGGCGCAGCGCCGCCAAAGCGTCCGGGCTGGTGCCGAGGGAGCGGTGCGGGGTCTTCATCTCCCGCAGCGTCGCGCCGATGGAGTCGAAGCTCAGGCCGTATTCGGTGGACATGCCGACCTCGGCCAACATCAACTTGCTGCGCGCTTCGACGAGGGCCTTCGAGGTCGCTTCGGTGGAGCCGCCCTCCGCCCGCAGCGTGCGCATCCGTTCCTCGAGCCTGGCGACGGTGCCCTCGGCCTCCCGCTTCATGACGGTCGCCGCGGCTTCCTCGACGCCAGCCTTCGTTACCGGCGTTCCATTGGCGATGGAGCAGGAAGCGATGCCGAAGCGGGCGCAATCGCTACCCCTTTGCCGGCCGATCGCTTCGACGTCGTCATACACAGTCTGGTTCACGCCGATCCGGCCCTTGAGATTTTCGGGAGCGACGTACTCGCCGCTCTTGATTTCAGCCCTCGCCTTGCGGGTCGCGATCTGGTATTCGCTCCCTTTTGGGGCCGCATGTATCGTGAAATCGAGATCGTGCTCCGCCGCTCCAATGAGATTGTCGGCCAGCCTCTCGGCCTGGCGCGCGCCCTGGGCGATCTCGGTCTTCGCGCCCTGGCGGACCGCGGCCTTGCCGCCGCCGCTGATGACGAACGCGTTGGACACCGCCAACCCGACCGAGCCGACCACTTTCATGCCGTTGTAAGGCGTTGGCTTCTCGATGAAATTGCCGACCTCGTCGCTCGCGTTGTGAATGTCGGCCTTGAAGCCGTTCCAGAGAGAGCCCCCTGCCGCCTTGAGTGCGCCGGGAAGGAAGCGGACGGTTTCGCCGGGATTGGTGACCATCTCGACCGCGCCGCTCGCGGTGCGTTTCCAGGTGTCGCCGCTTGTAAAGTACGAAAGCAGTTCGGAGCCGGTCTTCTTGCCCTGCGTCACGGAGCGGCCGATCGCCGTGCCCCATGTACCGTCGTCCTGGCCGAGCTGAAGGATGTGCTCGTCCTCGCGCGCCGAAGCGGACAGCCTGTCCGACACGGAGGGGACCGCACCGGCGTGAACCGCAACCGGGCGAGCGCGTTGAAGGCTCCTCGCCTCCGCGAGCGCGGCGTTCATGCCGCGATAACCAGGACCTGTGCCGGCGGCATTTCCCGCGCCGGGAGCGCCCGGATCCCCGGGGGCGGTGAAAGAGGCGCCTTGAGCCATAACCCGGCGCATACGCGCCGCGCTCTCAGCGGAAACGCGGGGATCAGCGGCCGCTTTTTCGGCCCGTGCCCGCGCCGCGGCCAATTCGGCCGCCGTTGCGTTCTTCGGGCCGAGATAGAGCGCGAGGTAGAGAGAAGCCGCCGATTCTTGGCGCGGGTTCTCACCTATGCCCAAGTCCTTGGCGGCGACTCGCGCCGCCGCCATCACACAGCCGTTAGTGTCTTTTTCGGGAGCGGCGATTTCGGGACAGGCCGGGAGGGCCGGCGTCCGGACCTTCTGGAAAGCCCCCACTCGCTTAAGTGTCTCGGGGATTTTGCGATAGAACGCGGCTTGCGAGCGCGAGGTGATGGGAGCTGTCTCAAGAACGAACAGCTCATCTTTGGTCGCCGCCGCTTCGACGGGCTCGCCCTTTTCATAGGCGGCGACGATTTTAGCGACGACCCTCGAAGCCTCTTCGGAGGTAGCGGCAGGCGGCGCGGCGAACAACGGCGCGGCGCACACGAGCCAGACGGCGAATACTTGGAGGAGGTTCATCTCTAATCCAGCTGCATCCTCAGGGTAGCCCCAGCCCCTTGTTTTGTCAATAGAAGATTGCCTATATTAGATATAGGTATTTCAATAATGCGCCAAAAGGAATTCGCCGCCCGCGTCTGGTCGAAGCTCATGGCGTTCGAGGCCGAGCACCGCCTCCTGACGCCGGAGCGCCGAGTGCTGGCCGCGGTGTCGGGCGGGCCCGATTCAGTGTGCCTAGCGCATTGGTTGTCGGTCCAAGCTCGGAAAAAAAACATTACGGTTGCTCTCGTCCACATCCACCACGGCCTGCGCGGCCGAGCCGCGGACGGCGACGCGCGCTTCGTCGAACAGCTCGGCGCGAAGCTCGGGCTGCCTGTCGCGATCGTTCGCGCGCCGGTGCGCGCACTCGCGGCCAAGCGGGGGCTCGGGCTCGAGGAGGCCGGTCGCAAGGAGCGCTATCGCGTGCTCGGCGAACGGGCGCGCCGCGGGCGATACACGGCGGTCGCCACCGGCCATCAGCTCGACGATCAGGCCGAGACCGTGCTCCTGCATCTGTTGCGCGGCACGAGCCTTGAAGGCCTCGGGGGCATTCCGGTGAAACGCCCCTTGCGTCCCGGCGTCGAGCTGATCCGTCCGCTCCTTCCGTTGTCGCGCGCCGAGGTGCTGCTCTATCTTAAGATGCACGGGCTCGATTGGCGCGAGGACGCAAGCAACGCCAACCCAAAGTTCACGCGCAACTGGGTGCGCCGCGATATTCTGCCCCGGCTCGAGAAGCGCGCGCCCGGGGTCAAGCAACGCCTCGCCGCCATCGCGGCGAAGGTCCGTGCTGTCACCGGCCGCGCCTAAGCGCGGCTTGCGCAAACGGCGAATCCATGTTATCTAAGGCCCATGGATAACGAAGCCCTCCCCCCCGCTCGTGCGGGATTTTGGGTGCGCGGCGGCGCATACCTCGTCGACGCGTTAATTCTCGCGATAGGCGCCTTTCTACCTATACGGGGTCTCAGTTTTCTCGTCGGCGTCACCTACAAGACGATCTTCATCTCTCAGGGCGGTCAGACGCCAGGCAAGATGGCGGCCGGCATCAAGGTCGTCACCGTCGCCGACGAGCCGGTCGGTACCGGACGGGCGCTTGGTCGCGCCGCGGCAGAGTATGTGAGCGCCGTGACCCTCGGGCTCGGCTATTTCGTCGCGGCTTTCTCGGACAAGCGGGCCCTGCACGACTACATCGCGGGCACGCGCGTCGTTTACGTCGACGGCGTCGGCGCGGGACGCAAAGCTTCGTTCGCGGCGCTTGGCGTCGTCGGGCTGATCCTACCGCTCGTCACGATCGTTCTGATGGTGGGCACGGGAACAGGAACCCTCGGGAAGTTTAAAACCTTAACGGTCAAATCCGGCGAGGGCGCGACGAAGGGAAACCTGGGCTCGCTGAGATCGGCGCTCGCGATTTATTATGGCGACGCGCAGGGGCAGTATCCCGCGACGCTCGACGCGCTAATCGGCCCCAAGTATATCCCTGCGATCCCGAAGACCAAGATCGATGCCCACATGGAAACCAATGTCGTGACCCTGTACGGCGCCGAGGTGTGCACGGGCAAGACCGAGTTCGGCACCCAAATCGACGCGAGCAAGATCAAGGACACGGGCGGCTGGGGCTATGTGGCAGACCCGAAGGCCCCGTGCTCGGGACAGCTCTTCGTGGACTGCTCGCACAAGGACACAAAGGGCAAGCTCTGGCCCGAGTACTGACTTACGGACGAGAGAGCACGATCTTAAACGATTTCAGCACGGGAGGATCGTAGGGCCGGTCGATCCCGTCCTTCGTCTCGCGCGGCACGGCCGCAATCGCCGCGGCGACCTCAAGCCCTTCGATGACCTCGCCGAAGATCGTGTGGAGGCCGTCTAGGTCGCGCTGCGGCGCGAGCGTGATGAAGAACTGGGTCTGGGAGGTTCCCCGACCCCAGCTTGCCATGCCGAGCAAGCCGGGACGGTCAAAATGCTCGCCGGGATGGATCTCATCGGGCACCGGGAGCTTCGGGTCGCCCTTGCCGTCCCCGCCCGGGTCGCCGGTCTGGATCAGAAAGCCCGGCGCGACGCGATGGAAGATGAGGCCGTTGTAAAATGGCTTTGGGCGGCCGGCCAGCGCGCGCAGATGGGCGACCGTCTTCGGGGCCCGGTCCTCGTACAGCTTCGCGACGATGCGCCCCTTCGAAGTTTCCAGGATCGCGTACGGCCCCTGCTTGGCGCAGGCGGCACCGAGCAGCAGCGCGGCGAGGGCCAGATGTCTCACTTAAGCGAGAAACTCTTCAGCAAGGCCGACGGGTAGCCGATGTCGAGCACTTTGAGGACGCCGACCTGCGGCTTGGCGTGCGGCGCGAGAAGGCCGCGTTTGGGCAATCCCAAGGCCAAGGTCAGATCAGCGACGACGAAGACGCCGCTGTGGTGGCCGGTGTCGGGGTGAATGCCCGAAGGGATATCAATCGCGATGATCGGCTTCTTGGCGACCGTCATCTCGCGAATCATATGATGGATGGCGCCCGCGGGCTTGCCGGTGGCGCCGGTGCCGAGCAAGGCGTCAATGGCAAGGTGGCACCAGGCGAGCGCCTTGTCGAGGCCCTTCCCGGGACCGGCGGAGGTGACCGTAACGCCGGCGGCCTGAGCGCGGGCGAGGTTGACGCTCACGATCTCGGGGTATTTCCCCGCGCCGTCGTTCTTAGGCGGGCACAGGAATACGGCGACCGTGGCGCCGCCCTCGGCGAGGCAACGCGCTGCCACGAGGCCATCGCCGCCGTTGGCGCCGCGCCCACAGCAGACCACTATCTTCGTCTGCGCGACCGACAGGCCCTTCTCGGCGAGGAAGACGGCGCACTCCGCGGCGACGGCCTTGCCCGCGTTCTCCATCAGATCGAGCGCCTTGAGGCCGTGCTTCTCACTCGCAGCCAGATCGAACGCCCGCATCGTCGCCGCGCTGACCACGGGCAAGCCTTCCCAGATATCCGGAAGAGGGTCTTTCACCAGTTGCCCAACGCGGCGAGCACGAAGCCCAGCGTCGCCAAAAACGCCATCAGGAGCACAACGAGCACGCAGGCGAGATAGGGCACGCCCAAGGTCAGCCACGCGCGTCCGCCGCTGATGCCGTACTCGTCGCGGATGCCGCGCGCCTTGTAGGACAGCGACCACAATCCGACGAAGAAAAAGACGAGGCGCAGGCCCCACGCGGGCTTCGAGAGGGCGGTCTGACAGACGAGGACAAGCGGCACGGCCGTCATCCACGCGAGCTCGGAAAGCCCCAGGTGCACGAACAGGGCCCGGGCGTCGCCGTGCGCGCCGCCGAGCTCTAAAATAAGATGCAGGAGCGCGGTCGCCACGAAGGTCAGGACCGCGTGCCACAGCAGAGCCAAGGCCAAGCCCGGCCAGCCGAAAGGCAGGACCGCGCGGCCAGCAAGGGATTGCGCGACATACAGACTCATCGCCCCAAGCAGAATGCCGAGCAGGCCGAGAGCCGCCGGACGCCGTTGACGGATCAGCGCCGAAGCGTGAGCCCGGTCCTCGAAGAAGTCGTATATGAGTTCGACGGGGTCCATCTACCAGCCTCCGGACCAAGCGTAGAGCAAGCCGCGCGGAATCGCCGGGCCGGCGTTCAAGGTCACGCCCGCGCTGCTCAGCCCAAAGGTCAGGCGCGCCCGCGTTTCGAGCAGCTCAAAAATATCGTTGAGCTTTTCCGTGTCGCGGCGCACGCGCGGCTTCTCGTCCTTAATGCCGCCCATCTCAGCGGCGAGCTTGGTCGCGTCAAGAGAGTCGCCGAGCTGGTCGACCAACCCCAGCGCCAACGCCTGGTTGCCGGAGTAAATGCGCCCGTCGGCCAACGGCTTGACCTGCTCGACCGTCATTTTGCGGCCGTCGGCGACCGCCTGCACGAACTGGCCGTACGCGTCGTCGATCAAGGTCTGGAGAATCTGTCGCTCCTCAAGCGTCATCGGCCGCGCGGGAGACCCGATGTCCTTGTGCTTCCCGGACTTGATGGGATCGGACTTGTAGCCGACCTTCGCGAATAAGCCTTCCATATTCGACACGGAGAAGATCACGCCGATCGAGCCGGTCAATGTCCCGGGATGCGCGACGATCTTGTCGCACGCCGCACCCAGGTAGTAGCCCCCAGACGCCGAAACATCGCCGAACAGCGCCACGAATGGAATTTTCTTCTCCTTTTTCACGCGCAAGATGCGGGTATATATCTCCTGCACCGCGCCGACGCTTCCGCCGGGCGAATTGATGTCAAGGACGATCGCCTTCACGCCTTTTGTGTCGGCGAGCTGTTCAATGCGCCGCGCCCATTGCTCAGCGCCCTGCTCCCACGGCTTGCCCGACGCCGAGGACATAATCGGCCCGCGAATGGAAACCCAGCCGACCGAGTCCTTCGGTTTTAAATTCAGAAGGCTCTTCGTGGAACCATCCTGCGACTTAGGCCCATCGCCGCGCGTACGCACCACAAGGAACACGGCCGCCAGCAGGGACAAAGCATGAAGGGCGATCAGCCCGGCGATCAGCCTCCGCTTGATGCGCCGCGGGCCCGGGACATGCACCTCGGCGGTGCCGCCGGGATTTTCGGGAATCGGGTCCATGGTGAGCTCCTTAGTTTAAACGGCGTAGGGCGTCGCTGTCGACGACCCGGTTGCGGCCCGCCGACTTGGCGGCGTACATGGCCGCGTCTGCCCTGGCGACCATCTCTTCCGGCGTCGACGCGTCACGCGGAAAATGCGAAATCCCTATCGACACCGTCACCCGGAGCTCCTCAAAGCCCACCGAGAAAATCTCAGCCTCGATCGCCGCCCGAATCGCCTCTGCCTTACGCAATGCACCGGCCGGCTCGGCCCGTGGGAGCACGATCGCAAATTCCTCGCCGCCGTAGCGCGCCACAAAGTCGGTGTCATAGACGAGCGAATTGAGCACCGCGCCCAGACGCGTTAAGACCTGGTCGCCAAACGGATGACCATGCCCGTCATTCAAGCTCTTGAAATGGTCGATGTCAAGAATCATCAGCGCAAAAGTGGTTTTGAAAGTTTTGGCCCGCACGAGCTCCTCGCTGATTTTCTTGTCGAACGCGCCGCGACGCCGCACGCCGGTGAGGCCGTCGATCTCGGATAGACGCTCGACTTCCTGGAACAGCTTGACGCGCCGAAACGCCACGCCGAGCTCCGAAACAAACGACTGGGTCTTCGCCAGCCACGCATCGGACGCGGCGCCCTCCGGGATGCGCGTGTAAAGGTACCCGAGAAGCTCCTGCCCCTCTCGGATCGGCACGCCGACGGAACGCTCCGGTTTTTCAAACGCGCGCGCGACGCCGGCATTCGCGCCTTGCTCTTGAAACAAGCGCTCCAAGGTCGTCCACGAGGCACCCGGCGAGGCGCGCAGGCCGCGCACGGTCAGCGGGCGGATTTCACCCTCGCCGCGCAATCCCGCGACATACAGCGCGTACTCGACGCGCGGGCCGAAATACTGTTCCAGCGCGCCTTCGACGCGCGGACGCGCCTCCTCCCACGACATCGCCTCCGACAGGCTCTTAACCAGTCCATACAACGCGGTCGCCTCACGGTGCGCGAGTTCGGCGTTGTGACCGCGCGCCTTAAGTCCGCGAAGCTCCTCCGCCATACGCTCGCGCTGAACGCGAACGCTCGCCAGGCGCTCGACGAACGCACTGTGCTCGATCTCCCGGCGCCGAGCCAAACGCCAGGCCAGCGCGGTGCCGCCGATGCCCCAGAGTCCGGTCAGAGCCGCGCCGATACGCCCGGCCTCAGTTGCCGATACCAGCAAAGCGGCGCCCGCCGCGAGCGCTATGCCAAAGAAAGCGCCCGCCGCGACGGAGCGGCGCGGATAGGCGGCCCAGAGCCCCAGCGGCGGCAGGAGTATGATGGCGGCCGCAAGCCATGCCAAATTCATCCGACCACCTGGTTTCGTCCGCCGTGCTTCGCTTTATAGAGACGCTCGTCGGCGACGCGGATGATCTGAGACGCCGTCGTCGCGTCCGTCGGGAAGGACGCCACGCCAAGGCTCATCGTCGCGCGCGTCGGCGAGCCGTTGAAAACAAAGGGCTCCTCCGCGATGCGCGCACGAATGCGTTCGGCGACCTGCATGGCCTCGGTACGGACATAGTTGGGCAGAATCAGCGTAAACTCCTCGCCGCCGTAACGAGCGGCGAAATCCACGGGCCTTGCGAATGATGAAAGGATCGCGGACAAGGTGCGCAGAAGCTGATCCCCGGCCTGATGGCCGAACTTGTCGTTGTACTGCTTGAAATGGTCCACATCCATCATGATCAAGGCCAGCGGGGTCTGCGAGCGGCCGGAGCGCAGGACCTCCTCCTGCAGGCGCTGCTGAAAAGCGCGGTGGCTGTGAAGCTGGGTCAGCGCGTCGTGCGTCGCCTGACGGTGCACGCTTTCGTATAAACGAATATTTTCGAGCGAGAGCGCCGCCATCGTCGCGAATAAGTCGGCGGTGCGAACCTCATCCGGACCGAACGCGCCCGCCGTGTCGCTCTCAAGCTTGACGAAGCCCGCGGCCTGACGCATCACTTTGAGCGGAATGGCAACGCCGGACAAAAAGCGCGCGCCCGGAACAACCTGCGCCTCGGAGCGGGCGTCCTTGATCAAAACCGGTCCGCGACGGCGCTGCGCGGCGAGCAGCAACGGATCTTCGCCGGCGCCGCCCACCACCGACACGCGCGCGGTCGGGAAACGCTCCGACAGGATCGTGATCAGGCGCGTCTGCACCTCGCGCCCGTCAAGCGTGCCCGACAGGCTCTTGGCCGCGTCGGACAGGTCGCGGCGCAAGCGAGTGTCCACGCCGACCGTTTCTTCGTAGGAGCGGTAGTACTTCAGGTCGCGATCGTCGTCGCGAATCTGATCCTGTAGGTTCATCTGCTCGAGCAAGGTCTCCCGCTCGTCGCTGAACTGCCGGCCGCGGTGCGCGGCCTGCGCCCCGGCCAGGAGCCAGAGACTTCCGAGGCCCGCCGCGAGCAACGGTCGCGCGGTTTCGGAGCGCACCATCAACACGGCGGCGACCACGGTCGCCAGGAAGGTGAGGATGATCGGGGATTCGCCGTCCTGACGAAGCTCCGACCAAAGCAGGCACAGACCGCAGGCGGGAATGACCGAAGGTCCGAGCTCAGGACGGGCGACGACGAGCAAAGTCAGCCCCGTGAAGAGCCCATACGACCCAAGCAAGGTTACAGCGCGTGAGTCGCCCATTAAAATGGTGGAGGTGGCGGGATTTGCACCCGCGTCCAAACGGCGCCGACTGAAGTCACTACAGGCTTAGCCCATCCTCAATTTCGC
>JAYTSX010000239.1:0-56102 GCA_043745445.1 Elusimicrobiota bacterium
GCTGTGGCGATGGCGCGGAAAGTCTGCCCCGGGGCATGCACGATCATTTCCGCTTTATGCGAGCGCTTCTCCACGAAAAGAAATGCCTGTCCCCAAACAATGTGATCGAAGTATTTCTGAGTCTTTCCCATTTTCTGCTGCACGTACTCGCGCAGAGCGGGCGTGATCTTGAGCTGCTTGGCCGTCAGTTGAATCTCCATAGTTGCGAGATTCTAGCGCTTGGCCCTCGACCTGTCAACGAATGTGAGTCCGCAATGCGGCCGGATCAAGTTGACTCAAGAGAAGAGAAATTGATAGTATGAGCCTTCGTTCGGGGCGGTTTTCCCGGAGCGCGCGGCCGCATTGGCCGGATGTCCTAAAAAAGATTGGTTGCGATATTAATAAACTCATAAATTATAACGATATATCCTGTGGATAACATAGTTATCCACATCTGTGAATAACCTGTGAAAATCGCCGAAGGGGTTGAGCTCTGGACCCAGACCGTGGAACGGCTGCGCTCGGAAATCGGAGACGAAAATACCGAGCTCTGGCTAAAGCCCGTGGAAGCCCTTTCCTTGGAAGGAGGGGTCTTGATGCTCAAGGTCCCGAATAAGTTTTTTTCTGACGGAATCAAGGAGCGTTACCAAAAGCGGCTGATCTCGCTGTTGCGTGATATCTCCGGATCCGAAATCGGCATCGACTTTCGCGTCGAACGCGATTTGACTCGCGTGCTTCCTCCCTCGGACCCGGTACCCGAGGCTTCCCCTCAATCTGACTTTCCCCTCTCAGAACTCAATCCCCGCTACACCTTCGACTCGTTCGTCATCGGCGAATCAAATCGCCTCGCGCGCGCGACAGCGGAATCGATCTCGAAGAGCCCGGGCACGCAATACAACCCGTATGTGATCTACGGTGGCGTCGGTCTCGGTAAAACCCATCTGATGCACGCCATCGGCAACTCGGTCCGCCGTTATCACCCGCGTGCACGCGTGCTGTACACGACCAGCGAACAGTTCGTCAATGATTTTATTGCCGCCGTACAGAACAACCAGATCGACGCGTTTCGTGCCCGCTTCCGCTCCCTTGACTGTCTTCTCATCGATGACATTCAGTTCCTGATCGCCAAAGAGCGTTCCGAGCAGGAGTTCTTCCATACCTTCAACGCCCTCTTCGACTCCCGCAAGCAGATCGTTGTCAGTTCCGACCGGTCTCCCAAAGAAATGACGCCGCTCGAACAGCGTTTGATCTCCCGGCTCGAATGGGGCTTTGTCGCCGACATCAAGCCGCCGGACCTCGAGACACGCATCGCGATTCTGCGAAAAAAAGCCGCCCATGAGGGCTTTACCGCCCCTGACGACGTTATCCTCTTCATCGCCTCCTCGGTTAAGACCAATGTCCGGGCGTTGGAAGGTTGCCTCATCCGCCTGAAGGCCTTCCAGGCCATGACCGGAGCCCCGTTGTCCGTCGATGACGCGCGCGACATCCTTAAGGACTCCATCACCGTGGATGACTCCTCTCCCGTAAGGGTTGAAACAATTCAGAGGGTTGTCTCTCTTAAATATTCCGTGGATGTAAAAGATCTCAAGGGCCACCAGCGCACGGTATCTATATCAATGCCGCGTCAGGTCGCAATGTACTTATCCTGCGTCATGACCGAACTCTCCTCGACCGATATCGGCAGGGCCTTTGGCGGGAAAGACCACTCCACGGTACTCCATGCACGCAAGAAAATAGAAAAAAAGATCGAGGAAGATCCTTTTTTCCTGGAACTCATAAACAAACTGCAGTCAGACATCAAGGCAGCGGAGAGATGATGAATAAAACATTGTCATCCTGTGAACAACTTGTGTACGCCTGCCGGCAACTGGGGATGGCTCATCAAACTGTGGATGGTGTGGATAACTCTCTATGGTTATCCACAACGTCGATCTGTTTTTTCTCTGGGGGAAATCCCGTTATGCACCGTGTCCCCCGCTCGATGAAGGAGAGGATGATTTAAATGAAAATAACCATCAGCAAGGAAGAGCTGGCACGGGGGGTCCAAACGATCCAATCCGCGCTATCAAGCCGAACCACCCTTCCAATCCTTTTGAATTTTCTTATCGAGACGGAAGATAAGAAAGTAAAGGTCATATCAACAGACCTTGAAATGGGCGTTAAGCACTATATTAAGGCGGAAATTGAAACGGACGGGTCCATTACCATTCCCGCCAAAAAGTTCGCTGACATCCTTCATAGCCTTCCCGAAGCTCAGGATATTGAGCTTACCGTGGATGCCGGAGGAAAAATTTCATTAAAGTGCGGACGATCCCGGTTTGGAATCGTCGGTTCTCCTAAGTCCGAGTATCCAGTTCTTCCTGAATTCAATAAAGCATCCTCTTTTGAGCTTCCGGCCGGAGTCGTTGCCGGAATGATCAAGAAGACAATATTTGCGGCTTCCTCCGATGAAACCCGTCACGTCCTTAATGGTGTGTTCTGGTCCGCAAAGAAGGGTGTCTTGGAGATGGTTTCAACGGATGGTCGGCGCCTCGCGGTATGCGCTAAAAAAATAATTCCCAAAGACAAGGAATTTTCAGTCATTGTGCCCACGAAGGTTTTGTCTGAGTTGCTGAGGCTCGTGACTTTGCTTGAAATAGAAGAAAATGGCGACGAGAAGATTCTTGTCGCCGTTACGGAAAACCAGATCACTTTTCAGCTTAAGGATACGACGATTTTATCGCGTCTAGTGGGCGGGGCGTTTCCTAACTACGACCAGGTTATTCCGACCAAGAGAGAGGTTATATTCACGGCTGCGACCAAAGACTTGCTCGCAGTAACCAAACGGGCCTCCTTATGCGCCGTGGACCGGGGCGGATCGGTGAAGTATGCGCTTAAGAAAGGGGCGCTGCATGTGACCTCCTCCAGCCAAAATAATGAATTTAACGAGGATCTTTCCGTTGAGTACGGAGGAGCTGATTTCTCGGTGGCATTTAATCCTCAATTCGTGGTGGATGCCTTAAAGCATGTCGATACGGATAAGGTGACCGTGGCGATGACGAGTCCCGTCAACCCGGCGCTGTTTGAGCCTGTCGGCGGAGACGGTGAGTATAAATTTGTCGTCATGCCGATGAGGTTGTAATCACGGAAAAAGAGAAGCCCGGGCGCTGGTCGACATCAGGGGACCTGGTTAAGAGCTTTACGTACCGTGCAGGAACCGTCAACGATAAACTGACGTTGTTAAATGCCGTGTGGGACAAGGAATGCGGCGCCTATTCGAAGTATTGGGCGTTAGTGGCCGTTAAGAAAGGGACATTATTCGTTCGTCCGAAGAGCGCGGCAGCGGCCCAAGAGCTTCAGATGAGATCTGGAGTGCTGATTAAAGCTCTTAATAAGTATTTTAGCCGTCCGTGGATCGTTGCCGTCAAGACGACTTATCGTTAATTATATTTAGAGGCACGACCGTCGATGTTTCCGGTTTAACCGGAGGGGGAGACGATGTCAGAAGCCGCGATGGAGACGACTGATATGGCCAAGAAGGACGAGAAGTACGATTCATCCAATATTCAAGTTCTCGAGGGGCTTGAGGCCGTTCGCAAGCGCCCCGCGATGTATATAGGCAGCACCGGGCCGTCAGGCCTTCACCATCTTGTCTATGAAGTCGTAGACAACTCGGTTGATGAAATTTTGGCCGGCCGCTGCACGACGGTCGACGTCTTTATCCACCAGGGAAACTCGATCACCGTAAAGGATGATGGCTCGGGGATTCCCGTCGACCCGATGAAGGACCCTAAGTTCAAGGGCAAGTCCGCCCTTGAAGTCATTTTAACCGTCCTTCACGCCGGCGGTAAGTTCGACAAGTCGGCTTATAAGGTCTCCGGCGGCCTTCACGGCGTCGGCGTCACCTGCGTCAACGCCCTATCCGAATGGCTGAAGGCTGAAATTCATCGCGACGGCAAGATGTGGATTCAAAACTACAAGCGAGGCAAGCCCGATGCCGATGTGAAAGCCGTGGGTAACTCCGACTCGCACGGCACGAAGATCTCCTTTAAGCCCGATCCTGATATTTTTAACGGGCATATGTATTCCTTTGAGACCCTTTCCAATCGCTTGCGCGAGCTCGCCTTCCTGAACGCCGGAGCGAAGATCTCGATCACCGATGAGCGTGAGGATAAGCGTCACGCCTTCCATTATGAAGGAGGCATCACTCAGTTCGTGCAGCACCTTAATCATAATAAGAAGGTCGTCCATCGTGATCCGATCTCGATGAGCAAAGAGAAGGAGGAGGTCGTCGTCGACTTCGCGATTCAGTACAACGACGACTACTCCGAAACCGTCTTTTCTTTCGTCAACAACATTAAGACGCCCGAAGGCGGTACCCATTTGGCGGGCTTCCGCTCGGCGTTGACGCGTGTCGTTAATGACTATCTCAAAAAGTACGACCTGCTCAAGGGCAAGAACTTCAGCGTGACCGGAGACGATGTGCGCGAAGGCCTGTGCGCGGTGCTCTCCTGTAAGATTCAGAATCCGCAATTCGAAGGACAGACGAAGTCCAAGCTCGGCAACGCCGAGGTCGAGGGAATCGTTAAGTCCATCGTGGGCGACGCCCTCATCACCTTCTTCGAGGAAAATCCCTCGACCGCGAAGTCCATCTGCGCGAAAGCCATCGCGGGAGCAGAGGCGCGCGAGGCCGCGCGCAAGGCGAAGGACCTCACCCGCCGAAAGGGCGTGCTCGATGGCTCGAGCCTCCCGGGCAAGCTTGCTGATTGTCAGGAACGCGACCCGGAACGCTCCGAGCTTTTTATCGTCGAGGGAGACTCAGCCGGCGGCTCGGCCAAGCAGGGACGCGACCGCGTGTTCCAGGCTATCCTGCCCATCAAGGGTAAAATTCTCAACGTCGAGAAGGCGCGCCTCGTTAAGATTCTTTCCAACGAAGAAGTCCGCACGCTGATCTCCGCGATCGGCACCGGCATCGGCGAAGGCGAAGACGGTCTTAAAATCGAGAAGCTTCGCTACCACAAGCTGATCATCATGGCCGACGCCGACGTCGACGGTCAACATATCCGCACTTTGATCCTCACCTTCTTCTACCGTCAGATGAAGGCTCTTGTCGAGAACGGCCACATCTACATCGCCCAGCCGCCGTTGTTTAAGGTGAAGAAGGGCAAGACCGAAATGTATGTGGACACCGAGGAGAAGATGGAGCAGTGGCTTCTTAATGAGGGCCGCAACTCTCTCGAGGTCACCGCGGTCAACCCGGCCAACGGCAAGTCCAAGAAACTCGACGCCGAGGATCTTCGCGATCTCTTGAAGCTTCTAGCGGAGCTTGAGAGCTTGATCCGCCATATCGGCCGTAAGAGCCTCCATCTCGAGGATTTCCTTGAGTACCAGGCTTCCGGTAAACTTCCGCTGTATCGCGTCGAGAAGAGCGCGGGCGAGCATGAATTCTTCTACTCCGAAAAGGAGTGGAAGATCTATCGTGACGCGTATGTCGCCGACCAGAAGAAGAAGCTTGTCGAAGAGCGGGCGGCCAAAAAAGCGCCCGTGAAGGGTTCGGCCGCCCCGGCCGAAGGCGAGATCGTCGCCGAAGAATCTCCGCTCAGCGAGGCCGACACGGAATCTCTCGAGCCCGACATGCAGGAGCTTTGGGAGATGGCGAAGCTCGATACCTTGTCCAAAAAGTTTAAGGACATGGGCCTCGATCTGAAGTGGTACGACGTCATGCGTGATGAAAAGACCCAGCCGCTGTTCCGGGCGAAAACCTCTCATAACGAAGTCGACGGCTACAGCCTCAAAGATCTTCTTGACCTGGTCCGCGACGCGGGTCGCCACGGCGCGATGATTCAGCGCTATAAAGGTCTTGGTGAAATGAACCCGGACCAGCTCTGGGAGACCACGATGGACCCCAAGCGCCGCCGTCTTCTTCAGGTCAAGATCGTGGACGCCACCGATACGGAAGACGCCTTCGTGACCCTCATGGGTGATAAAGTCGAGCCGCGTCGCCTGTTTATCGAGAAACACGCCAAAGAAGTTAAGAACCTTGACATCTAACGAATAGGTGTCAGGCTTACCGGTAAGCCTGACACCAAGCGTCCAAGTTCGCTATCGTTTGAATTTAAACTTTTAAGTTAATCGGAGAAGACCATGAGCAAACCCGACAATCAGCCGGATATTACTCCCGAACCCATCGGTAATATTTTTCAGCGCGACCTTGGCGCCGAGATGCGCGGCTCATATCTTGACTATTCAATGTCGGTGATCGTCGGGCGTGCTCTGCCCGATGTGCGCGACGGCCTCAAGCCCGTACATCGCCGCATTCTTTACGCGATGCATGATGAGGGCCTCGCTTCGAACAAGAAGTACTCGAAGTGCGCCGGCGTCGTCGGTGAAGTGCTCAAAAAGTATCATCCGCACGGCGATTCCGCCGTGTATGACGCGATGGTGCGCATGGTTCAGGAGTTCTCTCTGCTTCACCCTCTGATCGACGGGCAAGGAAACTTCGGGTCCGTCGACGGAGACCCCGCGGCGGCTTATCGTTATACGGAGGCCCGCCTCGCCAAGATCGCCGAAGAGGTCATGGCCGACATCGATCAGGACACGGTTGATTTCACCGCCAATTTCGATGGTACGACGACCGAACCGAGCGTTATGCCCGCAAAAGTTCCGAACCTTCTCGTCAACGGTTCTTCCGGAATTGCGGTCGGCATGGCGACCAACATCCCTCCGCACAACCTCTCCGAGGTATGTGAGGCGGCGATAACCCTCATTAAGGATCCGAAGATCGAGAGCAAAGAGCTCATGAAGATCATCAAAGGCCCCGACTTCCCCACCGGCGGCATCGTGCGGGGCAAGGCGGGAATTAGGGACTACTTTGAGACCGGCCGCGGCTCTGTGCGTATCCAGTCGAAAACCAACATCGAAGATATTAAAGGCAACCGCCAGGCGATCATCATCGACGAGCTTCCCTACCAGGTCAACAAGGCGACCTTACTTGAAACCATCGCCGACCTCGTGCGCGACAAGAAGATTCCCGACATCTCCGACATCCGCGATGAGTCCGACCGCACCGGCATGCGCGTGGTCATTGAAATCAAGCGCGACGGCAACGCGAATGTGGTCTTAAACCAGCTGCTGAAGCACACGCAGATGGAAACGACCTTCGGCGTGATTCTTCTTTCTCTTGTCGACGGCCGCCCGAGAGTATTGGGCGTGCGCGACATGCTTGGTCACTTCATTCAGCATCGCAAGGTCGTCGTCACGCGCCGCACGAAGTTCCAGCTGCGCAAGTGCCTGGATCGCGCCCACATCCTGGAAGGCCTGATCACCGCGATCAAGAATATCGACCGCGTCATCAAGATCATTCGCGCCGCTAAAGACACGGACAGCGCCCGCGTCGAGTTGATGGAAGCCTTCGAGCTGTCGAAGGCTCAGACGAACGCCATCCTCGAGATGCGCCTTGCCAGCCTGACGAAGCTGTCGGTCGGCGACCTTCAAGAGGAGTATGACGGCTTGGTCAAGAAAATCGCGGAGTATAAGGCGATCTTGGCGGACATCAAGAAGGTTTACGCGATTGTCATCGATGAGCTTGAGGGTGTCAAGAAAGCCTTCGGCAAGCCTCGCCAGACCCAGATCACGACTGAGGCGGCCGAGATGTCCCTCGAGGACCTGATCCAGAAGGAAAATGTCGTCATCTCCCTCTCGAACACGGGGTATGTTAAGCGTATTCCTGTCGCGACCTACGTCGCTCAAGGACGCGGCGGTAAGGGCATCACCGGCGCGGACGTTAAGGAAGAAGATTTCATCGAACACTTCTTCGTCACCGACACGCACGCCGCGCTGCTGTTCTTCACAAACCGAGGCCGCGTATTCGCGCTGAAGGCGTACGAGATTCCTGAGGGCAACCGCACCTCTCGCGGCAAGGCCGTGGTGAATCTTCTCGCCCTGACCGGCGAGGAAAAAGTGACTTCCGCGATCGCCATATCTTCATTCGAGGAAAAGAAAGGTCAGGAAACCTTCTTGGCGATGGCGACGCGCAACGGCACTGTTAAAAAGACGCCGTTGTCTGACTTCGAGAACATCCGCAGAAGCGGAATTATCGCCATCACTCTGGATGAAGGCGATGTGCTTGTCGAGGTTCAGCATACCTCGGGCAAGGACGAACTGCTTGTCGCCACCAAGGACGGAATGGTCATTCGCTTCCCGGAAAGCGACATCCGCTCAATGGGTCGGGGAGCCGCCGGCGTGCGCGGCATCCGCGTGGACAAGGAAGACAAGGTCGTGGGCATGGAAGTCTTTCCTCCCAACACGAAGAAGACCTTGTTGACGGTGTGTGAGCACGGCCACGGCAAGCGCACGGAACTTTCCGAGTACCGTGGTCAGCATCGCGGCGGCGGCGGCATCATTACGATTAAAACGACGGACCGCAACGGCTCCGTGATCGGCGTCAAGCTCGTGACCGACGACGACGATCTGATGGTGATGACTGAGCAGGGCAAGGCGATTCGCCTGCGCTGCAAAGACATTAAGACCATTTCGCGCAACACTCAGGGCGTGCGCCTTGTGCGCCTTGATGAGGTTGATAAGGTGGCGCGCGTCGCTCCGATCGCGACGGAACCGCCTGTCAGCCCCGAACTCCCGATCGACGGCGGCAAGAAGTGAGGCAAGCGGATTGAAGCGGGCTGTTCCCGCGCTGATCCTGACGCTCGCGACCCTTTGGGCCGCGAGCGTCAGGGCCGAGCTTTTGCTTGAGGCGGTTTCTTGGCAGCGTGCCCGTGTCTCCGGCGCGCGCGTGGTCGCTTGGGAGGACATCGGCCAGATCATCGACGGACCTCCGAAGCTCGACGCCCGTTTGCGCGCGCGGCTGACGCTGAAGAACCGAGGGCCGGTCGCGGCCGAGGGCATCCTGCTGCGTTACAGCATGACGGGGCGCGTGGCGCCTATTGCCGGTGAGAAGCCTGAGACCGCTTGGGCGATTCCTTTCATGGTCGACGAGAAGCGTGTGCCGAAAGTCGGGCCGAATATGACGCAGGACGTTTTTCTGACGACCTCTCCCGCCCTGGAACTTTATCTGGCTAAGCTCGCGCGCGCTGGATGGTGGGCGGACCGCATGAAGCTCCAGGTGAGGATCGAGCCGCATCCCGGCGAGGTCGCCGTGCGTTCGCTTGAGAGCGTGCTTGAGGTCTCCAAATGATTGATCTCGGCGGCGCGCGTAAAAACAACGCCGGCGTTCGCCAGGCGCTCTCATCGCGCAATCCCAAGTTCGGCGTCGTCTTCGACGAACTTCTCAAGCTCGACGAAGGCCACCGCGCGCTCATGATCGAGGTCGAGGCGATGCGCGCGCAGCGAAATGCCGCCTCTCAGCAGATTGGCAAGGCCATGGCCGCCAAGGATGCGGCCACCGCCGATAAGCTCAAGGCCGAGGTGTCCGAGCTTAAGACGCGCATGACCGAAAAAGAAGCCGCGCTGCTGGTCTCTGAGAAACTCATCCGGGATGCGGCGATGGTTATCCCTAACATTCCCCACTCTTCCGTTCCTGTCGGCAAGGACGAAACCGAAAACCCGGTCATCCGAACTTCCGGTCAACCGCGCCAATTTGATTTCAAAGCGCTGGATCATCAGACCGTCGCCGAAAAGCTCGGAGCGCTCGACATGAAGACGGGCGTTAAGCTCGCGGGTTCTCGCTTCGCTCTCTGGCAGGGGCCGGGGGCCAAGCTCCTACGCGCGCTCGGCAACTTCCTGCTTGATCGCCATGAGAAGAGCGGCTATCTTGAGGTTCATCCCCCGTATCTCGCTCTGCCTGAAATCCTCGAGGGCACGAGCCAACTGCCTAAGTTCGAAGCGGACATGTACAAGACCGTGAATGTCGAGGGCGATAAGACAAGCACTCTTTACCTGATTTCGACCTCCGAGATCGTTCTGACGAACATGGTCCGGGAGGAAATTCTTCCCGCTGAGAAACTCCCGATGAAACTGACGGCGTTGACCGCCTGCTTTCGTCAGGAGGCCGGCACCTACGGCAAGGACGTCCGCGGCGTCATTCGCAATCATCAATTCGATAAAGTCGAACTGGTCTGGATCACGAAGCCGGAAGATTCGCTTGCCGCACTCGAGCAACTGACCATAGACGCGGCCGGGACCCTCGAGGCCTTGGAGCTTCCGTACCGGGTGATTCATCTGTGCACGGGCGACATGGGATTTGCCGCACAGAAGACCTACGATATCGAAGTCTGGATGCCGTCGGAGAACAAGTACCGCGAAATCTCATCTTGCTCCGACTGCTCCGACTTTCAGGCGCGACGCATGCAGGCTCGTTTCCGCCGCGACGCGAAAGCTCCGGCCGAGCTCGTCCATACCTTGAACGGCTCCGGCGTGGCCGTGGGGCGTCTGGCCGCTTCGATTCTCGAGAACAATCAACAGGCCGATGGCTCTGTTCTCATTCCGCGGGTGCTCGTCCCGTATTTTGGCGCCGAGCGGATCGCGGTCCCCTGATTATGACCAAGGGCATCCAAAAACTCGACGCCGTCGTGGCCAAGCTCCTGGGTCCGAAGGGCTGCCCTTGGGACCGCGAGCAGACGCACAAGAGCCTGATTCCCTTTCTGCGCGAGGAATCGCTTGAGCTCGCCGAGGCGCTCAAAGGTGGGCGTTGGCATGAGATCGAGGACGAGTTGGGCGACATCCTTTTCCATGTTCTCTTCCACGCGCGCCTGGGTAAAAAGCGCTTCAATTTCAATACGATCGCCGATAGCCAAGCGCGCAAGCTCATGCGCCGGCACCCTCACGTGTTCGGGCGCACGCGGACTTTCAAGAATTCAAAGGAAGTCCTCGCTAATTGGAAGACGATCAAGGCCGGCGAACGCGCATTGCGCACGCAGGAAGTCGCCGCGCGCAATCGGAGGTCTCGCTAAATGTTTTTCGAGGGGCCGGAAAAAAAGGTGGAGCTCGCGATGGTCGCGGGGCTCCCATCTCTGCGGGCCCGAGGCCATGATTATTGGAAGGGAATCGTCGCCAAGGCGAATGCCCAAGTTCTTTCCACGATTTCCAATGAATCCATGGATGCGTATCTGCTGTCGGAGTCGAGCCTGTTCGTCACTGACACCTGGCTGACGATGATCACTTGCGGCCGCACGGATCTGGTCGCCGCCGTCATCGGGCTCGTCGACGATTTCGGCACGGACGCATTCCAATATCTCGTTTACGAGCGTAAAAACGCGCATCACCAGGAATACCAGCCTTCAAACTTCTTCGACGACTGTCGCCGCTTGACCGACCGCATGCCGGCGAAGTCATATCGTTTTGGAGACGGGGACGATCATCATGTTTTTCTTTTCCATCTCGATAAACCCTATGCGCCGGTTGCGGAGGATTTGACGCTGGAGATCCTGATGCATGGGATCGATCCGCAGGCGTCTCGCGTCTTCATGAGCGGCCCCGCCCGCAAAAAGGATTTTATCAAGGAGAAATCCGGCGTCTGGTCTATTCTTCCGGGATTCCAGGTGGACGATTACCTTTTCGAGCCGATGGGCTACTCGCTCAACGCGATTCGCGGCTCCAAGTATTACACGATTCATGTGACGCCGCAGAAAATCGGTTCGTATGTGAGCTTTGAGACGAACGCGGTCGAAGGAGACGCGAACGAGACGGTCACGCGCGTGCTTGAGCTCTTTAAGCCGCAATCCTGCGATGTAATTCTCTTCCAGCCGCAGACCTCGCGCCAAAAGATCCGCTGCTACTATCCGATCAAGCGGGCGGTTCGCCAAAATCTGTCCTGCGGCTATCGCGTGACCTTTGATCATCATTTCAAACCCGTCGAAGGGGCGGCCCCGGCCGTGGAGATCGTGCTGTGAACAAAAAGACCGTTTGGGTTGACGAGGTCTACCAGGGCATCGTTCGGACGAGCTTCAAGTTGAAGAAGCGGCTTTTTAAAGGCAAGAGTCCCTTCCAAACCGTCGAGGTCGTGGAGACCGCCGGCCACGGGAAGCTTTTGCTGATCGACGGCATGACGATGGTGTCCGAACGCGATGAATTCGTCTACCATGAGATGATCGCGCATCCTGCCTTGTTCCTGCACCCCAATCCTCGCCGCGTCCTCGTTATCGGCGGTGGTGATGGCGGCACCGTGCGCGAGGTCTTAAAGCACCGCTCCGTTGAGCGGTGTGTCCTTGTGGAAATCGATGGATTGGTGGTGGAGGCTTCGCGCAAGCACATCCCCCAAACCGCTGGCGCTCTTTGCGACACGCGCGCCCATGTTCTCATCGACGACGGCGTGAAGTTCGTCGCGCAGACGAGCGAGACTTTCGACGTGGTGATTGTGGACTCGACCGAGCCGTTCGGACCGGCCGCCGAGTTGTTCGGCCCCACGTTTTACAAGAACGTAAAGAGAATCTTGACTGCGGACGGTGTCGTGGCGAGCCAGGCCGGCTCCCCCTTCTACGAAATCTCGACGATCAAGAACCTATTCAAGATTACGACGAAGATCTTTCCCATCGTCGAGGTCTGTCTGTTCAACAATCTGACCTATCCGGGCGGTCTTTGGGCGTTTACCTTCGCCACGAAGGGGTTGCATCCGGTGAAAGATTTCCGTCCGGCGCGCGTGAAGGCTTCGAAAATCAAGCTGCGCTGGTATAACGCGGACATTCACGCCGCCTGTTTCGCGCTCCCGAACTTCCTGAGAGAAGCGATCGGCCGTTAGTTCGCGGGATCGGCGGTGAAGTATCCGCTCACGTTCGCGTACTGATTTATGAAGGCGAAGCCGGAGACGTACTGGCTGACGAACACCGTCCCGTTGAGCTGAACCGTGCCGGCGCGCTTGCCGTCGCGCGCGTACAAGGTCCCCCACCCGTTCACCGACGCGGAACCGTTGACGAAGCCCGCGCCATTCTGGCAGGAGCCGTTCAGGAAGACATAGCCTGAGACGGGGACATAGCCGTGCGTGCCATCGGGCCCGTTGACGGACAGGTTTGCCGTCAGGTTCACCGAGCCGCTCATCCAGCCGGAGCCGTTCTGCGGCGCGCTGCACTGCATGAAGCCGGAGCCCGAGAGATAGCCCGTAGCCGAGACATACCCGGACGCGGACGCCACGGCGCGCGTCGCGGGAACTTCTCTCGCGATCGCGACCGGAACAGCCACAGCGGGAGCATCGGCGGGAAGCGGGGTTCCGATCTGGGAGGCGATGAGCGCGGCGGCGGCGAGGATATTGGTCATGCGCCGATTCTACCCGAATGGCCCGGCACGAGTCCAGGTCTTTAGGGCCAGTTCGCAGGAATATTCAGTTTGGCGCGGAGGTCCTTCTCCATCGAGGTCATGCAGGTTTTGACCGATGCGGGCGCCAAGGCCGGGATCGTGAAGAACTCCCGCAGGCGCGTCCAGCCTTCCTGGGCGCGGCCCAGGGCCGCGTAGTCGTAGTACGTGGAGATCGCCAGGCCCAGGTATTCGCCGGCGTTTTTTTCAAGCTCGCCTTTAAGTCGGGCCATCGCCTTTTCCTTGCGGACGATCTCGGCCTTGAAGTACTCCGGGTGCTCCAAGGAGACATCCACGAAGCCGCCGATTCGCGGCGCGTTTAAGGTGGTCCTGAAGGCGGAGCGAGAGATCGTGCCGAAGTCCTCGCAGCCCATCGAGAGGTAGCGGCCGAGCGGAAGCTCCCGCGCGGCTACGACCGCGCCGTCCTCGAAACGGTGGAAACGGCCCTCGGAGAACACCGCGACGCGTTCGATTTTAAAGCGCTTCCACCGTAGAATGTTGAGGTCGGTGGCGCCCAGAGAGGAGCGCGTCGCGCGATAGGCCAGGGCCATCGACCCGTCGTGGAACATGTCGGAAAATCGCCCGCCGGGCGAGGGGTCGAGTTCGAGACGCTCGACCGTTGACGGATGCGTGAAGCCCAGGTAGGCTCTGCCTTTGGCCACGACATAAACCTCGAGGCGGTCGCCGCCTCCGGCGGTCGGGGTATAAATAACGGCGGATATGGACAGATCCCCTTTGGAGCCGGAGACGCGCTCCTTCACCGTGTAGCCTTTGGCGGCCCAGGCGGCGTCGGCGGAATCAAATGGACTCGGCTCCGCCGCGGCGCAAGTCGCAAGGATGAGTGCCAGGACGAGCTTCATTTCCGGGGCTTGAGCCAGCCGCGGCGGCGTAGCTCTTCGGCGACCTGCACCGAGTTCAAGGCGGCACCCTTGAGGAGGTTGTCGGACACGACCCAGAGAGCCAATTCGTTGGGTGAAGCGCCGCGGCGCAGGCGGCCGGCATACACCGGACCTTTGCCCCCCGTCGCGCGAGGGGTTGGGTAGTCGCCGTCGCGGGATAGCACGAGCCCAGGGGTTTTCGCGAGAAGCGCGCGGGCGCGGGCCAAAGTGATCGGACGCGCCAAGGTCAGCCATGCGGCCAGAGCGTGGCCGCGGATCGTGGGCACACGCACGGTGGTGGCGGAGACTTTCAGACGCGGCGCGGACCAGATTTTACGCAGCTCGGCGGCCACCTTGGTTTCTTCGGTGGAATAGCCGTCGGCGCCGAAACGGCCGACCTGGGGGATGACGTTATAGGCGATCGTGCGCGGGAGAATGGTGGAAGTTCCGGCGGAGAGGACCGGGGCGCGTCCGCTTAATTCCGGCCGGAGACCGGACAGCGCCGAGTATTGAGACAGCAGTTCGCCGAGTGCGGCCTTACCGGCGCCGGAGACGGCCTGGTAGGAGGCTAAGCGGACCTCACGCACTCCGATAGTGCGATGCAGAAGGGCGCCCGCGACGGCAAGTCCCGTCATCGTGCAATTCGGACCGGCGATCAAACGGCGGTCCTGCGTCAGCGCCGAGCTGTTCACCTCGGGAATGACCAACGGAACGGATTTATTTAATCGGTATGCCGCGCTGTCGTCGATCGTCCAGACGCCGAGTTTGGAAAGTGTGGGAGCAAGCTTCAGCGCGACCTCGTCTGAGCTAACGAGGAAAACGAGATCACAGGAGCTCAGCGCGGCGAGTGTGACCCCCGGCGCGGAAAGCGGTCGGTTTCGAAAACGCACCGACGACGCGGTTCGTCCCGACGAGAACGGACGAAGCTCGCTGACGGGAAAACGACGGGACTCAAGGAGCGCGACGAGCTCTCGGCCGACCATGCCGGTGGCGCCGACGACGCCGACGACGAGCCCGTCAGCGCGGCGCATACGGAATCATAAACCCCTCGGAGATTCCAAGCGCTCCGGAGATGTCGCGCGCGACACCGCGCACGAAAGAGCCCGGCGCCGGGGATTTTTCGGGCGGCAGGGAGAACATGTAGGGAGGCTTACGCTGAAGGCGGGAAATGCGCTGCCACTCGAGCTGGTCGCGGGACGCCTCCACCCAGGCCTCGGAGACGTCTTCCCCGGCGGCGGAGAAGCGCACGATCACGCGCTTGCCCGCACGCGCGACGCTGAAATCGGCGACGGACACGGCGGGCTCGTCAGGTCCAGGAGGCACGAGTTTGATGGCGATCGCTGGTGCCAATGTGTTGAGCGGGGTTTCGAGGGAGGCCCCGCGCGCACGCGGCGGCACGCCTTGAATCGAGCGATTAAGCCACGCCCGGGTCTCCCCCCCCGGCTCGTCGAGATCAGTCGCGGCCAGGATCGGCGCGCTGGAGGCCTTTGTGAAATAATTCGTCGGAGACCACACGATCAGATAATTGGGTCCGGTGAAGCTGATCTGAGCCAGCGGTACTTCCGCCCAGAACCATTCTCCGGCCCCGACGCCATCGACACGCGCTTGCGGGTCAGCTTCGGCGGGAATGTCCCGGGTTTCGGCGAGGAAAAAACTTTGCTCGGAGGTCCACGCGGGTGAAGGAGAAATGCCCGCATACACCTTCCCGGGAATCGTCTCGCGCAGCCACGGCTTGTCCGGCACGGGCCGCGTTTTAGCGCGCCCGAGCTTCGCGCCAATGAAAGCGTGCGGGAAATCTCCGGCGGGCGCCGGCGGCAACTTCACGATCCATGCATTGTTAAATCCAACATACCAGTTCGCGTCGGGCCCTCCGTCCGCGAATCGGCCGTACTCATGCAGGCTTGGCGCCAACGTGACGATCGTGGGAACGATCGAGCTCGTGGAAAAAGAGGTCGGCAGGCCGTCAGCCGCGGCCGCGCTCAGCGCTGCGATTAAAGTTAAATATGAAATTATCATTATTTTCTAAGCACTTTTAATATGCGGTCAAAATCTTCGAAAGAGAAAAATGAGATTTGGATGGAGCCCTTCGAAGGGATTTTTTTCGTGCGAATGACAACCTTGGTGCCGAGCACCTGTTGCAGAGATTCCTCGAGGGAGCGAAGATCCGCCGACTTGGCTTCCGGGCGCTTCTCCTTGACCGTTGAATCTGAGACAAGGGGACCAGCCTCCATTTCGCGCGCTAGGGCCTCGGTCTCGCGAACGGATAATTTGTTGGCGACCAATTTTTGAAAGACCGCATGGCGAAGATTGGGGTCCGTAATTGTCAGCAGCGCGCGGCCGTGACCTTCGCTGACCTGGCCATATTGGAGCGCCTTTTGAATCTCGTCAGACAGGTCCAACAAGCGCAAAGTATTAGAAATCGTCGCCTTGGATTTACCGACCTCTTCAGCGAGTTCGGTTTGGTTGATCCCGAACTCCTTCATAAGGCGCAGATAGCCGAGCGCGACTTCGATCGGATTAAGGTCCGCGCGCTGTAGATTTTCAATGAGGGTCAGGGCCATGCGGTGCTTTTCGTCACGAGGCTCGCGGACCACTACGTCGATCTCATGGAGCCCGGCCAGTTGGGTGGCGCGCCAACGGCGCTCGCCAGCGATCAGCTCATAAGAGCGGGTGGCCAGGTCGAAAGAGACGACGATGGGTTGGGCGAGGCCATGTTGTCTGATAGAGGTTGCGAGCTCGGTCAGGGCCTCCGGCTCGAAGTGACGCCGGGGTTGGAGATGGTTGGGCCGAATTTTCTCGACAGGGACCCTTAGTATCCCCCCTTCGACCGTGGAAGTGGTGCCGGCGATCGCAGTGGGAATCGGTGCGGGGGAGGTCGGAATTAGGGCCGAAAGGCCGCGACCGAGTGCTTTGCGCATCATGCTGGATTCTCCGTGGTTTCATTGAGCGCTGGTGCGGGAGGCGTGGAGAGCCCTCGCCGGGACAAAAATTCCCGGGCGAAGGCCATATACGCTTCGGCGCCCTTCGATTTGGCGTCATACTGAAAAATGCTTTGCCCGAACCCCGGCGCCTCTGCCAGGCGAATATTGCGGGGGATGATGGACTGGAACATCTTGGGACCAAAGAACTTGGCCACCTCTTCTTTGACCTGGTTGGACAGGGTCATGCGAGAGTCAAACATCGTCAAGACCCCCCCCTCCGTCTCGAGCTTCGGGTTCAAAGCGCCTTTCACTCTATCCACAGCCCCTGTGAATTGGGCTAATCCTTCCATGGAGTAGTATTCTCCTTGGATCGGGATTATAATTTTATCGGCGGCATTGAGGGCGTTAACAGTCAAAAGTCCCAAGGACGGTGGGCAGTCGATGACCACAAAGGCGAAACGATTTTTGACCGCCGAAAGGGCCCCTTTTAGGCGGCTTTCACGCGCCAAGGCCGAAACAAGCTCGATTTCAGCCCCCGCCAGGTCGTTGTTTGCCCCCGCCGCCGACAACTTTGGAAGTAGAGACTGCTTGATGGTCTTTTCCAATGGGAGGAGGTCAACGAGAACATCGTAGATGTTTGGGTCAAATTCATGCTTGTTGAAGCCAACCCCGGAGGTCGCGTTGCCCTGGGGATCCATATCAATAAGAAGCGTTTCGTGGCCCAAAACGGCCAAAGCAGAGGCCAAATTGACAGCGGTGGTGGTTTTCCCCACCCCCCCCTTCTGGTTTGCGATCGCTATTATTTCAGCCATATCGTGTTTACTCGTGAAAACTCGTTTTTTGACCCAACAGTGTTTACTCGTGAAAACCTTATTAATACTAGCATGTGGCTGCAAAATTGTCAATACTACACCATATTGCTGACTGGTATCTTTACAGACTGTTCAGTGCTTTTAAGTTGTGTTTGTTAACATGTTGTTTTAAGGAGGGGGAGGACTGGACAGCTTTGGGCATTTATCTTACACTCAGCCCATGAACAATGCCTCGTCTCTGCTGGCCGCTATCAAGAAGGGCAAATTCCATACGGTGATCCTCGCGATGCCCGATATGCAGGGCCGATGGATCGGGAAGCGGTTCACCGCCCGGCACTTCGCGAAATCGGTGGTGAAGCACGGGACGCACGCCTGCGCCTATCTGCTCACGGTGGACATGGAAATGGATCCGGTGCCCGGCTTTGCGCTGACGAGCTGGGACAAAGGCTACCAAGACTTTGCGCTCATGCCCGATTTCTCGACGTGGCGGGGCCTGGCCTGGCTGCCCGGGACCGCACTCGTCGTCGCCGATGTGATGGACGCCAAGCACGAGCATCCGATCAAGGTTTCGCCGCGGCAAATCCTGAAAGATCAGGTCGCGCGCGCGGCGACGAAAGGCTGGTCGCTTAAAATGGCGACCGAACTTGAGTTCTATCTGCTGCGGGAAACCTACGAGTCGGCGCAGAAGAAGAACTGGACCGGCCTCGAGCATTTCGGCACCTACATCGAGGACTATCACATACTCCAGGGCACTCGCGAGGAGCCGGTGGTGGGGGACATTCGCAATCTCATGGAAGCCTCCGGCGTGCCGATTGAGAACTCGAAGGGCGAGTGGGGCCCCGGGCAGCATGAGATCAATCTCGAATACTCCGATCCAGTCCAAATGGCCGACCTCCATACCGTGTACAAGCACGGCGCCAAGGAGATCGCCATGCAGAAAGGCGCCGCGCTGACCTTCATGGCGAAATACAGCGACAAGCTTGCGGGCTCTTCGTGTCACATCCACGCGAGTCTGTGGGATAAAGCCGGCCGGCGCTCGATGTTCTCGTCGGGAGGAAAGCCCACGAAGGAGTTTCGGTGGTTTCTGGGCGGCGCAATGTCTCTGGCGCGCGAGTTTTCACTCTTCTTTGCCCCCACAATTAACTCCTATAAAAGGTACCAGGCCGCGACCTTCGCGCCGACGCGCATCGCTTGGGCGCGCGACAACCGGACGTGCGGCTTTCGCGTAGTCGGGGAGGGGGACTCCCTGCGCATTGAAAACCGCATTCCCGGAGCCGACGCCAACCCGTATCTGGCGCTGGCCGCCACCATCGCCGCGGGCCTGTACGGCATCGAGAAAAAAATCGATCCGCCGGCGGAGCTGGCGGGGGACGCCTATAAAGCAAAGGTGTCGCCGGTGCCAAAAACCTTGCACGAAGCGATCGGACTTTTCGAGAAGTCCAACGCAGCCCGCGCCGCCTTCGGCGACGAGGTGTTCGAGCATTATCTTCACGCCGCCAAGGCCGAGCAGGCTGCCTCCGACCGGGCGGTCACGGACTGGGAGCGCGGCCGATACTTCGAGCGTGTGTGAGACAAGTGAACTTTCGCGCAGGCCGTCCGTATGATAAGGAGGAATGCCGGGAAATCGGCCAAGGGGGAAGAATGAACAAGATGAACTGGGCTTTGCTGGTTATGATTTTGATGGTGTCTGTTACCGCCCGTGCCGGCGATCCTGCGACCGATGACACGAGCGGCGACGGCGTGCAGAAGCAGGAAGGGGAGAAGCCCGGTCTAGAAAAGAAGGGTGAGCGGCTCGAGAAGCAGGGCGAGCGCAAGGAAAAGAAGGGCGAACGCATGGAAAATCAGGGTGAGCGGCGTGAAAAGCGCGGCGACAAACTTGACGAGCAGGGTGAGCGTATGCAGGAGCGCGGGGAGAAGCTCCAGGAAAAGGCCGATAAACTTGAGGGCGAAGGCAAGGAAAAGGCCGCGGATCGGGTAGAGAAAAAGGGCGAGCGCATGGAAAAACAGGGCGAGCGCAGCGAGCGCCGGGGTGAGCGCCGCGAGAAACGCGGTGAGAACATGCAGCGCCGCGGCCGCCGCTAAATAGACGCACGAATCACGAATGGGGGGCGCCTTTCCCGCAGGGGGAAGGCGCCCTCTCCGTTCTTGCTACAATTCGAACGATGAAAATCGCGCTCGAGATCACGGGAGCTCTTGCCGGGGGCGGCTCCCGCCGCCACACGGAAATGATCATCCGCGCGCTTGCCGCCGAGGACAAGAAGAACGAGTATGTCCTGTACGGTGCGTTTTGGAAGGATTCTGAGCGCTTGAGGGCGCTCGATTTGCCCCGTCAGGCAAATTTTAAAATCGTAACGCTCCACGCTCCGCAGCGTCTGCTTTTGCCCGCCGAGGAGTACCTCGGCCTACGCTGGCAGGAAAACCGGCTCCGAAGTCTGGGCGTGGACATGGTCCACGGCTTTTCCAACTGGCTTCCTAGGCTTGACCGGACGCCCTCGACGATGACACTCGCCTATGCAACCGACGACCGGCACGCGGGCTGGGGCCGGTTTTATTTCAACACGCTTCTGCCGCGCTCGGCGCGCCAAGCGGACAAGGTGTTGGCGATCTCAGGCGTCGCGCGCGACGCGGCGATCAAGAACTGGGGTCTTGATGCGAAGAAAGTCGAGGTCGTTTATCTCGGCGCGCCGCTCGACGAGTTCAAACCGGACGATTCTCCGCGCGATCCCGCGGAGATCCCGTACTTTCTTTTCGTCGGCGTCACGCGCCCGCACAAAAATCCGAGGGTCCTCCTGGAGGCCTTCGTCTTATTCAAGAAGCTTCATCCCCAGGCGCCGCATCGCTTTGTCATTTGCGGCGCCCCGGGCGAGGAGCAGAATGCACTTGAGGACATCCTCACCCGCGCGGGCTTAAGCGCCGCCGTGACCTTCGCGGGAAATGTCGCGCAGTCGAAGATCTACCCGTATTACAAGAACGCCCTGGCCTATGTGTCGGCGTCGATCCTTGAGGGTTTTCATCTTCCGCTTGCCGAGGCCATGGCCTGCGGCATCCCGACCGTAGTCGCGCGAGGAGGGGCCCAAACCGAGATCGTCGCGGGAGCGGGCCTTCATGTGGACGCGACCGCGGAGGATCTTGCCCGGGGCATGGCGACGGTGGCATTTGACTCGGAATTAAGGGCCCGCATGCGGGCCCAGGGGCTTGAGCGCTGCAAAGACTTCTCGTGGCAAGCGGCCGCCCGCAAGATGCTCGCGGCTTTCGAAGAAGTCTACGCCGCGAAGCGTTGAGCGGGGCTTAAGGCTTCCAATCTTTGGGCTTGGGGGCCAAGCCGAACCAGTGGGCGATTGCGGCGGCGATTCTTTCCGATGCGCGTCCGTCCCCGTAAGGGTTTTTGGCGCGGCTCATTCGGCGGAAAAGAGCGGGATTCCTGAGTAGTTTGCCGGCCCAGAGTTTGAGTTTTTTTGGATCGAGGCCGACAAGGCGACCCGCGCCGCTCGAGATGACCTCCGGCCGCTCGGTATTGCGGCGCACGACGAGAATGGGTTTCCGAAGGCAGACCGCCTCTTCTTGAAGGCCGCCGGAGTCCGTGATCAGGAAGGCGGCTCTGTTGAGCAGGCCCAAAAATTCAGGGTAGGGCTGAGGTTTCAGGAGATGGATTCGGGGATGGCGCAGCATGCGCTTCGCGGTCCCCAGGACGGCTGGATTGGGGTGCACCGGATAGACGAGCACCAGATTCTCGTGCTTGCGCACGAGATCAAGTAAGGCCGTGTAAATTTTATTGAGCGGCGCCCCGTGTATCTCTCGGCGGTGCAAGGTCACGAGGACCTCCTTCACGTTGGCGGCGCTCCGCGTCGGGCGAACACGGCCCTTAGCCCAACGCAGCGCGTCCACGACCGTATTGCCCGTCGTGAGAACCGTCCTGCCATGAAGACCTTCACGGCTGATATTTTTACGCGCCTGCGAAGTGGGGGGGAACACAAGCGAGGAGAGGAGGTCGATGAATATCCGATTTTGCTCCTCGGGGAATGGATCATTTAAATTGAATGAGCGCAGGCCGGCCTCGACGTGGGCGACCGGGATGCCGCGTTCGCAGGCGCATAACGCGGCCGCCGCGGCGGTCGTCGTGTCTCCCTGCACGACTACCATGTCCGGCTTTAATCGGGCGAGCAGCGGACCCAGGGTCGCGATGACCCGCTTGGCGACGGCGTCGGGGGACTGCCCCGGGCGCATCAGGTCGAGGTCAAAATCGGGCTTGAGGGCAAAAAGGGTCAGGACCTGATCGAGGAGCTCCCGGTGCTGGGCCGTCGCGCACACAAAGGTTTTGAGCCCCTTGCGGCGGCGCAGGGCCGCCACGACGGGAGCGAGCTTGATGGCCTCGGGCCGGGTGCCCATGACCACGAGGATTTTCATTCGCGAGTTTTGCGCAGCCCGCGGCTGACGAAGGTCCAGGCGATGAGCTTGTACAGCAGGCGCATGCCGACGTTGGCGTCCCATTCGTCCTTGCCGTCCTGGGCGGGGGAAACCTCGTTGAGGTCAAAGCCGATAATTTTTCGTCCTGAGCGCGCGACGAGGCCGATCAGGTGCACGGCCTCCGCGAGCTCAAGACCGCCGGGGACGGGTGTCCCCGTGTGCGGACAGAGCTTGGGGTCCAGGCCGTCGATGTCGAAGGTGATCCAGACCTGCTGGGGCAGCGCGGCCACGATCTCTTCGGCCGTCTTCGTCCACGGCTCGCCGGAAAAACGGCGCTTGGCGAGGTCTCGGTCGTAGAAGACCTTGGCGCGCGGGCCGAGAGCGCGGGTGAACTCGTACTCCTGCTCGCAAAAATCACGAATACCGACCTGGACTATCCGGGAGATCTGAGGAATGTTCTCCATCGCGTTGTACATGATAGACGCGTGCGACCATGTGAAGCCTTCATAGGCGACGCGCGTGTCGGAGTGAGCGTCGAAATGCAAAAGCCCGAAATCTCCGCATGTCTCAGCGGCGGCGCGAAAGGCGCCGTAGGGAACGCTGTGGTCCCCGCCGACGATTCCCACAATTTTTCCGGCGGTCATGAGGCCCAGGGCCTCGCGATAGACCCAATCATTCAGCTTTTTACCCAGCTCGTTCGTCGTTTTAAGCGCCTTCTGTAGATTCTTATTCCCTTCAATACGCCCGCCTTCCTTAATGACCTTCTGCGCGGCCGCCTTCGCGGTCTTGTTCCAGGCCCTCACTTCCTTCGACTCGGGGCGCATAAAGATTCCCGGCTCGTACGGCCGGTGAACCTCGCCGTCAAACAAGTCGACCTGAGCGCTGGCCTCAAGGATCGCGGCCGGACCCTTAGAGGTGCCGCCACCGTAAGAGGTCGTCGCCTCCCAGGGAACGGGGATGAGGACGAGCGCCGCGTCCTTTTCCTCATGGGGGAGGCCGAAAACTCCGGTGTCCTCCCCGGGCGCGGCGTTGGGATCGAAATCGAGGGTGTTTTTGATCATAATTTTGGCCAGGCGTAGGTCAGTCCGCGCCAATCGCGCCACTCGTAGCCGAATTGCGTGAGGATGGCGTCGACGCCTTCGGTATCGGGCACGGTGTCGCGTTCGATGGTGATGCGCGGGCGAAAGCGGCGAATCGTTTCGGCCGCGCCTTTCAATGCGGCGGGCACGACGCCCTCGATGTCGATCTTGAGCAGATCCAAACGCGTCAGGCCGCGCTCGCGGGCGACGGCGTCGACGGTTTTCATCGGGACGGACACGGAGAGGCCTGAGCCTCGGACCAGGGAGTGATTGATGCCGCGCTCGTGAACGAACAGCTCGACTGTTCCATCGCGGTCTCCGGCGGCGGCCTGAATGCAGTCAAGCTGGGACAAATTGTTGCGGCGAGCGTTGCCCTCGAGTCGCCGGAAATTATCCGGGTGCGGCTCGACGGCGATCACTTTTCCCGTCGGGCCGACCAAGGCCGCCGCGCGCGTGGCGAAAATGCCGAGGTTGGCGCCCAGATCTACGACCGTTTGGCCCAGACCGGGGCGAAAGCCGGTCTCACGCTCATAGTCGCCTTCCGCGACGATTGAATACAACGGGTCAAACGCGGTGTGCAGATCAAGATCGAGCGTGAGGCCGTCGGGAGTCTCGACCTCCACCGGAAGGTCGGACAGCCCCAGGCGCTTGAGCCAGGTGAGCGCGCGCAGGTGCCGATCGCCCCAGCGCATGAATATGAAAAAAAAGTAATAGACGCTGAGATAGGCCAGGCGCCGACCGCGCCCTCCGCGCAAAGAGGCGTGGAAGCGGTAATTCGCGCGGATGTTCCGACACGCCTCGGCGAGGGCCACAGCCGTGATCTTAGTAAATCCGACTCTTCAGAAAAAACCGTCGAGGAAGCTCTCGACGAGCAGCGGGAGATCCTCGGAGTAGCCGCCCTCGAGCGCCGCGAAGCGGGGAAGCTTCGTCTGCGCGAGCAAGGATCCGATGCGCTTGAAGGTCGCGCGGTCGAGCTTGAGCCCGGCGATTGGGTCTTCTTTGTAGGCGTCGAACCCGGCGGAAACGGCGAGCAGGTCGGGCTTCGTGTCGAGCAAAAGCCCGAAAACAGGTTCGAAGCTCTCAAGCCAGCGATGTCCGTTGCTTCCCGCCTCAAGGGGTATGTTCCAGCAGTTGGCGCGGGTATCGAGGCCCGTTCCGGGGTAGAGAGGATACTGATGTAGGGACAGAAACATCGTATTTTCGCGGCCGAGGACGAGCTCCTGGGTTCCGTCGCCGTGGTGCACGTCGAAATCGACGATGGCGACCTTTAGCCCGGGCTTGGTCTTTTGTAGCCGCGCCATGGCCAGAGCCACATTATTTAAATAGCAGAAGCCGGCGACTTTGTCTTTGCCGGCGTGGTGGCCGGGGGGGCGCATCAGGGAGAAGGCGGGCTCGCCGGCGAGCGCGCAATCCGCGGCGGAGAGGGCGCCGGACACGCTGATGAGGCTGATGTCGGCGATGCTCGGATAGAACGGGGTGTCCTCGTCCTGGAAAGTCCCTAAGCGGATCGAGGCGAGGTGGTTCTCGCCGTGAAGGAGAAGAACATCGGTGTCGACGGCCTTGACCGTTGGCCGCTCCGGAGCATGGCCGGCGGCGCGGAGGCGCTCGAAGGTCTTCTTAACGCGAAACGGCGCCTCGTGGTGTCCCGAGGCGCCGTATTCGGCGGTCTTGAGGTCGGAAAAAACCCGACCCATAAGATCTTTACCGGAGAGCGGCCGGAATCTTGGCTTTCTCGTCGTTGAGCAGCGCGTTGAAGCGGCGCTCGCGCCGCTTCTTCCAGTTGCCCTTGTGCCAGCCGTAGCCGGCCAGGACCGGGAGCGCGATGGTGGCTTCAGAGAAGACCATCTGCTCGTCGGTGACCGCGACCTTGCCCCACGAGCACGCCTCGCGCAAAGTCGAGCCGGAGAGCGCGCCGTCGCGCTCGTCGGCTACGGTGATTTGCACCGCGTATTTGTGCATGATGGGATCGAGGCCGATCATTTCGGCGCCGACCGTCACGTCCTGAGCGAAGTTCTTGGGAACGCCGCCGCCGATCATGAGAAGACCGGTGTCGCCGCAGGCGAGCTTCACGCGAACCAGCTCGCGGAAGTCCTTGGCGGAATCGATCGAGGCGTGGCTCTCAGGGTTGTGCCACTGGTGGTGGAGGAACCCAAAGCCGGCCGAGCAGTCCGAGAAGGCCGGAATGAAGATCGGAACGCCCTTCTTGTACGCGGACAGCACGATCGAGTCCTTGACCTTGCACTTCTTCACGAGATACTTGCCCATCTCTTCGACGATCTCGCGCGAGGAGTAAGGCTTGGGCTTTAGGTTTCCGATGATGTCGGAGATGACGTTGTCGCAGGCGCCGAGCTCATCCTCGTCGATGAAGGTGTCGTAGATGCGGTCGATGCGCGCGCCCCGCAGGGCCATGTCGTCTTCCCACTTGGAGCCCTTGTAATGCTTGTAGCCGAGGGCTTCGAAGAAGTCCTGGTCGACGATGTTGGCGCCGGTGGAGACGATCGCGTCTACCATGTTGCTTTCGATCATCTGCCAGACGATCTTCTTCAGCCCGGCGGAGAACAAGGAACCGGCCAGGCAGAGAATCACCCCGCATTCCTTGTCGGCGAGCATCTTGTCGTAGATGTTGCTCGCGCGCGCGAGGTCGCGGGCGGAGAAGGACATCTTCGAGTAGGCTTCGACGAGAGGACGCATGTCGTGCTTGGTGATATCGATGTGTTCGATCTCTTCCTTGAGCAGGTCCGACTTCTTGATATTCGCCATGTTGAGCTTGGGTAATCCTCCGTCGAGAATGTAGGGCGCGTTTATTTTATAACATTGCTCGACGACGATGAAGAAATACTTGTTCGGAAATACAATTTTATTTTTACTCCTGGTCCTCGCGGCCGTTCCCGCCGAGGCCAAGCGGCCGAAAAATTTCCGGCTGATGTGGAAAAAACCCGTCGCCGCGCAGGCGCCGGAGGAATCCACCAGCACGGTTCAGGGTCCGCCGCTTGTGATGGCCGGCCGTTGGACGCCGGAGGTGCGCTCGGCGCTTAATAAATTTCTCGCGGAGCGCGGCAAGGGCGCGCCCGGCTACGACGCGACCAAGCCCCCGGTCGCCGTCCTTCCTTGGAGCGACGCGCTTGTCGTGGGCGATCCCGCTGAGTTGGTTTTCCTTCGCCTTACGACTCGAGTCGACTTCCATTTCGACGACGACTGGTGGAACATTATTCCGGTCGCTCATGGGCGCCAGCCCGCGCGCGCGGCCTATAATCACTTTATCTCGCTGTCGAGCGCGGTGTGGCAGTCCCAGCCTGACTACCACCATTATCGAAAGGAGATTCTCGGAAGCTATCTCGGGCTCTGCCGTGAAGTCGGTCGACGCGAATGCCGCCAGTACCTGATGCGGCTGTGGGCCGGCTGGAAGGAGGGCGATGCCGTCGAGTACGCGCGGGAGGTCCTCATCGATGAGAAGTCCCGACCCTCGGGTGTCGAGGTTGTCCTCTCCGATGAGGGCGACAAGGCTCCGCTGCGCATTCGCCGCGGTCTGCGCTTAATCCCGGAGATGCGCGACCTCGCCCAGAAACTCCGGGCGGCCGGCATGGATGTCTGGATCGTCGACGACGTGCCTCAGCCGTCGCTCTCGGCCGCCGCGGCGGATTACGGCATCGACCCGAGCCGGGTCGTCGGCATTCGCGCAGGTCCCGATGGCGCGCGCTACTCCGCGTCGGTGCTCAGACCCGTGCCGACCCGCAGCGGCAAGGCGGAGATTATGAAGGCGTCGGTGGGACGGCCCCCCGATTTCGCCCTCGGCCGCGACGCCGCCGACGCCGATTTGCTGTCTTACGGTGACGGCTTGCGCGTCATCCTGTCCGGAGACAAAGAACTCGAAGCGAAGGCCAAGGAAAAGGGCTGGCTGCTCCAACCATCCCTCGCCCATTAGAGGCCTGGCCCCTTTGTTGCCTTTTGTTGACAGGCCTGCGTCCGTTGCGCTACAGTGCCCATCTCGCCGAGCAGGAGACGCCATGATTGATAAAAATTCGCAAGAAGAGGTCGGGGACCTTTTTGTCACCGAAACTGCCCTCACCCTTAAGCTGATGCCCAGCCGCAAGAGCGGCACCGTCACGATCCGCTGGTTCGCGAAGGAAGGCGTCACCAATGTCCGTCTGGCGGCGAAGGACATCTCTACGCTTGTCGGGAAGCTGCGCGGCCGCGGGCGGGTCGTGCGCAACTTGACCGTGACGACCGACAAGGGGCTCGACACCGATCTCGGCAAGACGCGCCTGCGCGAAGCCGTGAAAAAAGCCGGCTTCCTCGTCATCTCATGAGCGGCGGGCGCCTCACCGGGAAGGTCGCGCTGATTACCGGCGCCGGATCGGGAATGGGCGCCGAGGCGACGATTCGCTTCGCGCGCGAAGGTGCCAGCGTCGTTGCGTGCGACATGAATCTGGAAGCCACCCAACGCGTCGTGCAGACGGCACAGGCCGCCGGCGGCAAGGCGATCGCGGTCGCCATGAACGTCGCAAAGGAAGCCGAGGTGAAGGCCGGTATCGCCACGGCGATCAAGGCGTTCGGCAAATTGGACATTTTGTACAACAATGCGGGTATTTTTCCCAACGACGATAACTCCGTGACGAATACGGAAGAAAAAGTCTGGGACACGGTGTTGGCCGTCAATGTCAAAGGCGTTTATCTTGTCTGCAAGCACGGTATTCCGGAGCTGCTCGCCAACGGCGGCGGTTCGATCATAAATGTGGCGAGCTTTGTGGCCCTGGTCGGTTGCACCGTTCCCCAGGACGCGTACACCGCTTCCAAAGGCGCCGTTCTCGCGCTCTCGAAGTCGCTGGCCGTTCAGTACGGACCCAAAGGCATTCGCACGAATGCCATCTGCCCAGGTCCGATTGAAACGCCCCTTCTCACGGCGTGGCTTTTTAAAGAACCCGCTGAGAAAGCCAAACGACTTAATCGTATTCCCATGGGCCGCTTCGGAAAATCCGAGGACATCGTGAACATGGCGTTATATCTGGCGAGCGACGAATCGCGTTGGACAAACGGCGCGGCCATGGTCGTCGACGGCGGCATTACGTCCAACTATTTCTAGCATGTTGAACAAGTTGTGGATCGACGGTAAATTCGTCGCCGCTCGATCGGGCCGGACATTTGCCGTCGTCAACCCGGCCGACGGGTCCCTCTTGGCGCGCGTCGCGGAAGGGGGGGCGGAGGACATAAACGACGCGGTCGAAGCCGCGGTCAAGGCCTCCATCGGTCCATGGTCGAAGATGCATGCCCGCGAGCGCGGCAAGATTCTGCTCAAGATCGCCGGACTTATCCGTCAGAACCTTGATTCTTTGGCTTTGCTCGAGTGCCGCAATGCCGGCAAGCCGCTCGGCGACGCGAAGGACGAGATGGGATTGGCCGCCGATACCTTCGAGTACTACGGCGGCGCGGCCAACAAGCATTTCGGCGAAACGATCCCGGTTGCGGGCGCGGGTCTTGATTACACTTTGCGCGAGCCCGTCGGCGTCTGCGGCCTCATCGTGCCGTGGAACTTCCCACTGGTGATCGCGGCCTGGAAGCTGGGCCCTGCGCTCGCTTGCGGTAATACCGTGGTGTTGAAGCCGTCCCCCGAGACCCCGTTGACCGCGCTCGCGCTCGCGAAGCTCGCCGCCGAGGCGGGGCTTCCCGCCGGTGTGCTCAATGTGGTCCCCGGGCCGGGCCCCGGCTGCGGCGACGCGCTCGTCGCCCATCCGCTCGTGCGCAAGATTTCATTTACCGGCTCGACGGCGACCGGCACGGGCATCATGAGGGCGGCGGCCGACGGCATTAAGCGCGTCTCGCTCGAATTGGGCGGGAAATCCCCCAACATTATCTTTGATGATGCGGATCTCGAACTGTGCGTTGAGAAAACCGTTTGGTCCGTGTTCTACAACGCGGGCCAGGATTGCTGCGCGCGTTCACGCGTGCTGGTTCACCGCAAGATTCACGATAAGTTCGTCGAGAAACTCGTCGCGCGGACGAGAAAATTCATCGTCGGCCATCCCGAGAAAAAAGGAACCCAGATCGGACCGATTATTTCCCGGCGGCAGTACGACAAAATTGAGGGATACATCGCCTCCGGCAAGGCGGAAGGCGCGAAGCTTTTGTGCGGCGGTGTCCGCCCTAAGGGCGTGCCGCCGAAGGGCCATTACCTCACACCGGCCGTATTCGCCGGCACCGACGACAATATGAAAATCGTCCGCGAAGAAATCTTCGGCCCGGTTCTCGCGGTGATTCCGTTTAAAGACGAGGCCGAGGCGATCAAACTTGCCAACGATTCAGCCTACGGGTTGTCGGCGAGCCTGTGGACGCGCGATGTCGGCCGTGTTTTGCGCGTGACGCGCGCCGTGCAAAGCGGCGTGATCTCGGTGAACACGAGCTCGAGCGTCCATCTCGAGGCTCCATTCGGCGGTTATAAGGGCTCCGGGCTCGGCCGCGAGCTCGGCCTGAAGGCGCTCGACCTCTACTCCGAAGTCAAGAACGTCTTTATCTCGAACGTTTAGCCCGAACTCGCACTGGTGTGAGTTCCTTTAGCTGCGGCGCAGCGTCCAGAAAGTCGGGCGCACGGGTGAGCTGACTTCCATCAAGAATTTAAAACCTCGCGCCTCGTACCAGAAACGATTTGACTCCAAAAAAGTTTCGAGGTAAAGCGAGTGCCCGGCTTTTTTGGTCGCGTCGTTGATCAGCGCCGCACCCACGCCGCGTCCCTGTGTCGCGGGATGCACCGCGAGGAGGTGCAGATAATCGGAGTCCTTGGTGCGGCGTTCTTTGATCGTGTGGATCAAGGATAGAGCGCGAAGTAGCGCGGCCGGCTCAATGAGAAACCAAGCCAAGTCAGGAAGATGCCTGATCCAATCCGGTATCCCAGGATTTTCGATTCCTGCCGGGATGACGGCGGAGAGTCCGACCAGGGCATCACCTTCGAAGGCGCCCGACACGCGTCCTCCCGCTAGCGCGTCGTTGCGGAGCATCGCCTCGAAGAGAGCCGGAAGCCGCCTACGGCGGAGCGCGTCGTTGGGGAATATGTGCGCGAAGCCCGGATCCTCGCGAAAGGCGGCGGCCGCCAGCGCGGCCGCCTCGGGGAACTCGTTCTCGGCCAACGGGCGGATCAAGGCCAGCGGTAAAGTGCTGCGGCGTTGTCGCTCGTGCGGCGGGCGACCTCATCGAGCGGGACCCCGTGGACCTCGGCGAGCGTCGCCGCGATCTCGGGAATGGCCGCGGGTTCGTTGCGCTTGCCGCGGGAGCTTTGGGGGGGTAGATACGGGGAATCGGTTTCGAGCACGACCGCCCCTAAGCCGGCGCGGCGGAAGCCCTCACGCAGGGCGGCGTTCTTCTTATAGGTGAGAGGACCGTCGGCGCCGAGGGCGAAACCGAGTATTGAGCATGCCTCCGCCTCTTCAGGTGTGCCGGTGAAGCAGTGGATGACGCCCCAGAACCGGCCTGGCGCGGGCTTAGCCGGGAAGAGTTCTTTCAGCATCGGCACGAGATCGGCGTACGCGTCGCGGCAGTGGATGATGAGGGGTACATCCCAGTCCCGGCCGGCGGCCGCAATCGCGGCGAAGGCGCGTCGCTGGATGTCGTGCGGCACTTCGGCTTTCGCGTAGTCGAGGCCGATTTCACCGATGGCCACGGCCTCCGGGGCGGCGTCGAGCGCGGCGCGAAGCTTGGAGAGGAAGGCATCGTCGTACTTATCCGCGTAGTAGGGATGCAGTCCCAAGGTACAGCGCACATTGGCCGGCCGCGCGCGCGCGATGGCGACGGCGCGCGCCCACTCATCGGGGTGATCGGCGATCTCGACGATGCGTGAAACGCCGGCCGCGGCCGCGCGTTCAAAGACGGAATCCCGGTCCGCGTCGAACTGGGGATCGCCCAGGTGGGCATGAGTATCGACGAAGATCATCGCGCGGGGAAACGCGCCAGCAGCGACACGGCCTCAGGGTCCCGTTCGGTCGCGAGATAGCTTGAGCGGATCTTGGAGGCCTCCGGCATCTTGGCGAAGTAGTGATCAAGGACCATCACCTTGGCGAAGGCGCGTACGGCGGGATTGGGGTCGCGCAGCGCGGTCGTCAGCGCCGGAAGCGCGTTCTTGCCCTCGAGGTCGGCGTAAAGATTAAGAGCGCGGATGCGAACCAGGGGCTTGTCGCTGCCGAGCCACGCATCTCGACGCGCGCGGACCGCCTCCAGTTCCTTCTTTCCGATCTCGAACAGGGCGAAGTCGGCGTTGCGCCTTACGATCTCGGTGTCGTCGTCAAGGAGCTCGCCCAGCCGGTCGATCCAGCGCGGATCCTTGAATGAGGCCGCGCGCAGACAGGCCTCGGCGCGAATAGAGGCGTCCTCAAGAGCAAAGCGCGCCCCGAGCCCCTCGACCGGCGCGTGCTGAAGCAGCGACTCGCGCCGCGAATCGAGGGTTTCGCGGATGCGGCGTTCGACGGGCTCGTCCCCGTCGGCGAAGTCCGGATTCTGACGGTAGAGCGCGAGGTAATACGGCAGGGCGCTTTCGGCGTCGGCGCGGCGCTTGTCGTAAATTTGAGCCAGCTTCGAGGCGCTGTACAGGTCGTCGGGATTGCGATCCCACGACGCGGCGAGCCAACGCATTGCCCCGTCCATATCCTTCTGCTGGAGGGCCAGCGCGCCCATGATTTGCGCCGCCCCCGCTTGGTTGGGATTCTTGGCGAGCGCTTCGGAAGCGACGGCGTGAGCAAGGGCGAAGTCGCCGCGCGCGAATAACGCCATGCCCAGAGCCGCGAGCTTTCCGGGATGGTTAAGGTCGCCTTGGTGCAACTCTTCGAGAGCGGTGCGCGCGAGATGGGCGGATTCACCGCCCTGCACGGCCTCGTCGCCCGCGGCAAGGCGTGAGAGTGTGTCGAGCGACTGGCGGCCTTCGGGCGTGTCGGGATGCTCGCGCGCGATTTCCGTGTGGACCGGGATGGTCAAGGCCGCGTCTCGTAGGCCGTTGAGACGGGCGCGCATTTCGGCGGCGGGGCCGCCTGCGCCGAGAATGACCTCGGCGTGGGCGCGCCTGAACGCGTCATCGCTGAATAGTTGGCGCGCGGCGTACAAAACGTAAAAAGAGTCGACCGGGTGTCCGGCCTTCCAAAGCGCGTCAGACAGACGCATGTGAGAGCGTGCATCGAGCAGGTGAGCGCGGAACTCCTTGCGCGAAAGATTCAAGCGCTCCTCGGCCTCGGCGCGTGAGGGCGCGGCGCTGCCGGCGGGGGCTCCCGCGCGCGAAGGCGCCTTGAACCAGCTCATCATGATGAGCGAGTAGGCGGCAAACGCGACCGCGATCATCAACAACGCGATCACGATGAGCGTGTTTGTCCGGCGCGAGTCTTTCATCTGTTTCATTATAGGAAAAAGAGCCCGCCCCCCGATGTTTCGGGGGGCGGGTGTACGGGTCCGGTTCGGACCTATTTAGAGAAGAACTTCCAGCTTCGCTCCGAGTCGCCGTCGCGGCGCTCGAGCATGTGCTCCTCAACCTGAGTCCATGGGTCGGCATCCTCGATCGGGGCTGTCATGCGCTGCCAAGCTTTTTCACTGTCTTCAAAGCGCTTGACCAAAGTTTCGAGATGCGAGACCTCATCGGCGGTCATCGCTTCGGCGGGCGCGGCCTTCAGAACGAGGCGACGCACGGGGGCTTTCTTGCTCTTGCTGGGGGCCGCCTTCTTGGCGGAGAGGCGTTTCACCTGCTTTTTCATGAGTATCCTCCTAGGCCGAGCCGCTGCAGTAGGCTCGGAATATGAGTGTAACGGGACATCTCGTTTTTTGCAAGGGGGGTGGGAGTCAAAAAAATAACATGAAGTATGCATAAACTCGCCATTGACCGCCCCGGGTCATCTTTCTTAACCTAACGAGCCAGAGGCACATGACCGCAATCACAGAGGCCCTTTCGCAGGACCAGCCTACACGCGAGCTCCTGGAATTTTTCCTTCCTTTGCACCGCGCCTTCGAGCCCCGCCGAAAAATTCTGCTCGATGCGCGCCGCCGCTCCCTCGAACAGGCGCACGCGGGGGACATGCCCGGCTACCGGCCCGAATCAGAAGCGACCGCCGGGGCCTGGCGTCTGGCCGTTCCCCAATGGGCGAGGGATCAGCGCAACCAGATCACGGGCCCCGCCGACAATCCAAAGCTGCTCGTTGCGATGTGCAACACGAAGGATCCCGGCTGCATGCCTGATGGCGAGGATTCCATTACAACGGATTGGGATCGAGTCCGGGCTGCTCATCGCAACACCGTCGCGGCGATTCAGGGGACCTTGTCCTTCACGGACGCGGCCGGCAAGACCACAGCGATCAAGCCGAGCAAGCAGGTCATGTTTTACCGACCACGCGGCCTTCATCTCGATGAGACGCATGCGCTCCCGGATGAAACGGTGTCCGGCTCGTTGTTCGACCTCGCCGCGCTCTTTTACGGGACGGCGGATCAGCGCCGTCAGGCGGTGAAGACCCCCGAGCTCCAGGCGAAGCTTTGTTTCTATATTCCCAAAACCGAATCTTTCGAGGAGGCTGCCTGGTTCTCCGATGTGATCGCGGCCATGGAAGCGGCGATCGGCATACCCGTGGGCACGACAAAAATCATGTTCCTGATTGAGTCTTTGCCCGCGGCGTATCAGATCGAGGAAATCCTTTTCACGGCCAAGCGGCATGTGATCGGTCTCAACCTGGGACGATGGGACTACATGGCGAGCCTGCTTCACTTTAAGCTCGCCGATCCGAAATGGATTCTTCCGGACCGCAATACGATTCCTCACGACATCCCTTTTTTTCAGAACTTGCGAAAACGATTGGTGGACGCGTGCCACCGGCGCGGCGCGCTCGCCATCGGCGGCATGAGCGCGCTGTTTCCTGATCGCACCGACGCGGCGATCAACACGCGCGCATTGGAAAGGCTCACCGCCGACAAGAAGAACGAGGCCTCCTTCGGCTTTGACGGCGCCTGGACGGGCCATCCCGATCAGCACGAGGGCGCGATGTCGCAATTCCCGGCTCCGAACCAGCTCGGCGTCATGCATGCGGACGCAAAACAGCCCGACCTGACTCCTTCGCCTGCCGGTGCCGGCGCGGTGACCGTCGCCGGCACGCGCGACGCGATCCGCACCTGCATCGAATATCGCTTTGGCGTGCTGTCCGGCCTCGGCGCGCGCATGATCAAGGGCTACGACAAGACCGGCGCGTTGATCGGCAACTTCATGGAGGACCTGGCGACCGACCGCATCTATCGCCTGATGATCGCCCAGCGCGTGCGTCACGGCGTGAAGACGGCTGAAGGCGTCGTTATCACCGCCGCGCTCGTTGAGAGTTGGTTCAATGAGGAGCTCAATAAGATTTTGGCCGCGAATCCGGAATCCGCCACGGCGGATAAATACAAACGAGCCAGCGAATGGAGCCAGCAGATGATTAAGCAAGCCGTCGCCCCCATGCCCGAGGGCATAAAGACCTGGAAGTACCCTCAAGCTGAATTCGCGAAGATGTATGCCCCGCATGAGAAGGTGCATCCTTCCGACAAGTTGCGCGCCCTGCTTCTGGAGAAATTCGCCAACCGCGTCAAGAACCCGTCGAAGTCCTTTCTGCACACGGCCGGCGCGTATGACGCGATGACGGCGTCCCTGCTGACCGACCTCGGCTTTGAGGCGATCTATGCCAGCGGTTGGCAGCTGGCCGTCGCCCATAATATGTACCCCGACATCGGCATCTACCCCTCGCATCAGATGGTGGAGCTCGCGCGCGAGCTCATGCGCGGCATCGAGGGCACCCGCGACCGTCACTTCTACGACGACGGCGGTCAGATTCTCAACACGCCCCCGATCTTCGCCGACATTGAGGCGGGATTCGGCGGTCCGACCCAGACGTTCACGCTCACCCGCGAGTTGATCAGAGCCGGAGTGGGCGGCGTCCACTTGGAAGACCAGGATCCGGCGGAGCGGACCTGCGGCCACATCGTCGCGCATCACGGCGTGAAGCGCGAGAAGGTCCTCGTGCCGACGAACAAGTGGATCGAGAAGCTCATCGCGGTGAAAGCCGCCGCCCAGGCGTCGGAGACCAACCTCGTCGTCATCGCGCGCACGGACGCCGTCGACGGCGCGGTGCCCGGCGGCCGAACCGGAAGCGTTCAGCACGCGATCGACCGCGCGCTCGAGGCCGCCTCGCTCGGCGTCGATGTGATCTGGCCCGAGTTCAACAACACGGACCTCGAGGGACCGCAGGAGTTCGCCGAGGGCGTGCACAAGTACTACCCGAACCAGATGCTCGGCTTCAACCTCTCGCCCTCTCTCCATTGGGGCAAAGCCAAGCAGGAAGGCAAGCTGATCACCAACGAGATGCTAGGCAAGATGGGCTTCACGCTCCAGTTCTCGACCTTGCTCGCCTTCCGCACGATCGGGATGGCGCTTGAGAACTCACTGAAGGGCTTCCACACGCGCGGCATCGATGCACTGGCGGACCTGCAGCTCTCCGAGATCGGTCACCCCAACGGTGAGCCGCGATCCCGCATGCACCAGAAGTTCGCGGGCACCAACCGCTGGCTCACACTCGAGAAGGTCAGCAAGGGCGTCTAAGCCTCACGCGGGCTCAAAAAAAGACCGGCCGCCGGGGAAACCCGGCGGCCGCTTCTTTGGGGTCAGACCCCTTAGTTTTCGGTGTGGGCGTCGCGCAGGCTGAGCACGATATCGCGCCAGATGTCGTCTTCCTGGCCACCGGAGAAGAAGTACATCTGGTCCTGGCCGAGGACGAAGGTCTCTGCGCGCGGGAAAGGGGCAAGGACCGTGACTGCGACGCCGGGCAGGCTGGCGATCTGCATGTTCTTCATCGCGAATTTTTCACCCACGCCCTTGTACTTGCCCGCGGCCATGCGCGAGAGACTCGCGATCCCGGTCGGGTTATTCGGGAACTGGGTCGGGAGCACCTCGAGCTTGACGATGCCGAGCTGCCCGAAGAGACCCTCGTTGGCGAAATTCGTCGGATCGGTCCCCTTCTTGCAGAAATAGATGATTTGGTGCTGTTTGCTCGAGTCGGTAAAATCTGAAATGCCGACATAATCCTTGGGCAGGCGCACGATCCAGCCCGCGTGACCGATAAAGGCGGACTCGCCGGAGGGGTTCTCGGTGTTACCCTCGGTCGAGCTGAGCTTTGGCTTTTGCGATAGAGAGTAAAAGCCGATCAGGAGAATGATCGCCACCCCGACGAAAAGGAACGCGACCGCGGCCATGCTCGTTTTCATCTTCGGCTTCGCCGAAGTCCGCACCGTCGTCGGTGTGCGCAGGGCCGCCGCCAGCGAATCGGTGAAGTCCGCCTCAGAGACGCCCTCTTCGGTCAGCTGTTTTCGCAGGGTTTCTACAGGAAAGCTCGAGAGGTGATCCCGAAGATACTGGGCGACATCGGGGCGCAGCATCTCAGCCCCGCCCTTCGGCGACGCGCAGCAGGTAGCGGCCGTATTCGTTTTTTCGCATCGGCTCGGCGAGCGCGCGCAATTGTTTGGCGTTGATGTAGCCGAGGTTGAAGGCGATCTCCTCGAGGCAGGAGACCTGCAGGGCCTGGCGTTCCTCGATGACCTGGATGAAGGTCGAGGCTTGAAGGAGAGCTTCGTGCGTGCCGGTATCGAGCCAGGCAATGCCGCGGCCCATCTTCTGCACATGCAATTTATTTTTCTTGAGATAAGCCTTATTGACATCGGTGATCTCGAGCTCGCCGCGAGGGGAGGGCTTCAGGTTCGCGGCGATGTCGAGCACCGAGTTGTCGTAAAAGTAGAGGCCCGTGACGGCGTAGTTGGACTTGGGTTTAGAAGGCTTTTCAGCCAGGCTCACGGCACGGCCCTTCGCGTCGAACTCAACTACTCCATAGCGCTCGGGGTCCTTGACGTGGTAGGCGAAGACGGTGGCGCCGGACTTCTGCGCCGCGGCGGCGTGGAGATGCTCGGGCAGGCCGTGGCCGTAAAAAATGTTGTCACCGAGAACGAGGGCGACGCGGTCGCTGCCGACGAAATCGGCGCCGATGATGAAGGCCTGGGCGAGGCCTTCGGGATTGGGTTGGATCGCATAGGAAATGTTGAGCCCCGCCCAGGAGCCGTCACCGAGCAGTCGGACGAAGGATGGCCGGTCTTCGGGGGTCGTGATGATGAGGATGTCGCGTATGCCGGCGAGCATGAGCGTCGAGAGGGGGTAGTAGATCATCGGCTTGTCGTAGACGGGGACAAGTTGCTTGCTGACCGCGCGGGTCACGGGATAAAGCCGGCTTCCCGAGCCGCCGGCGAGCACGATGCCCTTTAAGCGCTGACTAGCCATTCGAAGTATCTCCTAAATGATGCGCCCGGTCGGACTTGAACCGACGACCAATCCGTTATGAGCGGACCGCTCTAACCAACTGAGCTACGGGCGCGTATTTGTGATTTTAGCCTTTTCGGCGCATAAACAGAGCGCCCCCGGCGATCGCGGCGAGCGCCAAAGCGCCGACCCCTATAAGCGGGTTTGAGCTCCCATCGTTGGCACCGGCGGTTCCTGGAAGCGCGATGGCCGTTGCGCTCTTCCATAAGCGTCTCACGGAAGCCACAGCTTGCGATACCGGGGTCCGCTCGGCGGGCGCACCTTCACGGGTGGCGCTCTTGATGGCGTCCTCATCTCCGACGCCGCCGTCGCTGAGGGCGCGCGCCGCTTCCATTGCCTTCGCGCGCGCGATGTCGGAGCGCGCGGCTCCCGGGCTCGGCATGCCGCCGCGTTCCGCCGAGCCATCGAGTTCCTTCTGGAGGGCGTCCCACATGTTGTCGAGGTCCTCAGGTGCCACGAAATCGCCCTTTTTGTAGGAGGCTTTCTCGACATTCTTGTTGCAGTCCCCCGAGAGCTTGGAGCAGGAGGCGGTATGGACGAAGTCGCGGTCTTCCTCGGTCGTGCCGACATCTTTGTACACCGGATCGTCCTTCTTTTCTTTGTAGCCGCGCTTGAGGTCGGCGTAATGTTCGGGGCTTACGCTCGAGAAAAAATCAGGCCGACGGCCGAGGGCCGCGGGCATCGAGGCGATTTCTTTTTGAAGGCGAGCATAGTCTGCCGGCGTCGCGGGCTTGCCATCAAGGCGCAAGACACTCTTTCCATCGGGCCCGAGCTTGAGCCCTGCCGCTGCGAAGGCCGGGGCGTAGCCGGAGTTGGCCGCCAAGGCGAAATCGGACGGGGACTTGGGGCGACCTGGATCACCCGAGGCCCCGGCGTTGAAGTCGGAGGGCTTGTCCGCCGCGTGGCCGGTTCCGGCCGGTGGGGACGCGCCTGGCGCCGCCGGCGACCCTCCGGATGAGGACCCTCCGCTCCCGCCGTCGGCCGCGCCCGCGCTTCCACCCGGCATGCCGCCCCCGGCGTCGGCGGACGGCAAAGAACTTTTCAACGCGGCGGCCGCGGTGGCGGCTTTCTTTGACGCCGCACCGCCTCGGGCGGCGGACTCGGCCGCCTCGGCGGCGTCGAGCTCCGCGTCCGTCATGGACTTTCCCGCGCTTCCACGCCGGGCCCGGCGTGCCGCTCGACGCGCGGTGCGCCGCTCTTTACCGCTGACGGTCCCGTCTCCGTCCGTGTCGCGGTCATCAGGCTTGGACGATACGGCGGCAGGCGCATCCTCCGCCCTCGCCGCGGGCGGCCCCGTTAGAAACAGGGCCGTGAGCAAGGTCAACATGCCGCTCCTAGAACTTCGGGCAACGGAGCGAACGGTTCGCCCGGCGTCGCTCCTTGTTGCCGAAGGGCCAGCCGATGTGAATGCGCGGCAGGCGGATGCGCGGCAGCGTGATTTCGCGGCGCTCCCGGTATTCGACGGAGGCCGTGACCACGTGGGCCTCGCCCGGTATGTCTTTGCCCGGTTTGTCGTCCCTGACCTCGAAGACCGCGTCGAAGGTGAGCTGGACGAACTTGTTCGGGTCGTAGAATGCGGCGATCTTGGAGCTATCGCCCGCGACGGCAGCGGCCTTGATTGCGGGCGGGGCCTCGCATGTGCCGGGAGGGTGAAACTTAGGATCGTCGCCGGCGGGTGTGGGAAACGGGCTCGACGCGCCGGAGGTTCCATTCTTGTTCTCGCCGTAGTAATCGAGCGTGACCTGCTCATCCTCATTGAGGACCAGGCCTTTCGTTTTGAGATAGTCGAGCGCGAAGCGGGCGGCGGCCTCGGCGCGCAGTTTGGACAACTCGAGATGGGTCAGCTTCGCGGCCTTGCCGGTGTTGCGTAAAGTGCTGGCCGAGGACTCCACATGCATCGACACGAGACGGCCGTCGCCCTTTTTGACGACTTCCGCGACCTTGTCGATATTCTGCTTAAGAGTCTGGGCCTCGGCCGAGCCCTCGAGCACGGTCCACTCGTTGTCGGCGAACAGCCGGCCAAAAGGGGGCGTGTCGATGCTTTTGACGTCGAGCCGGCTGGTGCCCGGGACGGTCACCGCCTCCTTATCCTGCTCGGCCACGACGATATTGCTGCGGGCCTTTTTCTTAAGGTCTTCGAGCTTCGAGCCCTTCAAGGTGCGGATATCGGCGTCGATCGCCTTGCGGCGGTGGCCATGAATCTCGGCAGCGATAAAAAGCACGACCGCCTGCTTCTCATCCTCCGGTAACGATTTAAAATCCTTGTCATCGGCGGCGAGCTTTTCCGCCTTCTTGACGTCTTTCTTGTTGTAGTCCTGCGCGTGAAGCGGCAAAACGGCAGCGGCGGCAATCAATGCGGCGGCGAGGAGGGGTCGAGTGTTCATGGAACGGAGTATGAGCCTGAAAACCCCTAGCGTCAAGCCCCGCAATGCTTCTGACACCTGGACGGCCTTGACGGGTTGGCGGCGTGCCGTTAAGCTTAGGGTTCAGGAGAAAAATTGTCCAAACTTGATCAAGCTGGCGACGCGATGAACTGGATGTTCCCGACTCTCCCTTATACTATCCGGATTTCCTACAAGGGACAGAGCCGAACGGTTGGGACCGGGCCGGAGAAGGTCGAGATGGCCTGTAAGACCGAGGCATCGGTCGCCGCGCTCGCGAGCCAGGATTTATCCGAGTTTCTCGATCACTACGCGTTGGGAGACGCCGATCTCAATGGCGACATGTATTCTTTCGTCGGTGCGCGCAACTTTGTTCGTCAGGACCAACTCTGGCGCATCAAGCTTAAGTATCAACTGCGCTACCTCACGACCGCACTTTTTCCCTCGGGGATTCGTCGCAAATTACGGGCGGTGAGTTCGCACTATGATCTACCCAACGAATTCATCCTCTCCTACCTCGACAAGCGCACGAAGGCATACTCGTGCGCGATGTGGAAGGATCCGCTTAAAATCGGGAACCTCGACGACGAGGCGCTCGGCGATGCGCAGCACAACAAGTTCGACCAGGCGCTGACCGCCCTGCAGGTCCAGCCCGGCGACAAGTTCATCGACATCGGCACGGGCTATGGCTACGCGCCGTGGCTCGCCGAGACGAAGTACGGCTGCAAGAATACCCTCGGGATTACTCTGTCGCAAAATCAGATCGACGACGGATTCTCGAAAAACCTCAAGCTGCTCCATTACCTTGAAGTGCCGGCCGATGGGAGTTTCGATAAGCTTCACACCTGCGGCATGATCAGCCATCTTGATCGTTCTGAGATCGAGCGCTATTACCGGCACTGCTTCGGAATGCTCAAGAGCGGCGGCAAGGCCTGGTTCCATGCGATTATCCCGCCGGCCAACGACGCGGGGCTCACCAACTACACGACGATCTCCGGCACCTTCTCGCAGAAATACGTCTTTCCTGATCACTTCCAGTTCCCGATTCACGTGCACCTGAAGATCATCGAGAAGCTGGGCTTCCGGGTAAAGAACATCAACTTCCGATATGGGCATTACGCGAAGACATTGCGGCATTGGTATAAGCTGTACGTTGATAATCTGCCGCAGACCCGGCACATGATTACGCCGACGATCGAACGCGCCTGGCATCTTTACTTGACCTACGCCTCGATGGTGGACGGTCCGAACTCAGTGCTGAAGCAGATTCTTTGCGAGAAGCCCTGAGATGCATCCGATTTTGTGCCGCTGGGCGGACGGCACGACGCTTGCGACCTACTCCGTGCTCACCGCGCTCGGCTACCTGACCGGCATCGTCTGGCTTCGGACCCAGGTCAAGAATATGCAGGGCACGCCGGCGCTTTTCTATTCGCTCGTGGCGAGCTTGCTGGTTGCAGCTTTGTCGGGGGGCAAGCTGGGCTTCTTTCTTGTCGAGTGGCGCGAGTTCTCCGCGGATCCCGGCCCAATGTTGCGCGAATGGAATACGGGCTGGGTGTTCTGGTCGGGCTTTTTGCTCGCGTGCCTCGCGGGTTATTTTTATCAGCTCTGGTACAACAAGACGCACCGGCCGCGGGCCTATTTGCCTGTCGCGGATTATTTCGGTACGGCGCTCGCGATGGGCCATGTGATCGGACGGATCGGCTGCTGGACCGAGGGCTGCTGCCATGGTCGCTCGTCGGGCTTGCCCTGGGGCTCGGTGTTCATGGACCCCGCGTCGAGCGTGCCGAAGCATCTGCTTGGGGTGCTGTTGTATCCGACTCAGCTCTACGAGGCTTTCGGCGAGGCCGTCGCGGCCACAGTCCTGATTGGCTGGATTTTGCCGGGCATACGCGCCGGAAGGTTTCGCTACGGCACGGCGTTTCTCGGTTACATCCTTTACTATTCGATTCTGCGGTTCTTAATTGAGTGTATGCGCGGGGATGATCGCGGCGTCTTTCTCTGGTCGGCGCTGTCGCCGTCGCAATGGGTTTCGCTTGCGGCGGGCCTGGGGGCTGGATGGGCGATTAAGGTTCGCGGCGTCGTCGAGGCGAACCCCAAGACGCGGACGATCTTCGCCGACGGAAAACCCTAGCTTTTGCCGGGCTTCAGGCCGATGCTTTCGAGGAACGCGTCCTCGTTGGGCTCGCGGCCGAGGAACGCTTTCAGCGATTCCATCTCGTCTCGCGAAGAGCCGCGTTCAAGGATCTCGGTCCGGTAGCGGCGCCCAAGCACGGGATTTAAAACGCCGTCCGCTTTAAAGCGCGAGAACATGTCCTCGGCGTACACCTTGGACCAGAGGTAGCCGTAGTAGCCGGCATCATAGCCCATCAAGTGCCCGAAGCTCGCCTCGGGATGCGTGCCCGGTGTCGTCGGGATCATCGAAATATCCGCGGCGAGACGCGTATAAGCTGCGGTCGTATCGGAAGGCGGCGTGCCGTGGTAGAGTTGGTCGACCGACCCGAACAGAAGCTGGCGCAGGTTGACGAGTCCTGAGTTCACATTCTTGGCGGCGAGCATTTTGCCGAGAAGTTCGTTGGGCAGCTTTTGGGAGTGGTCCAGGTAGTGGCCCGACAGCGCCTGCAGGACTTCGCCGTCCCAGACCCAGTTCTCGAGCATCTGCGACGGAGCCTCGACGAAATCCCGCGCGGTGGCTGAGCCCGCGAAACGGCCGAAGCGCGCCTTGGTCAGAGTCTGATGCATGATGTGGCCGAATTCGTGGAAGAAAGTTTCGACCTCATCGTGCGTCAGAAGAGATGGCCGGTCTTTTGTCGACTTGTTAAAGTTGGCGACCATAGAAGACACCGGCTTTTGATAGCGTCCATCCGGAAGCAAGCGGCCCGTGATCATGGAGAACGCGGCGGCGTGCTTGTACTTGCCTTCGCGCGGGAACAGATCAAGGTAGAAGTATGCGATCGGTTCGCCGCCCGCGGCGTCGGTGATCTCAAAGAGCTTTACATCGGGGTGCCAGGTCGCGCCGTTCTCGATGCGGCGGAATTTTAGGCCCAGGAGCTTCTGGTAGACGGCGAGCATTTGATCGGTCACGTAATCGGCGGGGAAGTATTCCTTGATCTTCTGGTTGTCCACGGCGTACTTAGCCTTCTTGAGCTGGTTGTCGTAGTAGCGCCAGTCCCAGGCGTTGAAGCGGCCGTCGGAGGCCTTGCCCTCGAAGACGAACTTGAGCGATTTGAGAACCTCAAGCTCGTCGGCGCCCAGGATCTGCAGCTTTTTACGCAGGCGGCTGATGAAAGCGGCGACCGTTTTCGGGTCCTTCGCCATGCGGTCCTCGAGCACGAAATGCGCGTGCGTCGGGTAGCCGAGGAGCTTGGCGGCCTTGCGGCGTAGCGTGAGAACGTCTTTCAGCACGGAGAGGTTGAGTCGCGCGGCGCGATCGTTGAACTTGCCCTCCATGACGCGGCGGGCGGCCGGATTGGAGGAGTTCTCCATGAACGGGAAGTAGTCGGGGTAGTCGAGACCGACCTTATATTTCCCGTCGATCTTCTCGAGCCTGGCCACGAAGTCTTCGGGCAGGCCGTCGAGCTCGGACTTGTCGAACGCGGCGAAATCCTTATACTCGTTTATGTTTTTGCCGAAGGTGGCCTCGAGCTCGACGAGCTTCTTGCGCAGGCCGGTGACCTCCTGACGCTTCTCTTTCGTCAGCTCGAGACCGGAACGCTTGAAGTCGAGGAGCTCTTTGTCGACCAGGCGTTTTGATTCGCCGGTGAGCGCCTCGCCTTTGGACGCATACTCCTTCAGCGCCCGGTAGAGATCTTCGCGCGAATACATATCCACGGAAAACTGGCCGAGCAAGGTCTCGCACTCATTGCCGGCGTCGCGCACGGAGGACGAAATCGAGACATACTTGAGGAAGGTGTCGGATGCGGTGTTGTCCGAGAGATCTGAGCCGATCTGGTCGAGCGCCGCGGGCGTGTTGTCAAAGGTTCGGTTGCTTGCGGGCATGCGGGCGACGGTCTCAAGCGCGGACTCGGCGCGTTTCTTCGCCGCGCGGCAGTCCTCCATCAGCTCCGACGCCGTCGGCTCATACCGGAGCGTCGACGCGGGAATGAACGGAGTCGACGCCGCGGAGGCGACCGACGACAGAACGAGCAGGAAGAGAGCGTGTTTCATGGGTTGATGATACTAAAGCGCGGAACTTGGTGTCAGGCTTACCGGTTACAGTATTGGATGAGGCCGCGAATAAAAAATACTGTAACCGGTAAGCCTGACACCAAGTTCCGCAGTTCTTATTCGCGGATGAGGAGTTCGCCGGCGGAGGTGCGGGTCAGGGTGAGGATGAGGCCGCCCAGGTCTACGGCGGCGCTGGTGTTGAGAGGAAGCTTGGCTTCCGCCAGCGGCCAGGCCTTTGACGAGAGGCCGTCTTCCTTGGTGAAGAGGAAGCTGTGGGTGTTGGCGAAGCCGGAGCCGTCGGGAAGAACATCGGCGTCGTAGGAGAGCCACAGCTCGACGCCCTTGGCCTTGAAGACGAAGGCTTTCGCGCGGATCGCGTCGAGGAGCGCACCGGTTTTCATCTCATGCGACGGGCCGCTTGCTCCCTGGACGGGGGCCATCTTCAGCGTGCTGCCGCGAACGGGGCTGAAGATGTTGATGATGACCTTGAAGTTGTACACGGTCGAGGCGTCGATGCGCGCATCGATACCGGGGCCGCGCAGCCGGTTCATATCGCCTACGGGAGCCAGACTGGTTCCCTTTGAGTCGGTGAAGGCGAAGTACTTTCCCGAGAAGGCCGCGTCGGAAACGATGCCCAGGTCGAGCGTCCGCGCGCCGAACTGCCTGGTCGCGATGTGCCGATTGGCCGACAGTAGAGTGGGAAGGGAAACATTGCCGACGATCGGGCCGAGGGTGCGCGAAGGGTGGATCGGCAAGGGGTTCAGCGGCTGTTGAAGGGTCGGTTCCTGAGTTTGCAGGAGGTCTGGATGAACGGCCTGAGGCAGGGCCTGGATGAGGGCGGCATCGGCTGAGAAACGCAGGGCCTCGACGGACTGCGCCGCCGCCGCGGACGCCAGGAACGCCGTCGTCGTGATCGCGAGGATTATTTTCATTTGGTCGCTTCTCCTTGGGACTTAGACGACGGGGCCGCGGCGAAGACGCCCGTGCCGGAGGAGGCCCGCAGAGGGTCATCGGACAGATCGATGAGGTACAGCGCAGGGCGGATGTTGGCCTGGAAAACCCGCGACACGACGCCCGCGCCCGGGTAGAAGCCGCCATCCCACATCGATTTCGGCGTCAGCTCGAAGGTGAACGCGAAAATGCCCTTCTCGCCCCAGGCCCAGTCGCAGGTATCGCCGGTGGCGATGTAGAGATCGCTCGACTGCTCCGGCGTGTAGCCCGTCATCTTCGCCATCTCGCCGGCCATGGTCTTAAACGCCGTCAGCGCCTTCGCGTCGGGGATCTGCGCGTCAGAGCCGCCCCACGGATAGAGGATCAGCTCGGAAAAGGTGTGGTAGGACAGGAGGACCTTAAGGTTCGGCCGGGCCGTGACGAAGTCGCGCACGGCCTTGCTCTCCGGCTCGGAGAACGCGGCGGGCCCTCGGTAGGTGTCGTCACCCGGGTTCGGCGAGGCCCCGCCGCCGCCCCATCCCCAGGCGTAGTTGCGATTGAGGTCCACGCCGGTCGAGCCGTCGGCATTCTTGGCCATGTTCTTGCGGTGCATGTGGTACTTGCCGCCCTCGATGTCGTACTCGACGCCGTCGGGGTTGACCATCGGGATGAAGTAGATGTCGCGTGACTCGAGCAGGCGGGCGATGTCAGCGTCGGCGCGGTTGTCGACGAGGTGCTTGGCGATCAGGAGGGGGACCTCAGTCGAGAGATGCTCGCGCGCGTGGTGGGTGCCCATGAAAACGATGCCGGGTTTGGTGCTCGGCTTAGATCCCTTGGCGCCCTTGGTCAGGCGCAGGGCCCACAGGTCTTTGCCGAGTGTGGATTTGCCGATGGAGAAAATCGAGACCAGGTCCGGCGCGCGCGCGGCGATCGAGCGCAGGTCCGCTTCAAGTTCCTTATAGTTATGGTAGATCGCGTCCTTCTCGGGGAAGTCGAGGCTGCCAAAGCGCTGGCGCAAGGAGACCGTCGAGCGGATTTTAAGGCCCGCCTCTTTGGCGCGCGCGAGTGCTGCGGGCGTGGCGAAACCGGCGGCCGTGTCGGGATTGACCTCCTCGATGCTGATGCCGAGGTTGACCGCGGCCTGGCGTTCGGCCTTGCTGGGCGCCTCGATGACGACCCAGACCCTTGAATCGAGTTCGCTGATGGCGGCGGCGGGAGCTTTGACCGTGACGATCGAGGGCGTCTTACCGGGTTTACCGTCGAAGACATCCGGGAGGGCGAAGGCATTCGCGGCGAACAACACCAGGGCAACGGCGGTCATTTTCATCGGGGCCTCTCAACGCGGGACAGCCTCAATTATAGGCGCGTCCCGGAGAGGGAGTCAAGCAAAAAAGGACTAAAGACCTACTTTGTTTTAGGCCCTTCGGCCCGGCGCTTTTTGTCCCAGCGGATGCCCCGCTCATCCTTGGGCACCGAGACGAGCAGGAAGGGCGCGGTGGCGCCATCCGCGACAGCCTCATCGGGCCCGGGGCCCTCCTCAAACCAGCGCAGAAGGTAGCGCTCCTTCTCCGCGGCAATGCCGATCAGCCGCGCGCGGTAGCCGGAAGTCGGGCGCGGCCCGACGAACACCGCCGCGATGCGGTTTTTGGAGAAATCAATCGTGGGCGGCGTCTCGCGCGACAGTCGGCCCCAGAGCTCGGTCCAGGCGGCGGCGTCCGACACCACGAGCTCTCCGGTTTCGACGGCCCCCCCGTAGGCCCCGCTCCAGACTCCGGGGCCGTCCTCAACGGCGCCGAGCATGCCGCCGGACTCGCGTCCCGGTATAATGGCGGCCGTCTGGCCAGGCAGGGCGACGCTCTTGTCGCGCGCGCCGTCGATGCCGCGGCGCATGCGTGTGAATTCATTGCCCATCTCGCGCAGCTGAGCCATGCGCTCTTTCTTCTCGACCTCGGACAGCGGCGGCGGTGCGCCGCGATTTTCTTGACCGCGGTCTCCCTCCTCGATGTGCTTGCTGATCTGCTGGATGCCCAACTCTAAGGTTTCGCGGCTCAGGTTGGCGGCCTGCATCTCGTTGGTGTAGCCGGTCGTGGCTCGGTCGAGCGGGGTCACGACCAGGTTCACGGAAGGTTCGGGCGCGGCGAGTTCAGGCGTTTCCGGCGGCGCCTCAACGGGCGCGCGTTTGCAGGCGGCGCCAAGTAGAAGCGCCGCGGCCAACGCGAGACGGTTACTTTGTCTTGGGGCTGCCAAATTTCAGCTTAAGCCGGCGGGCGACGAAGGGCGGAACGAACTGGTCGGTGCCGGCGCCCAGTCGCGCGATCTCGCGGACCATGGAGGAGGCCAGGTAGGTGTATTGATCATCCGGCATCAGGAAAACGGTCTCGACATCCTTATTGAGGCGGCGGTTGAAGGAGGCAAGTTGGAATTCGTAGTCCATGTCGGAGACCACGCGCAGGCCGCGGATGAGGACCTTGGCCTTCTTCTTGCGCATGTAGTCCACGAGCAGGCCGGAGATGGTATCGCAGTCCACATTGGGCAGGCTGCGGATGGACTCCTCGACCATCTCGATGCGCTCGGACACGGAGAAGACATTCTTCTTCGAGGCGTTGTTCGACACGGCGACGATGACCTGGTCGAAGATCTTGGAGGCGCGCTGGATGATGTCGAGATGGCCCTTCGTGAGGGGGTCGAAACTGCCGGGGTAGACCGCGATTCGGCTCATAACCGCAGTATAACGGCGCGTGACCTGCCTGTCAACGAGCGCGCTGACTCGCACCGGCGCGAGTTGCGGGTCCCCCTGGCGCGAGTTTAAAAGGGGGGCTACACTCCGGGTATGGCCCCGAATCCCCTCCGGGGAGCCCTCGCCTTCCTCTTAGTTGCCATCCTGGCGCTGCCCGCGCGCCCGGTGGAAGTTTCCGTACCCGGCGAAGCGGGCAAGTCGGGCACGGGGCAGGGCCAGGTCGGCACAGTCGGCGGGTTGACGCCCGGTGTCAGCGGCGGCGTCTCCGTCGTGCCGAGCCTTGGTCTCGGGCTTGCTCCCGCGCTTGGGCCCAATGTCGCGCCGGCGCCGATCGCCCAGCCAGCCGCTGCAAATCCGGCCATCAGCCCCATCGATGTCGGGCATCTTAACTTCGGCGAGCGCGTCAAAAAAACGCTCGCACCGCATGGGGAGGAAATCTGGCAGCCGTCCGAGACCCCCGCAAAGCCGGCCCCCGCCAAGCCCGCCGCGCAGAAAAAGTTGTTCGGCAAGCCGTCGCCGCCCGCGATCGACGCGCCCTCGTACTCCGCCGCGTCGGCCGGAGAGATCGACGCCCAATTAGTCGGCGCGGCGAAAGCCGCGATCAAGTCGGGCGTGGCGCCCTCGGACGCCAGGCTCAAGAAGTTGTACGACGGTTCCGACGATTGGAACGGAACTGAAGAGACCGGCGTTTTTCCAGCCGTAGATCCGTCCGCGGCGCACCCGACGGGGCTGACGCCGGCGAGCAAAACGGCCGCGGTTTCGGGATTTAAGATTACGCCGCCGTCTCCAAAGGGCGGGTCAGCGAAGAACTGGATCAAGAGCGTTTTTGGCTCGGCGACGGGAGCGGCGTCGGAGGCCATGATTTCGCTCGGGTCGGTGTTCTCCAAACCGAAAGCCGAAATTCCTGAAGCCGCCACGCTCAAAGTGATCGAGCCCAAGACCGTGCCCTGGGTCAAGCCCGAGCGCGGCGACACGCTGCTTGTCCGTTCGGGACGCGGGACGAGCTACGAGGCGCTCGGCTATCGCGTGCTGTACGCGCCTCCCGTCTCGCCGGATTTGGCCGTGAGGAAGGCGAGTGATGAGGGCGTGAGCGTGCGCCTCGCGCGTGGGCGGGACGCGGCCGAAACAGCGACCTTGCGCGCGCGCTTTGCGATCTTCAACGGCCTGATCGAATCAAATTTCGCCGCGCTCGAACTGATCGCGCAAAGTTCGTCGAAGATGACGGTGAAAACCGCGCGGGCCGTTCAGGGCCATGTCCTGGCTATGGCCGAGGCCTATGCGGGTCTCGGTGAGGGTGACGGCGTGCGCGAGGCGGACGCGCTCGGCGTGAAGCTCGAAGTCCAGCGCCTGGGCGTGAAGATCGAAGCCGCGGTCCGCGGCCTCTCCGACTCCGATCTTCTGCCACCGGCGGCTGTCGAGCTCGTGATGCCGATCGACAAGCGCTCGCTGCACAAGTATCTCAACTATCTTCACCAGCAGGCGCTTGAGGCCGTCGGCAAGTCCAACACCTCCTCACCCGCGAACTTGACCGTGCGCATGGGTTCGTGGACCAATGAAAAAGCCGTCTCGCTCGTGGACCTCTCCGAGCATCCGCTCGTCAAGGGCACGCGCGTCGTCTCGCCGGGGTTCAAGGCTTTGCTTGAGGCGTTTTCGCGCTCCAAGGATACACCGAAAGGTTCGCTCATCATGCAGGACCATCAGTTTTGGGGCCACTTTCAACTCGGCCATCACTCCGCCGAGATTTACGCCAGCTTCCTGCAGCCTGACGAGGGCGGCATGATTCGCGTGCGCTACCAGGAGTGGGGCTCCGGGTACGACAACCAGACTCGCCTCTATTACGTCGGGCGTCTTCTTCACAAGGCGGGCTTTCATGTCGATCAGAAAAACGGATTTTTGACGGCCGTGATCGATAAGGACCACGCCTCGCAGACCGTGGACCAGATGACCGACACCTTCGCGCTCGTCGTGCAGGCACTGCACGCGACGGTGGGGGTGGACTTCGCTTTGCCGCTGCTCGTCAAAGGGGCAAAGTCGAGCGAGGAGGTGGGCCGGCGCATCGACGATTGGGTCGACACGGTGATCGGCGAGGGCACCTTGCCTTTTTATGTCCATGACGATCATGACGCGATGGTCGCAGGCTGGCAGAAATACCGGGCCGAGCAGAGGCCGCGCGCGATCCTGCGCGCGGCGCTCGATAAGAATCTCGACGACTTGGGCCTGCCGGCAATTCCCGCGGACGAGAGGCTCGGCCAACGCACGATCGACCGCTTCGTCAACCAGCCGATCGAGGCCGCCATCGCGCGCGGGCAACTCCTCCTCGCGTCCGATGGTCGTGTCGCCCGTAACCCGATCTATGATCCTTTCGCGGCCTTGGCCAAAGCCTTCGCCGGCGGGGCGGTCGCCGGTGCGCGCCTGGCGGAGGTTGTTTCTTCGCTCGATCCCGCGCTGTTTCAATACGAGACGATCGGCACGCTCGGCGCGTTGACAGTGGAGCGCGCCCAACGCCGGCTCGATCCCAACGGCTGGGTGACGATCTACGCTCTGCGCGATCCGAAGTCAGGACAGATCGGTCTGGCTCGCGCGGAGTTGCTCACGCTCGAGCCGGGAGTCAAGGGGCTCACGCTTTCGCCGGCCGCGCTGTTCTCGATCTTGGCGGCCCAGGGCCATCCCATCGCCTCATTTGAACCCTCGGAAGTTCCCCCCGGCGCCGCCCATTTTCAGACGCTGCTGCGCGCCACGCCGCCCGCGCGTGCTGCCTTCGGCCGCAGCTTCTCAGGCATGGCCGCGAGCCCGGGCCACGGGCGCACCTTGCTCGCGCGGATCACCTACGACAAGGCCAAGGCGGCGGGGGGCGGCTCTATCTTCGTCGCGGCCTACACCACGCCCGACGACCTCGACGCGATCCGCGCTTCGAAAGCGGTGATCACGACCTCGGGAGGACTGCTCAGCCACGCCGCGATCACGACGCGCGAGATGGGAATTCCCGCCGCGATTCTGCCCGGCGTCGATTGGACGGGCGGCGCCGCGTCCTTAACCACCTTCGACTTGAGCGCGCCGATCCGCGCCGGGCCGCTGACCGCGCGCCTCGCCAAGCCCGCGGCGCCGGTCGCGCTGCTTGAAGGCGAGGTGGTGCGTCTTGACCCCGCGACGGGCGTCGTCGAAATATTCCCGCCGGGAGCCAGCGCCGCCCTCCTCGACGCGGCGGGCGCGCTCGAACGCTTTGACGCCACAGGAGATGCCGGGAACATGGCGCAATGGCTGAAGCTGCGGCTCGATACACAGGCCCTTCAGCCCGAACAGAAAACGATCCTCGTGCGCGAGACGCTGACGGGCCTTTTCTCCCGCGCTCTGAACGATGCCCGCGCCGTCCCCGCGCTGGCGCGCGCGCTCTCCGTCATCCCCGGCCGGCAGTACAAGATCGGCCTCATCGCCCAGGACGCGCTCGATACGCGTTTTACCGCCGAGCTTGAGGACGCTGTCGCTGATCTTAAGTCGCGCCGTGGCCTCGTCGACGAGTCACTAGCAACGGAGTCCGTCGAGCGCCTGTGGCGTGAGGCGGAAACTCGCGCCCGCGGACTGCGCGCGATCGGCGTGGAGCTGGCGCGCCCCAAGCTCGAGCTCGCCACCTATGAAATTTCGCTCGCGGGCTTGAAGGCCGACGCGAAGGAGCGTCATGAGAAGCTGTTGGCCGAGGAGATGGCCGAACTGCAGACCCACGCCCGGGTGTTTCCCGCCGCGACGGTCGAGGCTCTGCCACGCATTAAGTCGGCTATCGCCAAGGCTCGTCGCCGGGGCATGAATGCGGACATGATTGGCCAGTGGGAGGAGCAGGCTCAGCGTCTTGAGCGGCTTCACCGCGTGACCATGGAAGCGCGCGCTCCGACCGTTCTCCCGTTGGCTTCAATTATGGATGTGGACGTGCCGTGGGTCGGCGGCAAGGCGGCAAAGCTCGGGGAGATCGCGGCCGTCGTGCGCGCGGCCGGCGGCGAGGTCACACCGGGCTTTGCGCTCACTATCCACGCCTACCGGCGCTTTCTCAAGGAAACCGGAATTGCCGAGCGCCTGGAGGCGCTCGGAGCCGATGCACGCCTGACGCCCGAGCAGCGCTCGGAGCGCGCGCGACGCCTGATTCTCGACGCGAAGCTGAGCCCAAAAACGGGCGTGGGCCAGGAAATTCTCGCGGGTCTCGCCGCCCAGGGTCTGGATAAAACCCCGCTGGCCGTGCGCTCCTCGGCCGTGGACGAAGACGGCGCTGAGGCCGCCTTCGCAGGCGCGGGCGACACTCACCTTTATGTGGACCCGTCGGAATTACTTGAGCACGTCAAAGATGTTTGGGCTTCGCTCTGGAACCCGCGCGCGCTTCTCTACCGCGAGACGCGCGGGCTGTCCACCGCAAACCTGGCCCAGGCCGTCGTGATCCAGGCGATGGTCGCCTCCGAGGTCTCCGGCGTCGCGTTCACCCAGGATCCGGTCTCCGGCAGCTCGGGGCGTGTGATCGTCAACGGCGCGTTCGGCCTTGGCGAGGGCATCGTGTCCGGACGCGTGGCGCCCGATCAGTATGTTCTCGCCAAGACGTCCGGGCTTGAGATTCTTCCACCCATGATTTCTGATAAGAAGCTCGCCATTGTGCGCGGTAAGAACGGCAAGGGCACGATCGAGCACAAGATGCCTCCCGAGTGGCGCCGCCGCCGCTCGATGTCTCCGGCGAAGCTCAAGCTTCTTTCGGATGTCTCGGTGGCTCTCGAGCGGCACTTCGGCTACGCGCTCGACATCGAGTTCGGTTTTGTCGGCGACAAGCTTTATATTCTGCAGTCGCGCTCGGTCACGAGCAACGGCGCCGAGGCGCAAGCGCCGGTGCCGGCGATCCCGCAGGGCTCGGCGATGAAGCCGGCGGCCGCGCCCAAGCCCAAGCGCCTTATGTTCGTCTGCACCGGCAACACCTGCCGCTCGCCGATGGCGGCGCATTTGGCGCGGGAGAAGCTCTCTCGCCGCGGCCGGCCCGATATCGAGGTGGTCTCGCGCGGTTTACGGGTTCGGGTCGAAGGCCAGGACATGAACTCGAAGGCCGTGTCGGCGCTCGAGGCCCAGGGCGTGGACGCCGAGGGCCATCGCGCGACTTCGCTCACCGGTCCCGAGATCGCGGGAACGAATCTTATTCTCACGATGACCGAGGAGCAGGCGAAGGAGGTGCTCTGGCGCTACCCTGAGGCCAAGGGGAAGGTGTTCTCGCTCGCCGAGTACGCCAAGCGCGGCGGCGATGTCGCCGATCCTTACGGCGGTGACGACGCCGCGTACCAGGCGGCGGCCACCGTCATCGGCGACGCGCTCGACGCCTTCGTGGAGCGAATTCCTGCCGGCGCGACCGCGAGGCCTTAGTCAGCGCACTGTTGATAATCACTCGTTCCGGAACCAGTGATTATCGTTAGTCGCGGGCGCGGCGAAGCGCCGCGACGGCTTTCTCAATGCGAGCGAGGCAGACGCCCGGATCGGGGCGGCCTTCTTTTGGAGAGAAGCGCGGATCGTTCATGGCGCCCGCGACGACGGCTTCAAGAGCCGGGATCGCCTCGACGCGCTTGAAGACGACAAGCGCCTCGGCGGCTTCGGCCAGGATCTCGGCGTCGGGGTGCCTTGACAGGCGCGACAAGGCTGGGCCGGTTTCGGGGCCAAGGGTGGTGGCGATGTGGATAAGAGGAATCATCGTTTCCCAGCGCGCGCTTTCGGAACGCAAGGCTTCGGTCACCACGGGCAGGGCCTGAGGCGCGAGCCAAATCGCGATCTCCGTGCGGCGCGCGTCGAGGGCCATGACGGCGGCGGCGCGGGCGGCGCCGAGCGGCGGGAAGTAGGACACTAAGGCGAGAATCGCATTGGCGGAGTCCACGCCGCGCGAACGGCCGAGGACCGCGAGCGCCGCTTTTTCGAGCACGAGGTCCATGTCTTTAGGCCGCGGGCCGAAGGAGCGCGCCAGACGCGTCAGGGCTGCGGGATCCGTGCAGCCGAGCCGCGACAGCGAAAGCATCACATCGGTGACGACTTCGCGGGGCAGGTCCTCCTGCGCGAGCGCCGCGCACAGGACCCGGCTGACCGAGGCGTCGGGCGCACCAAGTCCGGGCAGACTTTGCGCCGCGAGAGAGCGCACGATCGGGGCTTGCTCACGATTGAGGAGAATGTCCTCGAGCGGCGGGAACGCGGCGGGGTCACGGATGAGCCCCAGGAACGAGACGGCGAGCAGGCGGACCTTTATGGGGCGCTTGAGCTCCTGAGCGGCGGCGCCTAAAGCAGGAGCGGCTTTCCAGCCGAGCGGCTCCAGTTCCTTAGACAGGTTCTCCGCCGTAAGATCGGAGTCGCGTATCTCGCGGGCGTCCTTGCCCTTTTCCGAGACGACGAGCTTCTCGGCGCGCGCCATGACGCGCGCAACGACGGCTTGGGGGTTTTGGGCAGAGGCGGGAGCGGCGAGCGCCAAGAACAGCGCGAGCCTCATGAGGCCGCGGCGGCTTCGTTCTGGCCCACGGAGAAATAGCGGGCCTTGGGGTGGTGGAAGACGAGGGCGCTGACCGTCGCCTCAGGCTCCATCATGAAACCTTCGGTGAGCTGAACGCCGCAATTTTTCTCGGGGTCGAGGAGCTTGAAGAGGATTGTCTGGTCTTCGAGGTTCGGGCAGGCCGGATAGCCGAAGCTGACGCGAATGCCGCGATATTTTCCCTGGAATTTCTCGCGGATGCTCTGGCCGGCGGGATCTCCGATGCCCCACATCTTGCGGATGCGGTCGTGCAGGAGTTCCGCGAAGCCCTCGGCCGCCTCGATGGCGATGGACTGCAAAGCATGCGACTTGAGGTATTCACCCTCGTCGCGGTACTTGTCGGAGAGCTCGCGGATGCCGGCGCCGCAAGTCACGACGAACATCGCCGCATAGTCGCGCCCCGTGCCCGCGGGCTTCACGAAGTCGGCCAGGCACAAGCGCTCGCCGGCGGGCTGGCGCGGGAAGGTGAAGCCATCTAAGGGCGCGGTCGCCGAAGGCGACTCGTACAGGCTCATGCGGTCGCCCGCGGCGTCCACGGCGAAGAACTTAAAGACGGCCTTAGGCTTGATGAGTCCCTTGGCGAGGATCTCGTCTTGGAGGGCGAGCACGCGCTTGTGCAGTTCGACGGCCTTCGGGTTCTTGTCCTTGAGGTGCTGCTCAAGATTGCCGCGTAGGCCGAGATGCTTTCCGTAAAGCATGATCGGATTGATGTATTTAAAGATCTCGTCCACCGGGAAGTCAGTCAGCGCGTGAAGTTTCAGATCGGGAGGCACCGGCGGGGTGTCATGGACGATCTCTAGGCGGGGAGCCGCGGGACCTTCCGGCATCGCGGCCGTCGGCGCGATCGTCTCAGTTCGCAGGTACTCTTGAATTTCCTTGTTCTTCGCAAGGAGGGCGTCTTTCTTCTCGCCGAAATAATCGTTGGCGAGGGAGAGCCCGGTCATGGCGTCCTTGGCATAGAACACTGGCCCGTCGTACGAGGGAGCGATACGCTTCGCCGCGAACCGAGGCGAGAGCGCCGCACCGCCGACGAGGATCGGCAGGCGGATGCCCGCGGCCGTCAGGTCGTCGGCGGTGACGACCATCATCTGCGCCGATTTGACCAACAGCCCCGATAGGCCGATCGCGTCGGGGTTGTGACTCTTGATGGCTTCAAGCAGCTGCTCAGGCGCGACCTTGATGCCGAGGTCGACGACTTTATAGCCGTTGTTCTTGAGAATAATGTGCACGAGGTTCTTGCCGATATCGTGCACGTCGCCTTTGACGGTGGCGAGCAGGATCGTCGCGCGGGTGGCGCTGTCGGCCAAGGTCATGTGCGGTTCGAGATGCGCCACGGCGGCCTTCATCACCTCGGCGGACTGGAGGACTTCGGCGACGATCATCGTGTTCGCGCCGAATAGGCGGCCGACCTCATCCATGCCGGCCATCAACGGGCCGTTGATGATCTCAAGCGGCTTGAGGGTTTTGAGGAACTCGTCGAGATCGATCTTCAGGCCTTCCTGGGAGCCTTCCACGACATTTTTGGCGACGCGCTCGGCGATGGGCAGCTTAAGCCGTTCTGACGGACTTTTCTCGACGGTCTTGACCAGGCGGAAGTGTTCTGAGAATGCCGCGACGGCGTCAAAGCCCGCGGAATGTTTGGGATCGCCCGGGCCGGTCCAGGAGAGAAGATCCCAGCACAGCTTGATCTCGGCGTCGGGAATCTGGGAGTAGCGGGCGAGCTTTTCGGCGTTGACGATGGCCATGTCGAGGCCCG
>JAYTSX010000240.1:0-18323 GCA_043745445.1 Elusimicrobiota bacterium
ACGATGTCGGGTGTCACCTGGTGGCAGACGGAGCACCAGGGGGCCACGATCACCGTCAGGCACTTATCCACCATGCAGGTCATCAGCGACGGCCCGAGAGGGCCGGCGAGCGTGTGCAGGCGTACATCGGGGAGCTTAGAAGAAGAGGCTGCGTCCCCGCAGGCGGCGAGAGCCAATAGGGTCGTTAGGAAGAGGGCTCGCATGGGTTTATTCTAGCAGAAAGCCCTTCGGCCGTTGGGCCGAAGAGCTTTCTTGATCAAACTGGCTCCGCGAATCGGACGCTCCTCAAAACGGGAACGGCCTGTTTTACGAGTTTTCGTTCAAGATGCGTAACGGCCGGAAGGGTTGTAAGCAGATTCTCCTTCAGGAGGAATGTGCGCTACCGAGTTGGTAGACGCTGGAACACGCCTGGGTCGCTGTCCGCGACCTGAAGCAGGCGTTCCGCCGCACCGGAGGGCTCTTTACGCCCTTGTTCCCACGCGCGGACGGTGGAGGCCGTCACATTGAGGACGGCGGCGAAGGCCGGCTGGCTCATGCGAAAACGATCCTTACGCAGTGTCGCGATCTTGGTCTTGCTCCAATGAGGAGCCGCTTTCGGGAGCTCGAGTGCGGTCGCGCGTAGCTTCTTCGCGCCGCGCGCGTGCTCAACGGCGTCCTGAAGACCCGCGATCAGTTCCTGGCCCATCTTGGTCTTCTTCATTTCGCTCCTCCTTTCAATCGTGCGGTCAGTGCCTTCAGGATCGTCTTTTCATCGGCGGAGATGTCGGTCCGTTCGCCTTTATCGTACAGATACAGCAAATATGTCGTCTCCCGCGCCGGCAAATCCAGATAGATGACGCGGAATCCTCCCCGCTTCCCCTTACCTCTGCCCGCATCGCCCACACGAATCTTCTGGAGCCCTCCGGTCCCCTGGATGAACTCTCCTGACTCAAGCCTTTCAAGAAGCTCGTCTTGTATCCTTCGAAGCGCCTCGGGTCCTTCTTTATCGACTCGCTTGCTGAACGGCGGGACTTCGACAAAGAGGCGTCTCATACTACTCAGTAGTATATGCGACTTAGTAGTATATGTCAAGGGCGGGCGGTGCAAAAAAAGATGAGGCCCTTCCGTGAAAGGGCCTCATTTTGACGAGCGTCTGAAATCTGCTCCGCGAGTCGGACGCTCGTCAAAACTCGGGAGGTCTCTTTTATGAGTTTTCGTTCGGGATACTCAACGGTCGTGCGGGGCAGAAACGCGTATTGCCCGGGGATGAGTGCGCCACGCTCCGGCAGGCGCGCGTGCGTCCGGCCCGTGCTTCATTGATCGAGAGCGCCCATGATCGCGCGCTGGAGATCAGGTTGAGGCTGCAATCCACGCCTGGACTCACTCGTTCGGCTTTAGCAAGAGAACTCGGAGTGAATCGTGCCCGAGTCACCCAGATTCTGCGGCGATTGGGGAATTAGCGCCAGAGACCTACGGAGCGAAAGGTCCTGCTGAGGGCATCACGGCTTGGGGGGCTTGCGTTCCAGGCGCTCGGCCTGGGTCTCGGCGTAGTCCAGGTACATGGTCACGATGCGGTTGAGCTCGCGGGCTTCCTTCTCGTTCAGGTAGTTCTTGGCGATGCCCACATCCTGGCGGCGGACCTTGGCGCCCTTCCAGGTGGTGAGCCCCATGTTCGGCTTGCCCGCGTCGGCGCGCTGGGCGATGATCTCGGCCGCGGTGTGGCCCGTGATGGCCCAGTGGAGCTTGTTCTGGACGATCTGGAAGAACTCCTGCGTCGCCTTCGCGGCCTCGTCGTAGTCGATGGCCAGCTTGTAGATGTCGCGGATCTTCTGGTAGAAGCGCTTCTCCGAGGCGCGGATATCCCGTATGCGCTCAAGAAGCTCATCGAAATAGTCGGCCCCGAGGGTCCGGCCCTCTTTCAGGCGCTCATCGTCCATGGCGAAGCCTTTGACGACGTAATCCCTCAAGCGTTCAGTCGCCCATTTTCGGAACTGGGTGCCGCGAGGAGAGTTGACCCGATATCCGACGGAGAGGATGACGTCAAGATTGTAGAACAGGGTGCGGTAATTCTTCCCGTCGGAGGCAGTTGTCAAGGATTCCTTGACGACTGAATCCTGAGACAATTCCCCCTCGCGGAAGATGTTCTTGAGATGCAGGCTGATGTTCTGTTTGGTCGTCTGGAAGAGTTCGGCAAGCAGCGCCTGCGTCAGCCAGACTGTCTCCCCCTCGAGCCGGACCTGGATACGGCTCTGGCCGTCTTCGGTCTGATAGAAGAGCATCTCCGACCCGCTCTCCGGCTTCTCCGGCAGGTTGTCTGTCATCGGCGAAATTATAGCTTTCTCATTCGCTCATTCATGAGGGGGACGAGGCAGAAGGTGGAAAAAGAGACGGGGCCCCCGATGGTTAACAGTGCGTCAACCTTTGGGGACCCCTTCAGTTCCGTCGGAAAATTCTCCGCGAACCGGACGCTCATCAAAACGACAACGGCCTATTTTATGAGTTTTCCTTTGGAACGCTCAATGGGCGGACGGGGCATAAGAGGCTTCTGCCTGGTGATGAGTGCCAGAAGCTCCGCCAGGAGCGGATACGTCCAACCCGGGCGTCCTTGATCCAGGCCGCTCGTGAGCGGGCGCTGAAAATCAAGCAGAGGCTTGAAACCACTCCAGGCCTCACTCGGTCCGCCGTGGCAAAAGAACTGGGCGTGAACCGCGCCAGGGTCACGCAGATGCTTCGCCGGTTCAAAAGTTGAAGCCCGGCCAGGGCCTAGGCTCGGGGTTGCCAGCCGGAGGGCGCCGCGTTCCAGCGCTTGACCATCGCGTAGGCGAGGGCGACTTCCCGCAGGAATGAGCCGGTCATCTCCGGATTACCGCGCGTCGGCATGAGCGTTTGGAAGGTGCCGGTGCGGCCGTCCGTGAGTCCCCGGATGTACTGGGCCGACCCCCGAAGGTTTGAAATCTGCCGGACGAGGTCGGCGTCTCCGGCGGCGCCGTACTGGGCCAAGAGCTTGTCGCAGTCCCGCGTCAGCGTGTCCAAGGCGCCTTGCAGGAACTCTCGCCATGTGAGGGACACGTTATCCTCTCTCGCTGGCGAACGATCGTCCAATTGAAGTGACTTCAACGCCTGCGCGATGGTCGTGCGCATGACACCATCGGGTGATTCGAATTCTGCCGGCGCGTCCTCAAGCGCATTGAGGAATGGAAGGGGATTGTCGCAGGTATTATCACGCAGCGCGGCGTAGATGACCGACCAGAGGGGCGTGAGGGCGGCCCTTACGCCTTCGGCAAGCAGCCTATTCTTCACCTCCTCGGGATTTGTGCGCAGGCTGTTTTCGTAAGCGGAAACGCCGGCGCGGACAGCCGCCGCAAGCGCGGAGGCGAGTCCATCCCGCGCGGCCTTCACGTTCCCCAATTCCGCTGGGCAGGAATATCCGAGTATCCGCCGGTGCCGTAGGTCGAAGGGAAGTTCTTCCACTTTCGCGTATGCCCCGTTCAAAACCATGACGACTCGATCCCAACCCAGAGCTTTGACCGCATAGCCGAGCTCGATGAGCACGTTGGGATTCGGGAGACTCTTGCCGCCGAGCTGCCCAATGGGGGTCACATCGGCGATGAACACCGCGCAGCTGTCGATCTTCTTGAGGATGGCGTCCGCGATGGCCGGCGAGCCGGGAACATCCTTCGTGTCGCGGTCGAGAGCCGGCTCCACCTCCAATCCGCCGTCGGCGCTGAGCTGCTTGAGCGCGGACTTCAGTGCAGTCTCGATCAGATTTCGGTTGCCGCGATTCGGCAAGTCTGACTGCCACGAGTAAAAAATGCGAGCGACGATCTTATCAGCGCTCATGAGCCTCGGCACCAGCGCACCTGCCGCCACCAGTTCTTTCCCGTGACAAGGCTCAACGCGGACTTGCCGCCGACCACTCGATGTGCCCGTTCCACCGTCGCGCCCACAAAAGAGCCCCAAGCGAGCGCCGCCCGAGCGGGAACCGCGTTCTCGATGGGCACTCCCGCGCGCAGATCGGTGATTATGCCGGGAAGCGCTCCGGGCGAGGACTCGGCAAGCTCCTCGACCGCGAGAAGATAGAACGGATAACACTCCGTCAGCAGCCCGCCCCCGGACAGACCGAAGCCCTCGTTATCGAATGGGCAGTGGACCGCCCCAGGATAGTCTTTCCCGTGGCGCGCGTAGGCGGCGTCGAGCGCGATGCTCCGAGACGGCTCTCCGCCCACGAGCATGGCGAGCCCTTCGTCGAACCATTGCGGAACGAAACTCGCTTGGCCTCCGTTGAGCAGGTCGTGCAGGACGGCGTGGGTAAGTTCATGCGTCACCACGCTGCGCAGGATGGAGGGCGAAGGGCAGTCTTCCCAATGCGCCATGTTGAAATTCAGGCGCCAGCGGCCCGCCTCGTCGCCGGAGTCGTCGAGGCTGCCCAAGCCCCTCTGCTGGGTCGGGTCATACTCGATGTGGATCATCAACGGTCGAGCGAACCCCGAGGCATAGCCCGGTTGGCCCACACGCTTGGCGATTATCTCAAGCGCGCCGGGAATCTCCGCCGCGATGGCCGCGGTGAACTGGGGCAGCAACTCAGGCTTCGGGCCTGAATAGCCGCCCTCGATCCAGACATTGGCCGCCCCACGCACGGGCGTAGCGCCCGGAGGAGGGCCGACCGCAGAGAGTGTCTTCGCCTGGCTGGTCTTGCCGACCGTCGTAGTCGGCGAGGCGGCCTTGCCGCTCAGTTCGTCCACGCACTTTGCCGTTAGGCTGGAGCCCTGCTCGCGCAGGCAGGCAGTTAAATCCTTGCGCCCGGAGCAGAACATGCTGATCTCCGTCGTGCATGCCTCGCGAACCCTCTCAACGATGGGAGCCGCTTCAACCCGAACGGCCAACAGCAACATGACGACGCCGTTCATGCGGCCTGGAATGCGACGCACGTCGCCCACATGGCGGTCCGTTGGTCGATGAGGCCCTTGGCGATCTTGAGCGCGTGCGAGGAGTCATCGAAGACGGGATCGCGCGGTTGGCCGTTCTCGGCTCGAAACCGCATCACCCATATGTCCACGTCTCCATGGCGCTCAAGGCCCAGGTTCACATAAAAATCTTGAATAGGCTTCTGGAGGGCCTCCCCGGCGGTTAAATCAATGCTCACGAACGGCGGGTCCGTGGGTTGGCAACCGGCTGGGCGCTGAAGTCCCTCTTCGGCGAGCTTGATGATCGCCTTTCGAAATGATTCCAGGCGTGCCAACTCCGTCTCAACTGCGCCGCCACCATCCACGAACACCGAGAGCTTCTGCGTGCACTCGCTGTCGTCGTAGTAAGGCAAAGCGCGTACATACACCAAGACGGCGTCGATCTGAAGCATCTGGAGCATTGCCTTCATGGCTTCACCACCGAACCGCCAAGCTGAACCGATGCGAGCGCCCGAGTTCGCCCGAGGGTAGGATGGCGTAGTCGAGGCTCCACCGATCACTACGCGCTCCGAGTCCCATCGTGAGGCCCCGCGCCGCGTCAAACCCTGAGCCGCCCGTGATCGCCGTGCGCGTCGTATAACCCGCGCGCAGGAAGAAGTTCTTGACCGCCTGGAACTCCCCGCCGAAGGATACGTCTGTCCCGCCGACGCGCGGCGCGCTCACCGCCTCGCCCGCCAGCGCATGCCCGCCCGCGAGCTTGTAGGCCGCCCCCAGCGCCAGCCGCAGCGGCAGATCGTTGCGCTGGTCCTGATACTTGAGGCCGGGGCCGAGGTTGCGAAGTGCCCCGCCAAGCACGAGCTTGCCGGGGCCCACGCCGGCAAATTCGCGCTTGGCGCCGAAGTCTGCGGCCATGCCTTGCGCTTCGGTCGAGCCGATGTGGCTGCGCAGGTACTTGAAGGTCCCGCCAAGTTCGACCATCTCGAACTTGCGGGCATACGCCAGGCTCAATGCCGCATCGGACGCATCGTAGTTCGCGGTCGGGCGCCCCAGCGCGTCGCGTCCGTCGATCTTACCCTGACTGAGATAAGTGAACCCGCCCGCGAAGGTCCCCTGAATCGTGGGGTGCGCGTACGCCAAGAAATCGTGCCGCGTGCTCTCAAAGAGCTCCGCGTGGCTGGCCGTGAACTCGCGCTTCTCAAGCTTGGCTAAGCCCGCCGGGTTCCAGTACAGCGCGTTGGCGTCATCGGCCAACGCCGTGTAGGCCCCGCCCATGCCCAGCGCGCGCGCGCCCACGCCGATGTCGAGGAATGCGGCCGTCTCGGCCGCCCAGGCACCCTGGGAGGCCAGTGACAGCGTTGCGGCGAGCAGTAAAGTTCTCATCAGCGTATCACGCCGACTTTGCCCGACTTGCGGATGTCCGACTGCCCGGCCTTCTTGGCCGTGATGACGAAGTTGTAGACCCCCGAGCCCACGCCCGACACGTCCCAAACGTGGTCGTAGGTGTCCTGCGCGCCCTTACCGTTGCCGTCGTCGAAGGCTCCAAGAAAGCGGAAGTCAGAAGACGAGTGAATCTTGCGCCCCGAAACGTCATAGACGCGAACCTCAATCGAATCCGCCGAGCCCGGTTGCATGCGGAAGGTGACCGAGGCGCCGTTGCGCGAGGGATTCGGGAAGGCGTAGCCGTCGCGGTAGCCGAAGTCGTCAATGGCCGCCACGCCGATGCCACCCAGGCCGCCCACCTGATAGGATGAGAAATGCGAGGTTTGGGCACTCACCGTCCTGGCGGCTTTATCGACGGTCGAGGGAATGATCTCCCAATCCTTGAGGGTCGGGTTCCAATAGTAGACCTTGAGCGAGTCCTCGCTGATGCCGCGCGAGGCGATGAGGGCCGCGTCATAGGGGATGGTCAGGGTGACGGGGGCGCTGAAGGTCGTGCCTTCGGGACCATACTGCACTTCCTGCGAGGCGGCCGCGACTTTCTTCTCCTGGCGCTTGGCGTCCTTCTGCTCCTTGTCCTGGTTCTCATCGCCCTTATCGACGGTGATCTCGAGGTCGGCGGCGAGGGCTCCCTTCGGGATATGAACGCCCGCCCCGTCGTCACGCTCGACTTTGGCGCCGTCGTTGTGGTCGACGACGCGCTTGGCGGGCTCGATGGAATTCGAGACGATCTCACCGCCCCCTGCAGAGTATGACGCCACGCCATAGCCGCCGGAAGTCGGCAAGGTGTAGCGCACGATGCGGTCGCGACCGGTGTCCGTGATCCAGATCGAGCCGTCGGGAGCCACCGCCGCGTCTATGGGCTGCGTCAGGTAGCGCTTGGCCTGCTTGTCGGCCTGTGAAAGACCGTCCTTGCTCCCGAAGGCGAAGAGCCCCTTGCCCTGCGGATCGAACTTTTGGGTGCGGTCGCGGTTGGGCTCGATGACGTAGAGGGAACCCAGGCGGTCCGAGGCGAGTCCGCGCATGCGCGAGAGCTCCCCCACCGCCGAATCGGCGGCGCCGATCGACTTGATGAAGGCGCCGGCGCGGCTGAAGAGATAAACCCGCTCGGTGTCGCGATCCGAGACCCACAACCCTTCCGAGGTAAGCGCAATACCGCGGATCTCGGCGGTCGAGAGCAGGACGCCCGGCCCGAACTGGCGCAGGTAAGCGCCGACCGCGCTAAAGACCTGGATGCGGTGGTTGCCGGAATCGGCCGCGTAGATATCGCCGTTTAAGTCCACCGCCACGTCCTGGGGCTGGCGCAGCTCGCCGTTGCCTGAGCCGGGCTTGGGGCGACCGTGGCTGTCGTGCTTGGCGATGTCGAGCAGGACGGTAGCACCATTGGGCGAGAGCTTGAGGATGCGGTCATTGCCCTTGTCGGCGATATAGAGGTTGTCGGTGGCGTCAAGGGCCATGCCCTGGGGATTACGCAAACCTTGTCCGTCGTCGTCATCGTGCCCGTGGCCTTGCCCGGAGCTGCCGTCGATATCGGCGACGACCACCCCAGAAGAGGTCAGGAGCAGCAGGTTGTCGTCATCCGTGCCCGCGACCCATATCTTGCCGTCCGAGCGTATGACGATTCCGGTCGGATTCTTGATCTTGTTGACGATGACGTTTGAGTCCTTGCGGCCGATGGCGAAGTTAAAGATCGGCTTGCCCACGAAGACGATTGCGGCCGCGGAGGCTGTGTTGCCGAAGGCGTCCGTCGCCGAGAGGCGCACGGTCTGGTAGCCCGAGAGCGAGGTCGTGTTCCAAGCCGCGATGAGACCCGAGAGATTGTTCGCGCCAGCGGCGATAGAGGTAAAGCCGCTCGTCGCCCCGGCTCCCGGCGCCGCTTCAAGCTTCCAGGTAAGGCTTGAGGCGTCCGAGGCCGCGCCGCGCACGTTCACGACGCCACCCACGGCTTGCTCCACACCCGCGCCGCCCGGGAAGTCGAGGCGAACCAAGGGCGGTGTCGTATCGGAGGACGGGCTCGCGACGGAGATCGAGACCAAGCGCGGCGACTCGGCATTACCCGCGCGATCGAGGCTTCGGTAGGTCAAAGCGTGCGTCCCGACCGCGAGAGTGAACGGAGATGCATAGACGACCTCGGCTGTTGAAGCGTCGAGGGCGTAGCGCGTCGCCTGGACACCGCTGCCGGCGTCCGCGGCCGAGAAGCCCACGGTGTCGGTCGAGAGCAACAGCAGGCTAGTAGCCGAGGTCGCAAGGCCGTTCTTGAGCAAGGTCGTAACCGGCGCGATCGAATCGACGAGGAATGTGCTCGTCGAGCTGGCGCGATTGCCCGCCAGGTCCGCGACCTGCGCGGTCGCGGTATGCGTCCCTTGTGCGATCGCCGCACTCGAGACGAAGGACGCCGACGACGCGGTCACGACCGCCCACGTGGTGACGTCGACGCCGTCGAACGACAACCGCACGCTCGCGGCATTCACGCCGCGCCCTGGATCGGCGTAAGTCGCGAGGATCTGGGGTGAAGCGGTCGTCACCGTACTGCCGCTTGCGGGCGTCAGTGCAAGACTCGGAGGAGTGACATCCTGACCGAGCACAGTCAGAGCCGCCGTATGAAGCGCCTCGAGGTTGCCCGCACGGTCCTGACTGCGGAAGGAGATGGAATGCGTGCCGCCGCTCAGGCTGAAAGTCGAGCTGAACACGAGCGCCACCGTCGAGCCGTCCAGCATATAGCGCGACTCGAGAACTCCCGCCCCGCCGTCCGTGGCGGCGAAGCCTAGGGAGTCCGTGGATATGAGGACGATGCTGGTGCTTCCGGCCGGCAGGCCGTTGACGAGCAAGGTCGTGATGGGCGCGATCGAATCGACGAGGAAGGTCGAAGTGGAGCTCGCACGGTTGCCGGCGAGGTCGGCGACCTGGGCGGCGGCGACATGCGTTCCCTGGGCCAGAGCGGCGCTGGGCGTGAACGCGGCCGAGGAGACCGTCACGAAAGCGAGTGTCGTCACGTCCACCCCGTCAAGGAAAAGGCGGACGCTCGCGGCGTCTATCCCTCGGCCAATGTCCGAATAGGTCGCGATGATTTGAGGCGAGGCCGTCGTCACCGTGCTGCCGTTCGGCGGCGCGAGCGCGAGGGTCGGAGGCGTCTCGTCCGCGGCTCGGACCGTCAGCGCGACCGCGCGCGGGACCTCCGAGTTCCCGACGTTGTCCTTGCTGTAGAAGGCAAGCGTGTGCGTGCCGATGCTCAGGGTGAAGCTCGAAACCGCCACGCCCGACCTCGTCGAACCATCCACATCGAGGAAAGTCACCGCGGGACCGGCCCCCGTGTCTTCAATAGAGAATGTAAGGATGTCGTTCGCGGTCAGGAGAACGTCGGTGGTCAACGTCGGTAGCCCGCCGATGAGTAGGCGGGTCAACGGGGGAGTGATGTCCATGAACAGCGCGCGCGTTTGTGTGACCTCAACATTCCCGGCGAAGTCCGTGCTGAAGAAGCTGATATTGTGGGCTCCCTCGGTGGAGAGAGTAAAGTATCCCGCGAAGCGCGTAGATGTGCCTCCGTCCATAGTGTATTCGGTACGTGAAACGCCGGTTCCAATGCCATCGCCGATAGTCGTCAGGTCGTCCATCGCCACGAATCCGACGATGGTCTCGGAGGTAATATAGAGTGGGTTCGACCCAGCCTGGGGCTGGGTGGCGCTCAATGTCGTGCGGGGCGGCAATACGTCGGGCACGCCGAGGACCTGGAAGGCAGGACCCTGCGCAGAAACTTGATTCCCGGCCCAATCCGTCGCCAGCACGACGAGCGACCACTGACCTGGACTCAACGACGAAGCCGATATTGCAACCCCGTTGGAAACCGTCATTTCCTGGCCGGCGCTTGATACCACGACGCCCATGACGCTGGGCGCCGGGTCTTCGCTATCTTGGCCCGAGAACTGGATGGCGATCGACTCAGAGTTGGAATAGCTCCGCGCTCCCACGGGAGCGAGGATTGAAATCACTGGAGCTGTCTGATCGATCAGGCGCAGGAAGCCCGTGCTGGTCGCCGCCGCGTAACGAAGATCGCCGTCGAAGCGTGCACGCACGGACCAGGAAATCTGCAGCGGTCGAGGCAGCGCGATCTCGAATGCAGCAGATGCTCCTGACAAAAGCGCAGTGCCCAGGGGCGTTGTCGCTCCTCCGCTTTCAAGCAGTTCGAGACGGATGGTCTTAGGGTCCTCCTGCTGCGCGCTCAGCAAGTGCCCTTCATCGTCAAGAAGATCGATGGCGAAGCGCGCCGTCTCGGTCGAGCGCGCGCCAGAGAACGGCGCGCCCAACCGCACCGCCTTCTTCAACACGGCAAATTCCACGAGAGCCTCACGCGCAGTATAGAGGAGTCCGTCATCGACGAAACGCATTTGGAGGCTGTAGGCGCCGGGGAGCGTGAGAATCGGGGTTGAGATCGCGGCTAATCCTGAACCGTCGGTCGTCACGATCCATGACGAGCCAGCGAACGCGAATTCCACCGGCTGATCCACCAGAGGCCGTCCTCCGGCCGAGAGACGTGCCGCGAATCGCGCCGTGCCGCGGTATGCAGCGCTGGAAGCTCCTTCATAAGCCAGCTGCGATGGCAGAGGCACGGCCGAGACGATCGAGTTGGTGGGAGTAACCTCAAGCGAGTTCGGGAAGTGCACGACGGCTTGATTCGTGATGAACGTGCCCGGCGCGGTGTCCGCCTTAAGTCGGGCCTCTACGATGAAGCGTCCGCCCTGTCTTGAGTCGGCGTCTCCCGTCTGGACTGTGAGAGTGCGCGTGCGCGAGTCGTAGGACCAGGGGAAGTTCGCCGACGTCTCGGCCTCAGTCAGAAAATTCACGCGACGCATGTCCCTCACGATCAGCGTCGCGCCGTCTAGAGCGGGGTCCAGAGTATCTCGAACGAAGGTTTCCAGCGCCAATCCCTGCCCCTCATTCTCGAACTCGACGGTGTAGGTCATCAACTGACCCGGGGTCACCGAGCCGGCGGGACCGTACATCGCATTGGGATCGTGCGGGAACGCGATGGGGATATTGCAGTTCCGGGGCGTCAAGTCGCAGAACTTGGGCCACTTAGGCTTCTTCTTCCAGGGTGCCTCGGGTGCCGGGGGCTCGTCCAGACAACTCTCACCTCGGCAGATAGGGGGAGTGGGCGGCCCAGGAGGAAGTGGGGGCCACGGCGGAGGCGGCGGGGCGTTCGGGGGCTCAGACGGCGGCAGAGGCTGCACATTGGGCCATTGCTTGCATCCAGGACAAGGTGGCGGAGGAGGAGGCGGATTGGGCGGCGTCGAGCCGCTTGCAAACACGCCGAAAAGACTGTAGATGCAGTTCAAAGCCACATCGCATGTCCGCGCATAGTGCCAAGATTCCCCCGTAAATTCTCGACGGGCAGCCATGTCGAGCGTGTCGGAAGGGGCAATCACCGTTTCATTTAGGGCATTGCCGATGAAAAATTCAAGCGAGTGCACCGGCGCTGGATTGTGTGACGCGAAGACGGTCACAACGGCATTCTCGCTGACCGAGCCATGATCCAAGCTTTCGCCGTCAGCGTTGATCAACCTAAGAGTGGGCGGAGTGTTAACAACCTGAAAATCAACTATCGATTCGTTCCCCAATCCGTCGAACGCCTTGATTTGATACCGCCCGCCAGCGAGACCGGGAAAGAGATGGTCTGCGGTATTGTCAACGGGCAGAAATTCGACAGAAGACTCCGAAACTGGGGGATCAAACCTAGACAGGACAGCGCGATACGGTCCTGAAGGTGTTGGATAAGCCGCCGATTTTGGATCGACGATATGGACGAAGACATCGGAGGCGTTCGTATTGATGCCGCCGTTCGGAGCGTTAGCCTCGATCAGCGCCCCGTCGAGATTGTCTTTATGCATTTCTATTTTGGGTGGAAGACGATCGACCTGCCGTGCAAAATATCTCATCATCGCCGCCGAGGCCGCCTGGCCTTTCGCGACGAGTTGTTCTCCGACAACGCTCCCATCAGGCAGCTCATTGCCCAATGCCCAGAGCTGGGCGAGAACCATGTTTCCGGACGGTCTACCCCTGTAATTCGCTGGGCGCGCCACACCCGAATCCTCTATGTAAAACGAATATGTTCCCACCGGCGCGTTGAGGTTCTGGGCTTTCCACCATTCATCGCTCGCCGTCGGAGAGCCAGCACAGCCGGCGAACTCGAAACAATCGCCCACGCCCGTCAACAACCACTCCGCCTCCCACATAAGACAGTTACTTGGCGTGTCCCGAACCAAGCATCGGGCCTGTGGTACAAAAACAACTGTTTGGGCATTAGTCGGCGGGAACATGGTCGAAATCTCACCTGATGCAGGCGAGGCGATATCCTTCGAAACGGCGCCGCCGATCAAAACCGCGCTATACGTCGCGCGCGCATTCTGATCTAAGATAAATGAAGCCGAACCGGATATCTCCGGGACAAAATTGGCGCTATGGAGCCGACTGGTAAGAATCTCGTTGACGTGATTTGTGGTCCACGTCTCGTATGAATTGGGCGCAAAGGTCGCCCCCGGGAATACGTCTTCCAAAGTAAAATGAATGTCATTGTGAACGTGCGGAGCAGAAAACATGTCCTGCGTTGCCAAGTGCAATACATGACCGAGAGACTTGAAGGCTTCGCTCTTGCCGCCCGACATATAGCGAGCAATCGCGATATCAAAAAATCGGCTGTCATCTAATTTCTTGCGGGCGCTATCGAAAAGCAATATTCCCGACCCATCGGTGGGACGGTAAAAATGATTTCTCACGCGAGGAATTGCTATGGCGTCGAAACCATCCTCATCAAGTGTTCCGAACTGGATGTTCGAGCCCTGGCGAACCAGTTCCCCATAGCCTTCGGCCGTAGTCGTCGTGTGCAGTAACAGGATGGCTTGGCCGGTCAGTATCTCCGAGTGAATTGTCCCTCCGTATGAATATGCGCGCATTGGCAGGAGAAGGAATCCAGGAATAAACAGGATTGACAGCAGGGGGGGGCGTCGGTTTTGGCGCCAAAATGTGACGCAAAGGCCTGACAAGGTCCCGAGAAAAATATTGACGCAGTACATTGCGAGGCCCGACGCAGTCCCGGATCGACCTTCCGAAAGAAGTCCTCCAAGAGTCATGATTTTAAATATAAATTCAAAAAAGCGCCCCACCTTCTCATCGGGGGTTTCCATAAAAATAACGATATAGCTAAATACTGCCGAGGTAAATATGGAGAGCGGCCCGCCCCAAAGGAATCCGGCAATGCTCTTCCTCCCCATAATCTTTGTGGAAATATCTAAACAGAAGAGCGCGCTCCAGGCACTCGCGAGAAGCCATGCCGGGATAAGAGTCGCGAGGCCGAAATCATGAGAGCCCCCGCCTCCTCCCTTGAAAAATACGGTTTGGAAAATGCACAGTGAATACAAACAGGCAAAAGAGTTGACTGCGGACAAGAGGATCATCCGCGAGATCAGAGCTGTTTTAGTGACTTTTTCGCTCATGGTCCCCCACCCATGCCGAAACTTTTTCTTTCGTCCAAGCTCGACGCTCCACCCCCACACGCAACCCACGTACGGCCGCATCCGCGAGGACGGCGTCCCCGCTCTTGGCGACAGAGGTTAAGCGTTGGCCAGCTTCTGGCGAACCGATTTCAGCGAGGCGCATCGCCGCCCATTTTCGGACCTCGCGAGAGTCCTTATCGCGAAGCGCGTTCTCGAGAATATCCAATTGCTCGCTGTTCGTTTTCCCGACCGATCGAACCCTGAGGGCGGCAATGCGCGCCACGCTCCGATCGTACGGATTCCCGGAACTTTGCGCCGCTTGATCAATCTGAGGAAGGACATCCTTGGCCTGCAACTTCTCAAGTACGCGAACTGCCGTATTAGCCCAAGGCTCTTTCTGAAGAATGGCTTTTGTGGCGCGATCCTTCCCGGAATCGTCTCCCATCTCCGCCAAGCCCATGGCCGCTGCAACCTGCACCTGGGCGGACTCATTGGGATTGGTAAGCAGCTCTTTCAGCAGCGTCTTTCCCTCTGGAGAAGGCCTATGACCAAGTTCTTCCGCGCACAACGCTTTAAAGTTTTCATCGGAGCTGCTTCGCACGAGCCCCTGCAGTTTCTTAGATGCACCACTGGCAGTCTGTTTATCAAGAACAAGCCTTAGAACGAGCATTCGATTCCGCGCTTCTTTCGCCGAATCCATCGCGTATGATTCAAGAGCGTCTGTGGAATCATTTCCCAACTGTTTAAGAGATGCGTAAGTCATCTTAAAATCGGCGCCCGTTCGCGCTGAATCAAGTCTTGCGAGCACGTCTGCAGCGGAAAGCGCCGCCGCATCGGCTATATCACAGACTAGAAGAAAAATCACGGCTAGAATCAACCCAGTATTTTTTGTCACGGCACATCTCCTAGATGGTAGTTGGCGAAAATCGTGTCGGCCCAAGCCTTCGTCACGGACTCCACGCCGATGCCGGCCTGGACGTTGTTCGGCGACGAGGCGGGCAGACGGACCTGGTAGGTCATCTTTTGAACGCTACGCGCGGGTACAGTGACGAAGTCCCAGCGGATGAAGGGCTTCGGCGCGTAATGCTGGTCCCGCCAATGCGTGACGTTGTACGTCCTGTAGTTGCCAGTCGCCGAGACAAACCGGGATTTCTCAGGTCCAATGCCCACGACGGTCACACCCTCGGCGACGGCGTACCCGTCGTTGCGCAATTCAACGATGACGGTGGCGACGCCGCCGATCGGAGTATTTCCCGCAGAGGCAAGAGACGTTGTTATGTCCGCCTGGAGAGGTAGTCCTGCATCAAGGTTGCGCAAAGTCAGAAGTAGCGAGCGCGGCGAGTTCAGCGTCAACACGCCCTCCATCAGGCCTTTTAGGGACTGCTCGAACGGCCCCGCGAGGCGCGCGCTGTCACCAGAAGCGACGGCATACGCCCAACCTTGGCCCGAACCCAGAGGCGAGTCATAATTAGCCGCGAAGAAGCCCTCGCCGTGATAGGGATTCCCCGGGTTGTTCACGCGCAGAAGCGTAAAGGCGATGTCCGCCGGAGTCGAGTAGTACCCTCCGACCTCGCCCGCCTGCGCGGCCTGCAGGAAGTTCAGCGTAGTCCCGGGGTACTGGGCCGTCTCGACTACGGAGCCGGTCCCCGAGATGTAGATCGTGCTGGCTCCCATCGCATCCCCGACCTGCACGAGGGAACAGCCAGCCGTCAGACGATCGAATACCCCGTTACCGGCTGTAGACTCCGTGAGAGATCCGTCAAAAACGCCCACTATGCGTCCCTTGAGCGCTCCTTTCAAAAACAGGTGCTTAGAATCGTCAGCGGTGAAGAATGCCATACCCTCCCATTCTCCCGACAAAGCCTCGCCGGCGGGAATCGAGAGCGTGTAGCGACCGCGGAAAAATCCTTTGTTCGTGAATGGACCGGTCTTGACCAGGACCACTCGAAGTTCGGCTAGCGTGAATGTTCCCGTCGGCACGCCGGTAGAGGTTGCTCCCGCGAAATTGAGGAGCTGCGCAGACAAGGTATCACCAAGCGTCTTCGTGGCGGCGAGCCGCTCCTGCATCTGGGAGAACGCCAAGGTCGCGCTAGAGCCGGCCACGGTCCCGTAAAGCGTGCCGTTGTCGAGGATGCTTCCAGAAAATCCGTTCTGACCGCCGATGCCGCCGTTGACCACCAAGGTTTGCGAACCGACCTTGGTCGTGTAGTAGAGGGCTATCCGTCCGCCTCCACCCGCGCCGCCGTTGAGCTGCCCGCGCGGAGACGACGCTCCGCCGTTGGCTGTGATCATTCCGGTGCCTTCAAGCTGTTGCGCCGAGATCAGAACCGAGCCCCCGGACCCACCGCCCGCTCGATCTCCCCAATAACCGTTCTCCGCCCCCGGCTGCCCATCGGCTGATATGCGGCCATCGACTCGCAACGTCCCTGCGGCAATCCTCAGTCGTCCACCGCCGCGTCCGCCGCGGACCACCACATTGTTGCCGCCAGTGTAGATTCCGCCGCCGCCGCTCCCAAGATCCGAAGGCTGGGCCAACGAACCATAGGTGCTCCCGCCTGCCGTCGGCGGTGAGCCGTTGCCTCCAAAATTGCCGCCGCCGCCAGCGCCGCCGTAGCCCGCTCCGCTGCCGCGACCTCCTCCAAAATTTTCAGGCACGGTCAGCCCGGCACCGGGACCGGTGCTCTGATCAAATCCAACTCCATCCGCCGATACACGCCCGCCGGACTCGACAGTCATCGTCTGCGACACGGCCAAGTCGAACCCAGTATCACCAGGATCGTGCGTGACCACTCCTCCAGGCGCAACCCGCAGCCGTGCCAGTTCGAGGCGCGTGTTGATGCTCAGCGATCCGCCAGAGCTTGTTTCTGCCTCTTGCGCGGTCAACACGCCGCCGTCGTAAGCGAGCAAGCCTCCCGTCGCCGCCTCAAGGCGAGCGGCGCTCATCGTGCCCTCGATTTGCCGCAGAACCGCCAAACCGGACGAGGCCACTACGCCGCTCACCGTCAGGTTGCCTCGATTGGTGACCGTGCTTTCTCCTTGCGCTAGAAGGCTGGCGGCATTAAGAGAGGCTCCGGCCGCAACTTCGACGACGGCATGGGAGCCGATCGTTACGCCGTTAAAACTGTAGAGACCCGATAGGATGGGAGTGGTGGCGCCGGTGACGCCGTTGTCGATGCGAAGTTCGGAACCGTAGACGATAGTGCCGGCTCCGCCGAACTGTCGACCCAAGCCCCCGCGCGCGGCAACAGCACCATTGAAAGTTGAAGCACCATAAGAAATCGCAATTCGACCGCCGCTACCGCCGCCGCCGTTCTTTGCCTCTCGCGGAGAGGATGCGCCGCCGTTGGCGCTGATTACGCCGGAACCTTCTAGCTGCTGAACGTTGATTTGCACAGATCCGCCAGAACCGCCGCCGGCGCGATCATTCCAGAAGGTGTTCAATTCACCCGCTTGGCCATCGGCTGATACGCGACCGTTAACCCGCAAAGTTCCCGCGTTGATGATGATCTGTCCGCCGCCGCGCCCGCCACGGACCACCACATTGGCGCCGCTCGTAATCCCGCCGCCACCGCTCCCAAAATCCGCCGGCTGCGAGATATATCCGTAGGCGCTCCCGCCCAGCACGATGTTGCCGTCAGGGCCAATGTTGCCGCCATTGATCCCGGCTCCACCATTGCCGCCATAAGCCGCCCCGCTCCCGCTGCCTCCGCCGGAGGCCTCAGGCACGGTCACGCCGGCCCCGGGACCCGTTCCGGGAGCGAAGCCGCCTGCATCAGCCGATATCACTCCGCCTGAGGCGACTATGATCTCGCCCAGTGTCAGGGACTGAGTCGTATCCTGTTGAAGCGTCGCGTTTGGATTGACGATGAGACTTCCGGAAGGTGCGATGGCCCCCGACACCTTAAGCGTGGGAGTCGTATCGCCGGCGAGATTACCGAGGACGAGAGAGCTGAATGCAGCCGCGCCGGAAGCGATGACAACTGTCGTGTTGGCGTTGATGGTGACGGTATCGACAGAATGCGGAACCAGCGCTGGAGACCAATTCGCACCGTTGAACCAACTGCTGCCCGATCCGCCGATCCAACTGATGTTCGAAGGGATGATCAGCGTCGTCGCCGAAATCGAAGGAGAGTACGACGAACTCCCGGTGCCGTTGGTCGCGAGCACACGGAGATAGTAGACCGTGCGCGTCTGAAGGCCGGTCAGCGTGGCCGAGGTGTCGCTCGTCGTCGCGGAAATCGGCGCGGACGCGAAAGTTGGGTCCGTGGAAACCTGGAGCGTGTAAGAGATTACCGCGACCGTAGAACTCCACACGACCGATAATGAAGTGAGCCCCGCGCTCGTCACTGCTAAGCCCGAGGGAGCGGGCGGCGGCGGCGGACAGCTTCCAGGAGTGATCTTTTGGACGCTTCCAGCGCCCCCGGGGCTGCCGCTGCCCGGCGGAACCGCCCCCGCGACAGCGACAACCGCCAGCACCGCGCCGCATGCCGACAAAGCAATGCGACCGCCTCCACCGCCG
>JAYTSX010000241.1:0-4785 GCA_043745445.1 Elusimicrobiota bacterium
GATCGGGATCGTCACGCTCAATCGCCCTCAGGCCCTCAACGCGCTGTCGATCGCCGTCATGGACGCGGTAATCGAGGCCTTGGGCGGGTTTGATCGCGATACGAGCATCCACGCTATCGTCCTCGCTGGTCTGCCGAAGGCGTTCGCGGCGGGCGCCGATATCAGCGAAATGAAAAATATCGCCGGCGCCGCAGGCGCCGAAAAACAGCTCGCCCGACACCTGTCTCATTGGGACACGATCGGATCCTTAAAAAAGCCGGTCATCGCCGCCGTTTCGGGATTTGCTTTAGGCGGCGGATGTGAATTGGCGATGGCCTGCGACATAATCGTCGCATCGGAGACCGCCGTTTTCGGTCAGCCCGAGGTGTTGATCGGCGTGATGGCGGGCGCCGGCGGCACTCAAAGATTGACGAAGGTCGTTGGTAAGGCTTTGTCGATGGAAATGAATCTGACCGGTCGCCGTCTAACCGCGCGCGAGGCCTTGTCCTTCGGGTTAGTGAATAAGGTCGTCCCCATTGAATCGTTTTTAAGCGAAGCTAAAAAATTGGCCCACACCATCGCCGCTCAACCGCCGCTCGCCGTGCAAGCGGCGAAAGCTGCGGTCCTCGCAGCCGTCGATTCGAAGTTGTCTGAAGGTCTTTCCTTCGAGCGCCAGTCGTTTTTCCGTTTGTTTGACTCGCAGGACCAAAAGGAAGGCATGAAGGCCTTCGCCGAAAAGCGCAAAGCCGTTTGGACCGGGAAATAGCCGCTCATCCGTCGGAACTATTCACAATATTCCACCGGTGGAATATTGTCGATAACTTGAAATTCTCTCGCCGCCCAGGATAATAATGACTCAGACCGCGACCCAAGAGCTTTTAATCGACCAGAAGGACGGCATCCTCACGCTCACTTTGAACCGTCCCGAGGTTCTCAATGCCCTGACCATGGGCATGATGAAGGGAATTCGGGAAGCGCTGAAAAAAGCCGAGTCCGACAAATCCATCAAGGCCGTCATCATCACCGCCTCGGGCCGCGCCTTCTGCGCCGGCGCCGACCTCGGCGACCTCAAAAAGCGCCAGTCCGTCAAAACTTTCTCCCTCGGCGACGAGCTCCGCGACCATTTTAATCCGCTGGTCGCCCAGATTCGAAAGCTGGAGAAGCCCGTCATCGGCGCGATCAACGGCCTCGCCGCCGGCGCGGGCGCCAGCATCATCCTCGCGACCGACTTGAAGGTCTGCTCCGAAAAGGCGACCTTCCTCAACGCGTTCGTCCGCGTGGGCCTCGTCCCTGACTCGGGCATGACCTACTTCCTCCCCCGCTTCGTCGGCTACTCCAAGGCGCTGGAGCACATGTGGCTCGCCAAGCCCGTCACCGCGGAGCAGGCGCTGGCGTGCGGCTGGGTCAACAAGGTTGTCCCCGCGGAGTTCGTGCTCGCAGAGGCCCAGCTCATGGCCGCCGAGCTGGCCAAGATGCCGCCGCTCGCCCTGGCTCTCACCAAGCGCGCCGTCAATCGCTCGCTCGAGGCGCCGTCGCTTGACGACCAGATGGAGTATGAGGCCCAGCTTCAGGAAACGCTCGGCCGGACCATGGATCATTGCGAGGGCGTGACCGCGTTCCTCGAGAAGCGCCCGCCGCAATTCAAAGGAGAATAGCCATGACTCTCGAATCCAATAGCATCCGCGAAGAGAAGCTTCTCGCCAAGATCGCCAAAGGCCAGAAGATCACCGAGCTGTCAGAGATGAGCGACGAGTATCGCGAGCACCTCACCAATTTAATGTCCATGCAGGCCGACTCCGAGCTTGCCGGCGCGTTCGGCTATGTGCCCTGGATCACGAAGTCCCCCGACATCAAAGAGACTTTGCAGGTCGCTCAGATAGTCAAAGATGAAGTCCGCCACGCGCGCGTGATGTACCGCCTACTCGAGGGCGTGGGTGTGGATGTCGACGAGTACTATAAGACCCACAACTTCAACATGCGCGTGGACACCGACGATATCGGCACCTTGCGCGCCGCCGACGATAAGCGCGTCAATATCTTCTACTACCCCATCGACACCTGGTTCGACTTCATCATGTTCAACTTCTGCATGGACCGCGGCGCGGGACACCAGCTCGAGGACAACCTCGACTGTTCGTATAAGCCTTGGTGCGACGGCATGGAAGGCATCTTCAAGGAAGAGGAGATGCACATGGCGCACGGCGACCAGTGGGTCGAGAGGCTGTCCAAGGACCCGAAGACGCACGACGACCTTCAGAAGGCGTTCGACAAGTGGTACCCGCGCACGATGAACATCTTCGGCCGCGCCAATTCGCCGAAGAACGCGATCTACCGGAAGTACGGCTTGAAGAAGCGCGATAACGACGAGGTCCGACAGGCCTTCGCCGCGGACATCAAGGTTAAGTCCGCGAAGTACGGCCTGAAGGTTCCCGCGTGGACGGCAGTGGCGTCCAAGATGTCCGAAGAGCCGTTTATCCCCGGCTGACGTGGGGCGGCTCCTCAATGAGGTTCGCGACCGCGCGCTGACGCGGCCCTGGCTGCTCGTGCCGCCTTTGCTGGGGCTCCTCGGGCAGAACCTGCTGTCGCTCCTCTCTCCCGGCGTCCTGGGCGCCGTGGCGCTGAAGACCGCGCTGACGGCGCTGTTCACCGTCGCGGTGACGACGCTCTTTGCCGAGCTGTGGATCGGAGACGGTAAGAGCGTGGATCCTGACCGCTTCGTTGAGACCGGAACCTTATTCATCCTGCCCTACCCCCTGCTTCTTTTATTCGGAGTCATGACCACGCCTTTCGTCTATTGGGTTCTGCGCGCGGATGTTTCCCAGGCCGTCTCCATGGGGGCGCTCTACCTCGTGCTGGCCGCGGGCAAGCTCGCGGCCTTCGCTTTGGGCTCAGTCTCTGCGATCGCGGCGGCGAGAAGGCGTGAGACGGTCGGTGTGTTCGGCGCCCTGTTGCTCGGCGCGCGCGCGCTATGGGCCAATCGCGGTTTCTTCCTCCTTCTTTTGGGTGCGTTCTGGATGTTCCAGGAGATGAGCGTCTATCTGGCGCGCACTCTGGCTCCCGGAATGCTCGCGAGCCTCGTCACGACCGTGATTCCTTTGATCGGCTGCGTCGCGTTTCCGATCGAGGCCTGGCGCTCCGGCCGCCTGAAGAAGGCATGAAGGCCCTGAGGTTGAATTTGAGCCGCGCGGAGAGGGCCATGGCCCTTTTCTCCGTCGCGTTCCTCGTGCGGGTGTGGCACTGGATGCATTTCCCCGTCGCCCTTCCGCTCGTGGGAGACGCGGCGGAATACGACGCCTTCGCTCGCAGCCTCATCGAAGCCGGACGCTATCTCGGCCCGCATGGTGAAGCCGCCACGCGCATGCCGGGCTACCCCTTGTTCCAAGCCGGCGTGCGCCTGATGACGGGCGGTTCGCTCGACGCCATGATCGCGGTTCAATGCGGGCTCGGCGCCTTGACCTGCGTCCTCCTTGTCGACCTCGCGAGGAGCTTTGTTCCCGAGGGCTGGGCCTGGATCTGCGGCCTGACGGCCGCCTTCTACGCGGACCTGATCGTCTCCGCCGCCGCCCCGCTCAGCGAATGTCTCTACAGCTTCTTTCTCGTCTTATCGGTCTGGGCGCTGTACCGCCCGGATTGGAAGCCGTGGCGCCGGGCGGTCGCTTACGGCCTGCTCTCCGGCTGTCTCTATCTCATCCGGCCGGAGCCTCTTCCCTACATCATCTGCACCATAGCCCTCATGCCCTATATCTGGACGAAGTTCGGCCGCAAGGAAGCGCTGTCGGCTTTGTTCGTTTTAACTCTCGTGACGGGCATGTGGGTTGGCCGCAACTTCGCGCACTTCGGCCGCGTCATCCCCGCCAGCACCGTAGGCAAAGGCGTCGGCTACCTCTCGCTCTACCTTCCCGCCGCGAAGATGGGCCTCGCCGGGGAGCGCTACGCTCCACCCGAGACGAGGACCGAGCTTGAGAGGGACGCCGATTACGCCGCAGCCTATAAGAAGCTCGCCGCGACGCTCACGGGCTCCCAGATCGCCAAAGCGTACCTCTACAACCTCCTCAGCATCCTGTATCCATTTCTGCCTGAGTACGACTGGACCTATGTCTTCGTCGTCCCGTTCTGGCTGTTCGGCTGCTGGGTCGCGGCGTGGCGCAAGGATCTATGGCCCATTGCCGGAGCGGTGCTGTGCTCGTTAACGGTGTTCACCTTTTTCGGGGGCTACGCTTCCCGCTACCGCCAGGGAGTCTCTCCGTTCATCGTGCTGCTCGCGATCATCGGCATGAAGGCCGCCTACGGCGCCGCCGGCGACAAACGATTTCGGCTCGGCGCCTCGACTTGGTTTGGAGCGAATGTGCTGATTCTGCTTTTTCAGGGCCAGGCACGCCAGCTCGCGCTGTGGCTAAGGGCCGTCTCCTGGGGACACTGACATGACCGCGCAAGCCAACCAGCAGGAATGGAACTATCTCTGGAGCAATCTCCAGGATAACGACGAGTGGCTGTTCCGCGCTTGGATTCATCCCAACACGCTCGAAAGCTTCGCGGGCAAGACCGTGATGGACGCGGGCTGCGGCCCGGGCCATCACTCCCGGCTATCCGCCAAGTTCGCCAAGCGCGTCGTCGGCGTGGATCTCAATACCTCGCCGATCGCCCGCGAGAAGCTCAAGGACCTTCCGGCCGTAGAGATCGTCTCGGGAGACATCGCTAAGTGGGACACGGGCGAACGCTTTGACATCGTCTATTCCGTGGGCGTCGTCCATCACACGCAGAATCCCGATGCGACCGCGGCGCATCTCAAAACCTTGGTCAAGCCGG
>JAYTSX010000242.1:0-18079 GCA_043745445.1 Elusimicrobiota bacterium
CTGGGACGCGGCGGTCGCCGCGATGACGGCGCACGCCGCGGACGGCCGCGTCGCCGAGGGCCTGTGCGCGGCCATCGAGAAAACCGCGGAGGCGCTCAAATCCGCCGGCTTCGCGGGCACGCCCGCCGCCGGCAACGAGCTCGGCGACGAGCCGGTCGAAGGAGACGGCCGATGACTCGGGCGCTCCTGCTTCTTCTGGCGCTCGCCGCGCCGGCCGCCGCGCTCGAGGTGCCGTATCTCTCGGGCCGCGTCAACGACACCGCCGGCCTGCTGTCGGAGTCATCGCGCCAAAGCCTAGAGACGGCGCTCAAGGACTTCGAGGCGCGCACCGGCCATCAGGCCGTCGTCCTCACCATCCCCTCGCTCGAGGGCGCCCCGCTCGAGGACTTCTCGCTCAAGGTCGCGCGCACCTGGGCGCTCGGCCGCAAGGATCAGAAAGACGGCGTCCTCTTCTTGATCTCGAAAAACGACCGCAAGCTGCGCATCGAGGTCGGCCACGGGCTGGAAGGGAACCTCCCCGACGCGCTCGCCGGGCGCATCATTCAGGATGAGGTCGTGCCGCGCTTTCGTTCCGGCGATTACGACGGGGGTATTATCGCCGGCGTCGACGCCATCACAGCCGCGACGGAAGGCAAGTACTCACCGCCGGCGCCCATCGATCGCCACCTGCGCGACCAGGCCGACGACGCCTTCGGCGGAGGCATCCTCGAGAAGCTCATGATCAGCGCCTTCGTCTTCGGCATCCTCGGCCTGTTCGAGTTCGTCGGCCTCGTGGCGCCCGGGATGGGCTGGTTCCTTTATTTCTTCTTGATCCCGTTCTGGGCCTCGTTTCCGATGGCGATCTGGGGCGTCAAGTTCGGCATGGGCTGCCTGATGACCCATCTGATCGGTTTCCCGTTCATCAAGGGAGTCCTGCCGCACACGGCTTTTGGGAAGAGGTTCCGGCAGAGCGGCAACAAGGTTTACTACGGGAACTCCGAGGTGTTCACGATCGGCAACGGCTCGTCCTCGTCCGGCGGAGGCTTTTCCTCCGGGGGCGGCGGCTTCTCCGGCGGCGGAGGCTCCTTCGGCGGAGGCGGCTCCTCGGGAAGCTGGTAGCTAGCTCTTCAGGCTGCGCACGAGGGCACGGTCGAGGTCGGCGGTCAGGTCCGCGACATCCTCGACGCCGACCGACAGGCGGATGAGCCCGTCGGCGAGGCCCGCCTTCAGGCGTTCCTCGCGCGGGATCGAGCCGTGCGTCATGGACGCGGGATGGCTGATCAAGGACTCGACGCCGCCCAGGCTCTCCGCGAGCGAGAAAATCTCGCAGGACGAGATCATGCGCTTGGCGCGCTCGAGGTCGCCCTTCAATTCGAGGGAGATCATGCCGCCGAAGCCGGACATCTGGCCCTTCGCGACCTCGTGACCGGGATGCGTCGGGAGGCCGGGGTAATGGACCTTCTCGACCTCAGGATGCGCCAGGAGATGTTTCGCGACGATCATGGCACTCTGGCAATGCCGCTCGACGCGCAGGGCCAAGGTCTTCGTGCTGCGCAAGAGGAGGAAACAATCGAGCGCGCCGGGGACGGCGCCGACGGCGTTCTGCAGGAACTTATACTCCTTGTGCAGGGCTTCGTCGCTGGTCAAGATCGCGCCGCCGACGACATCGGAGTGGCCGCCGATGTACTTCGTCGTCGAATGGACGACCACATCGGCGCCGAGCCTCAAAGGGGTCTGCAGGGCCGGGGAGGCGAAGGTATTGTCGACGACGAGCTTGGCTTTCTTCGCCTTCGCCAGCTTCGCGACGGCGCGAATGTCGGTGATCTTCAGCAGCGGATTGGACGGGGTCTCGATCCAGACCAGCTTCGTCTTGGGCGTGAACGCGGCCTCAACGGCGCTTAAATCGGTCGTGTCGACGAAGGTAAAGGTCACTCCAAAACGAGCGAAGACCTTGGTGAACACCCGGTAGGTGCCACCGTACAGATCGTTGCCGCAGATCACATGGTCGCCGGAGGACAGGGCCTCGATGATGGTCGAGGTCGCGGCCATGCCCGACCCGAAACATAACCCGAAGGCGGCCCCTTCCAACGACGCCAAATTTTTTTGCAAGGCCTCGCGCGTAGGATGTACTGTTCGAGCGTAATCGTAACCCTTATGCTTATCAGGATATTCCTGAACATAGGTCGAGGTCAGGTACACCGGGGTCATGATCGCGCCGGTCGAGGGATCGGGAGATTGCCCGGCGTGCACGGCGCGCGTCGAAAATCCCAGCTCGTCGGACGGTTTATCGCTCATGCCGGATCAGCGAGCGTTTCGGAGACGATTCGCTCGACATCCTTCGTCTGAGGCTGGATGAAGTACTCGAGGTTGGGCGACAGGCCGATGCCGGGCGTGGCCTTGCCGGCGAGCAGGCGCGGGCGAACCTTGAGTTCATAGAAGCATTCATCTACGAGACGACGGATGAGATGCTCCGCAAAGTTCGTGATCTCCGTTTCTTCATTGATAAAGACGACGCGTCCGGTCTTCTTGACCGAGGCCTTGATCGCGTCCCAGTCGTAAGGGATCAAGGAGCGCAGATCGAGAACCTCGAGCGAACCCTTGCCCTCGGCCTTGAAGCGCCGCGCGACATCGAGGCAAAGCGGAGCCATGCGTCCATGGGTCACGACGGTCGCGTCGGAGCCGGGATGGGAAATTTTAGCCTTGCCGATTTCCACAGTGTAATCGCCGAGCTTGGGCCACTTGGCCTTCCACTTCGTGCGGTCGCCAAGGGGCGCGTCGATCATGTCATGAAGCGTCTTCTCATCCGGCTCGCCAGGGATGAGCTCTTCCCCCTTCGTGCGCAGGAGCGCTTTCGGCTTGAGGAAAAGAACGGGGTCATTGCTCTTGATGGCCGAGATCATCAGCCCGTACGCGTCGATCGGCGTCGAGGGACAGACGACCTTCATGCCGTGCAGCTTCGAGGCGATGGAGTCGAAGGAATGGGAGTGATACATCGAGCCGTGAATGCCCGAACCGGTCGGCGTCATCACGACCATCGGCGTCGTGTACTTGCCGCCCGACGACCAGTGGCCGTTGGCGGCGAGCTTGAGCATGTCGATGACATTGAAGATGTAGTCGACAAACTGAATTTCGGCGACGGGGCGGCCGCCGGCCCAAGCCAAGCCCAGCGCCGCGCCGATGATGCCGCGCTCATCGAGCGGGGCGTTCCACGCCCGCTCCAATCCCTGGGTCGCGGTGAACACGCCGCCCAAGGGCGGGCCCACATCCTCACCGAAGATCTCTGTGACGCCCAAATTCTGCTCGCCGTAGTGGAGGGCCATGCGGATGGCCTGCGCCATGTTGGCCATGTCAGCTGCCTCCCTTGGTCGGATAGGACGGCGGGAGGCCGTCGGCAAACACATCTTCCCAAACGGTTTCGTTGGCGGGGAAGGGCTCGGTCTTGACCTGCTTATGGGCGGCGTCGAGCGCGGCCGCTTCTTTGTCCCAGGTCATCTTAAAATCGGCGGCCTTCGCAAGCCCGCGCTGCGTCATGGCCTTTTCGAGGAGTTCAATGCAGTCGGCTTCAGGAATGCGGTTGGCTCCCGAGGAGGAGGAGTGGCCGTAGAGGCGGCTCGCCTTGACCTCGAGGAGATAGGGCTTGCGGTTCTTGCGGATATAGGCGAAGGCTTCTTCAAGAGCCGTCCATGACTCCGTCACGTCGTTGCCGTTGATGGTCTTGCCCGGCATGTCCGGGAACACCTTCGCCCAATCGGAAATGTTTTTCTCACCGTGCTGGGTTTTCATCTCCGTGGAGATGCCGTAACCGTTGTTGACGACGATGATCAGAATGGGGAGCGGAAGCGCCGGGCGATTGGCCCACACGAGGCAGGAATGGAAATCGCCCTCGGCCGTGCCGGCGTCGCCGCCGTTGACAATGGTGATCGCGTCGGTCTTGGCGCGCGCCTGCGCGATGCCCGTGCCGATCGAGGTCGCATATTGCGTCTCGATCGTCGGAGAGACCGGGACCACATTGAACTCAGGGATCGCGTAGTGGTTGACGAAATTGCGGCCCTTGGAGTACGGGTCCGTTGCGACCGATCGCATCTGACGAAGCGCGTTGATCGGCTTGGCACCCATCGCCATGACGATGGCGGCCGAGCGATAATGAAGATGTAGGAAATCGAAGTTTACACCGTGGCCCTTCTTGACATGCAAGCCGAGAGGGACGTTGAAGGCCTCCTCGCCGGGCCCGCCGATCCAGAAGAAGCCGTCGCCGCCTTTGCTCATCTTGATGAGGCGCTCTTCCAGCAGGCGGGCGCGAACCATCAACTCATGGATATTGAGAAGCTTGGCGGCGCCCAGCTTCTTGTAGAGGTCGGCGGCGGGCTTAGCAGGCGTCTTGGCGGTGGGCATTGCGGTCATTCTAGAAAATCCCAAGCTCTCCCTCAATAGGCAGAGCTTGTCTAATACAGAAGAAGCCGTCGACAAAGTAATGATGGATGGCGGCCGCAGGTCCGCCATAAACGCCACAACCCGGCGACGCCGGGAGCGGCCTACTTTCCGTCGAGCTTCGCGGCCCGGTCTTCGCCGCGCTTGGCCAGCTTATGAGACGGGAACTTCGTCCCGACTTCCTTGTAGAGCTCGATCGCCTTGGCGTTGTCCTTGAGAGCGTCCTCGTAAACGCCGGCGGCATCATACAAGGCCTGCGGGGCTTCCTTCGCTCCCGCGTAGTCGCTGGAGACCTTGCGCAGAATTTCCGCCTGACGCGTGAAGTCCTTGAGGTCTCGGCGCGCGAAATCCGCGGCCTGCAGCAGCGCGTCGACGCCGTCCTGGCCGCCGTGCATGGAAGACAGGCGCATCAAGGTTTTCACCGCGTCATCGGAGGCGTTAAGCCGGTCGCGCTGAAGCTTGGCGATAGACTTAAGAGCCTTAAGCGACGCCGGGGTCTTCGGGAACAGCTTCACGATCCGGTCATGCATCTCCACGGCGAGCGCATACTGGCGCAACTTGTCGTCGAAGAGCCGCGCGGAATTCTCGAGCGCGGCCAGCACCTCGGGCGTCTTCGGATATTTCTCGATGAGCTCCTGGAACGCGTCGATCGCTTTCTTCGGGTCGCGCAGGGAATCTGCGTACAGGTCTCCGATCGCCATCTGCGCCTGGGAGCGGACGGAGCTGTCGGGATACAGCGTGAGCAGCTTGCGCCAGGACAGTAGCGCCGCGGCGGGCTTGTCGTTGGCCGCGTGCAGGCGCGCGAGCGCGGCCTGAAGCTTGTCCCCGTCCTTGTGCCCAGGGAAGCGAACCGTGAAATCACGAATCTCGGCGGCGACCGGCTCATACAACGCTTCAGGCGCCAACTGCGCAATCTTCTGCCACAGCGCGGACAGGCGGTCGGCCTTGTCGGAGGTCTCGGGCAGCTTCACGAGCTCATTGAGGATCGGACGATGCTTGCGTGACGCCTTCTTGTCCACCAAGGTCAAGAAATCGGATTTCGCGCGCAGGCCAATTTTCGTGTCCGGGTATTCATAGAGGAGGCGAAGCAACGAGGCGGTCGCGGGCTGCCAGCTGCCGTTCTTCTGCTTGAGTCCGGCGAGAAGCAACATAGCCTCGGGCGCCTGCTCGGCGGCGGGGTAGCGGCGCACGAAGACGTCCAATTCCTCCATCGCGGCTTCCTGAATTTTGGAGTCGGCGTCCTCCGCGGCCGCCTTGGCGAACGCGAACTCCTCATCCGCTCCGACGGCCTTGGCCACCGGCGCGGGCGCAGACTTGGGCTCTGGCTTTGGCTCCGGCTTCGGTTCCGGCTTCGGTTCTGGCTTGGCCTCCACTTTCGGCTCGTCCTTAGGCTCCGGCTTTTTTTCCTCAAGCATCGAGGGACGCGGCGGACCCTTGGGCTCGTCCTTCACGGCCTCGGCCTTCCCCGCCTCGCGAACCTCGGCCGGCGGAGCGACCAGGGCACCGCCTACCCCGTCGCCGTTTTGCCCAAAGGAGGGCAAGGCGCACAGCAGCAGCGGCAGAAGGATCATTTTCATGAGCGGATCTCCGAAGCGCGGGAAACGGCGTTGACGACATCGTACTTGGTCACGATATCGTAGGTGGATTTGCCGGTCTTAATGAGAACGGCCGGGCGGTCGGGCGTGAAATAACGAAGGACGGACTCCACGCGCGCCTCGGGGGCCAGCACCGGCAAGGCCTGGGTCATGGCCTCGCGCACGATCATTTTCTTGATGTCGCGGCCCTTGAGCATGTGGCCGAGAATCTCGTCTTCCATGACCGTACCGACGACCTTATCCTTCTCGAATACGGGAAGCTGAGAAATATCGAGCTTGCGCATCAACGCCATTGCCGAGAACAAGGTGTCCGTCGGCTTGACCGTCGCGAGCTTCCCGGTCTTGCCGTGCTTGCGTTTGGCCGAAAGAATGTCGGCGACCTTCAAGGGCACCTCGCTCTCAAAGTACTGATTTTCCTTCATCCACTCGTCGTTATAGATCTTGGAGAGGTAGCGCATCCCGGTATCGGGCAGAAGGATGACCATGAAGTCTTTCTCGGTCAGCTTTTTCGCATACTGGAGGCCGGCCACCATCGCAGAGCCCCCGGAGCCGCCGGTTAGAATGCCCTCCATTGTCGCGAGCTTACGCGTCATTAGGAAGCAGTCGCGGTCGGGCGTGACGATCACATCGTCCATGAGCTTCAGGTCCATGGTGCCCGGGAAGAAGTCTTCGCCGATGCCCTCGACAACATATGGCTTGGCGACGCCGAGCTTGTTGTTGACGACCTTGTCGTAGTACAGCGAGCCGACGGGGTCGGCGCCGATGAGCTTGATCTTGGGATTTTGCTCTTTAAGATACTTGCCCGCGCCGCTGATCGTGCCGCCCGTCCCCATGCCGGCGACGAAGTGCGTGATCTTGCCGTCGGAGTCCTTCCAAAGCTCGGGCCCGGTCGTGCGGTAATGCGCCTTCGGGTTCTCCATGTTCTCGTACTGGTTCGGATGGTACGCGCCGGGAATTTCCGCGGTCATCTTATCGGCGACCGAGTAATAGGAGCGGGGATCCTCAGGCTCTACGGCGGTCGGGCACACGATGACCTCCGCGCCGAGCGCCTTCAAGAGATTGATCTTCTCGCGCGACTGCTTGTCGGTGATCGTGAAGATCAGCTTATAGCCGCGCAAGGCCGCGACGAGCGCCAGGCCGATGCCGGTGTTGCCCGAGGTGCCCTCGACGATAGTGCCGCCGGGCTTGAGCAGGCCCCGGCGCTCGGCGTCGTCGATCATCGCGACGCCGATCCGGTCCTTGACCGAGCCGCCGGGGTTCATGAACTCGGCCTTCGCGTAGATTTTGGGCTTGAGGCCCTTGGCAAGCTTGTTGATCCGGATGAGCGGCGTGTTGCCGATGGCTTCCAGCACATTCTCGTAGCGCATGATTGGCTCCTGGCTAGACTTCTCGACGCCCCGACAACGCGTAGGACAAGGTGCGCTCATCGAGGTAATCGAGGTCGCCCCCCAGCGGCACGCCGTGCGCAATGCGCGTGATCTTGACTGGGAAGGGCTTTAAAATTTGGGCGAGGTAAAGGGCGGTCGCCTCGCCCTCGGTGTCGGGGTCGGTGGCGAGCACGATCTCCCGGATGCCGCCGACGCGGACGCGCTCCACCAGCTCCTTTGCCTTGATCCGGTCGGGACCGATGCCGTCGAGCGGGGACAACGATCCGTGGAGGACATGATAAAGCCCGTTGAAGGCGCGCGAGCGTTCCAACGCGGCAAGGTCCTGGGTTTCCTCGACGACGCAGATGAGGCTCACGTCGCGTGCGGGATCGGAGCACAAACGGCAGATTTCCTTGTCAGTGAAGTCGCCGCAGCGCGCGCACAGGCGCATTGAGGCCTTCGCCTCGCGCAGCGCGTCGACGAAGCCTTCGACTTCGGTGCGCGGCGCGCGTAGAAGATGAATCGCGAAGCGCTCCGCCTGCTTCGGTCCGACGCCCGGCAGGCGCTTCAAGGCCGAGATCAAGCGCTCAAAGGCTTTCATAGCGGGGGCTTTTTAATGATCCGGGCTTTGCCGCCGAATACGCCTTCGGCGTTTTTCAGACCGCCGCCGGCTCCTCCGCCCGTAGCGCCCTCGCCGATGTCCTTCCAGCGCGTGCCGGGCGGAGCGTCCGCCGCGGTCGCAGGCGCGGGCATGCTGCGGTCGACGATGTCGCTCGCGGGAGCCTCGTCCGTCGCGCCGAGGGTGAGCTCGAGCGCTACCGGACGGCCCGCCAGCCGCGCCAGGGCTCCTTCGATGACGGAGGCGGCGCGTTTGGCCATGTCGAGATCAAACGCCTTGGCGAGCTGAATCGAGTACCCCCCGCCGGGCTTCGCCGCGCCGCGTCCCTTTTCCAGAGCGGCGCCGAGTGAGATTTTTTCCTTGGATATGATCTCGACGAGCGCGGACCACGAAATGTCGCCGGCGGGCGCGGCCGGGGCCGCGATCTCATCCTCGGGTTCCGATTCATCCATCTCTTCCCGCGCCGGCGCCGCCACGGACGCGGGGCGCGACGCCGAGAGGGAAGGGGCGGGCGCCAAAGCATTTCCCCCGCCGCCGGCGGCGAGGCGCTTCTCAAGCGCCTCAAGGCGCGCGACCCAGGCGTTAAGATCGTGCGCGGCCTCGAGCGCGGAGAACAACCCAAGCTCGAGCGCCAGGCGTGGCGAGTCGCCGTAGCGCAGTTCCTCGATGGCGCGATTAAGCCGCTTCAACAGAAAGCCCAGGCCCTCGGCGGAGGAACCGGACAACGCCTTCGTCCAAAGAGCGTCCACCGGTTCGCCCGCGCCGAGCTTGACGAGGTACGCGCCCTCGATGGCGGCACGCAGGTCCTTTAGGAGCTGAGCGGGCTCCACGCCCTCCTCATAAATCTTCTTGAGCCAACCCGCGAGCGCCTTAGGGTCGCGAGCGAGCAAAGCACCCGCCACGCCCACCAGCAGATCCTGAGGCACGAAGCCGAACATCTCGCGCACGGACTCGACCGTGACCTTGCCCTCGCCGCCCGAGCGGCACTGGTCGAGCAGGCTGATCGCGTCTCGCAGCGATCCTTCCGCCGCCCGCGCCAGCAGGGCCAGAGCCTCGGGCTCCACGGAGACCTTCTCCTTTTTGGCAATTCCCGCCAGATACTCAGCCAGGGGTTCCGGCCCCACAGGCCGGAACTTGAAGCGCTGGCAGCGCGAGGCGATGGTCGAGGGAACCTTATGCGCTTCGGTCGTGGCGAGAATGAAGACCACAAACGGCGGCGGCTCCTCGATGGTCTTGAGCAGGGCGTTGAATGCGGCGGTCGAGAGCATGTGCGTCTCGTCAATGATAAAGATCTTATAGCGGTCGCGCGCGGGCGACAACGCCACGGTTTCGATGATCATCTCGCGCACATCGTCAATGCCCGTGTTGGAGGCCGCGTCCATTTCCATCACATCGAGACTCGAAGACAACGCGATTTCACGGCAAGAGACGCATTCGTCGCACGGCGTGGGGGTCGGGCCCTTCTCGCAGTTCAGGGCCTTCGCGAGGATGCGGGCCGTCGTCGTCTTGCCGCAACCGCGCGGGCCGGTGAACAGATAGGCGTGATGAATGCGCTTGGTCGTCAGCGCGTTGCTGAGCGTCTGAGAGACGGCGGGCTGGCCGACGAGCTCCTCGAAGCCCTGAGGGCGGTACTTGCGGGCGAGAACCTGATGGGCGGCCTTCTCCTTGCTCACGCCTTGCCTCCGCCCTCGAGGCTGATGCCGCCCGGGCCCTGCGCGATGAGATTGAGCAGGGCTCCGAGGATCGCGACATTCTTCAACATCTGAATGCGCTGGTCAGGACCGGTGTGAAAGATCCAAGTCGCCGCGACGAGAAACGCGGCGAGGCCCGCCGCGCCCCAGCGAGTCTTGTAACCAAGGATGATCGCCACGGAACCGAGCGCTTCCACGAGGATCGCCCCGACGCACAGAAAGTTCGTCATCGGCATGCCGTGCGATTCCATGAACTGCAAGGTCCCGTCAAAATTCGTGATCTTGCCGAACGCCGACGCCAGAAAAATGATCGCCACAAACAGGCGTCCTACGAGCGCGAGCACATCGTCGGTGTCCATAACCCCATGTTAACAAAGAATTGTTAGGCCTGACACCATCGGTGTACTTCCGCTATACTAGTGCTGATGCGCACGGCCCTGCTCGCCGTCTTCCTGCTTGCGTCCGCCCTCCCGGCGGCGGCGCTGGACAATCAGGCGCCGACCCTGTGGCAGGAGCGATTCTTCTGGGATGCTCTGCTGACCGCCCGGGACAGGCTCGCGCGCCAGCAAAGCGATCCGATGATGATTCCGGTGATGAAGGCCATCGCCGGGCAGGTGGCGCAGCAGGTTGCGAACCTAGCGCAGATTCATCAATACGTGAAAGCTCAGGGCGACAACCTGCGCTACGCCTACGCCCAGCCCGACCCGCAGCCGAGCCTCGACACGATCATCAACAACTTTGAGACCCTGACGACGGGCTGCGACCAGGTCCGCCAGAACCTCTACTACCTGACCGCCCGCCAGCGCATCGCGAGCTCGCAGGCGCTCCCCGATCCGGAGATGTACCAGACCGGACTGCTGATCCTCGGGCAAGTTCAGCAGTTGCAATTGACGCTCAACGCCCTCTTCACCGACATGACCGGCGTGCGCGCCGTCGTCGTTGACAACAACTGGGCCAACGACAAGAATTTCAGCCAAAAGACCGAGGAGCTCATGCGCAGCGTCGTGCGCGTGCAGGACAGCGTGTTCGCGGTGTACAACGCGGGCTACGAGCTTTCAATGCGATGCCGGTAACGGTCGCCGCGGTTGTCGTTGCGGCCGTACAGGCCGTTTCCTTCGCCACGAAGGACGGCTGGACGATCTCGGCGGCCTATCGCCCCGCCGCCAAAGGCAACGCGACCATCGTCCTCGCGCACGGCGTGGGGAGCGCGGGCGTGGAATGGGCGCGCTTTTCCGAGGCGCTTGCACGCAAAGGCGTCGGGACGCTGGCGCTCGATCTGCGCGGCCACGCCGGAAGCCGCCTCGGCCCCAAGGGCACGACTGACTTCACGGGCTTCGACGCCTGGGGCGCCTGGCCCGCCGCCGCCGAAGATCTGCGCGCCGCGGCCGTCTGGCTTAAATCCAAAGGCGTTCCCAATGAGCGCATTGCCTTCGGCGGAGCCTCAATAGGAGCCAACCTCGCATCGGTGGTCGCCACCGAACGCAAAACGACGCCCTTTCTGCTGCTGCTCTCCCCCTCGGGGAACTACCGCAATGTCGTGCTCAAGACCCGCAAGGGGCTCAAGACCTTCGCCGCCGCCTCACCGGCTGACGGCTACGCCTATGTCGGCGTGAAGGAGCTTGAGTCCGGCAAGATCGCGACCGTGCTGTATGCTCCCGCCGGCCATGGCGTGCAGATGTTTGAGGACCCCGCGACCTTCGAACGCATCGTCGACTGGGCCGCCAAAGCGTCGCGCTGACGAGGCTCTCTCTGCTACTCTATTCCTGACGGATTATTCCCAATGAAACGGAGCTCACGATGGCGAACCTGAATAAAGTCATGCTGATCGGCCGGCTCACCCGCGACCCGGAGATCAAAACTTTCGGAAACGGCGGCAAGGTCGCCAACGTCGGATTCGCGGTCAACAACCGCAAGAAGAACAAGGACAGCGGCCAGTGGGAGGACGTTCCCGTCTGGATCGATCTCAAGGCGTTCAACCGCGAGACCGGCCGCAAGACGGCCGACCTCATCGAGTCCTCCCTTAAGAAGGGCCAGCAGATCTACGTCGAAGGCCACCTCGTCCTCGAGGAGTGGGCCGGCAAGGAAGACGGCAAGAAGATGTCGAAGATGGTCGTTTACGTCGACGACTTCCAGTTCCTTGAGAAGCGCGAAGGCGGCTCGGCCGGCGGCATGAGCCGGCCCGCGAGCGCGTCGTCTAAGTCCTCGGGCGGCGACGACACGATCGAAGAAGTCCCCTTCTAGACTCAGCTCGACCCTCTGCCTCATGTTATCCCCAATTTTCCCCCGGTGGGAAAATTGGGGATAACTTTTAGAGCCCGCGCCGATGTAAGTTTCTACGTCCCTGCGAGTATCTCATCAGGGGGACGCCATGGACAGACTCGACGCTGTACGCCGTTGGCTTCAAGGACCTCGCGCCCCATTCCGGTCGGCTTCGAGCCTCCTCGCGCTGTTCCTCGCGATCGTCGCGCTCCACGAATATTTTCCGTCGCGGCCGAAACCGCGCCTGCTCTCATGGAGCGCTTCCTCGCCGGCCTCGGCGCCGTTAAATGACGGCGGCCGCCCGGAGGCGCTGAAGATTTCGTTCAGCGACTCCGCCGCGAAGCTTGAGGACATCGGTAAGCCGGTCAAGAAGGGCCTATCAATATCGCCGCGCGTGCGCGGCGTTTGGGTCTGGACCGGCGACGCGGAAATGACTTTCACGCCGACCGAGGACTGGCCCGCCGGCACGGAGTACTCGATTCGCTTCGCTCGCGATTTTTTTGCGAAGCACGTACGCCTGGAGAGAGCGGACGGAACCTTCCGCACGCCGCCGTTCACCGCATCCTTGGCGTCCTCGGAGTTTCATGTGGATCCGAAGGATCCGGCGCTGAAACAGGCCGCCGCGACTTTCCGCTTCAGCCATGCCGTCGACACGGAGTCCTTTGAGAAATCGCTGGTCTTAAATGAACGCGGCCCAAAGAATCGCGGAATCTTCGGCGGCGGCAACAGCCCCCGCCGCTTCACGGTCACCTACGACAAGTATCACGGCGAGGCCTATGTCGTCTCCGAACCGCTCGGCATTCCGATGGAGCGGGCGACGATCGATATTCGTACCGGACCCGGCATCAAACCGTTGCGCGGAGGACCGCCGACAAGCGAACCGCTCGCCGGCGAAGTGCATGTCCCGGGCATGTACGATTATTTCCGAATCGAAGGCGCGGAAGCCGCGCTCGTGCGCAACGAGCGCCTTGAGCCGGAGCAGGTGCTGATCATCCGGGCAACGGGCGGGGTCTCAGAGAAGAAACTCGCAGCCTCGTTGAAGGTCTGGCTCCTGCCTCTCGACAAGCCGAAGATCGGCAAAATCGCGGCAATCAAGGATTACGGGTGGAGCGATCCGGCTGAAGTCGGCAAGGAAACCATCGCGGTTTCAACACCTGTCGCTCTCATCACGGTTCCGGCGGACCGGGAATATCCGTCGGTGCACACGCTTAAGTTCCGCGCCCCGCCCGGTCGCCGGCTGTACGCTCGGATCCCACGCGGTCTCGTCGCCTATGGCGGTTACATCCAGGCGAAGGAATTCGACGCGGTCCTCGACCTGCCGGCCTTTCCGCGTGAAATCAAGATCCTCCATGACGGGGCGTTGTTGCGCTTGTCCGGGGAGAAGAAACTGTCGCTGTATTCGCTGGGCGAGAGCGCGGTGCGTCTCGAGGTCGGGCGCGTGCGCCCAGGCGAGATCAACGATCTCGTGAGCCAGACATCCGGAGATTTCTCCAATCCGCACTTCCCAGGCTGGTCCTTCGGCCAGGACAACATCACCGAGCGCTTCGAGGAGGTTCGGCACTTCGGCAAGGTCGAGCGCGACCGCTTGAAGTTCTTCGCCTACGACTTCACGCCCCACTTACAGACCGCGGGCTCGGGGACGCGTAACGGCCTGTTCTTCCTGCGCGCCGAGGGCTGGGACATCAAGGAGAAGCGCGCCACCGGCGGCGCCGACACGCGCTTCATCCTCATCACGGATCTGGGCGTCCTGGTCAAAGAGAACGCCGATAAGACCCGCGATGTATTCGTGCAGTCCTTGGCCGACGGTTCCCCGGTCGTCGGGGCGCGCGTCGAAGCGTTGGGACTTAACGGCGTGCCGATCGCCAGCGCCTCCACCGACGCAACGGGCAAGGCGCGCCTGCCCGACCTCGCGGGCTTCACGCGTGAACGAAAACCGACCGCTTTCGTCGTGCGCCATGGAGAAGACCTGGCCTTCATGCCCTTCGACCGCGAGGACCGCCGCCTCGATGTCTCGCGCTTCGATGTCGGCGGCGAAACGACGCAGGGTCGCGAGCGCGAACTCTCAGCCTACCTGTTCAGCGACCGCGGCCTGTACCGTCCGGGCGAGACTTTTCACATCGGCTTCTTCGTGCGCCCGACGGTGTGGGGCCAGGACCTGACCGGCGTACCGCTCGAGGTCTCGATCCAGGATCCTCGCGGGATGGAGGTGAAGAAGTTCAAGGTCGCGTTGTCTTCAACGGGATTCGAAGCCGTCGAATACCGCACTCAGGAAAACGGGCCGACGGGGAATTACACGGTCAGCATCTACATCGTCAAAGATGAAAGAAGGAAAACCCTTCTCGGAACGGCAACGGTGCGGGTGGAAGAGTTTCTCCCCGACCGCCTGCGCATCACCGCGCGCTTCTCCGAAGAGAGGAGCGAGGGCTGGGTCGCGCCGAAAGGTTTGAAGGCCGCGATCAGCCTGCACAACCTGTTCGGCACGCCGGCCGAAGGCCGCCGGGTCACGGGGCGCATCCGCCTGTCCCCGGCCGCGCCGTCCTTCAAGGACTACGCGGATTATTCCTTCTTCGACCCGTTGGAGACGAAGAAGAGCTTTTCTGAAAGCCTCGAAGACTCCAAAACGGACAAGGACGGTTCGGCGTCCTTCGAACTGCCTCTCGAGCGCTTCGCGGAAGGGACTTACCGGTTGGAGCTGACCGCGGAGGGCTACGAGGCCGAAGGCGGGCGCGGGGTCGCCGCGCTGGCCTCCGTGCTCGTTTCGCCGCGTCCGTACCTCATCGGATGGAAGTCCGACGGCGCGCTCAATTATATTGCGAAAGGCAGTTCGCGCTCGGTGACGGCGGCGGCGGTGGGACCCGAGGGGCGGGCGGTCGCGGCGTCCTCGATCGCGGTTCAACTGCTTGAGCAGCGATGGGTCTCCGCGATCGTCAAAGGGCCGGACAACCTCTACCGCTATCAATCGGTCCGCAAGGAGCTGTTCATCTCATCGAAGACGGTGAGCTTCACGGCGGGCTCGCGCCCATTGCGCCTGGACACGTCGTCGCCCGGAGACTACGCCCTGGTCCTGCGCGACCCATCGGGTATCGAGCTTAATCGCGTGCCGTACTCAGTCGCCGGCCACGGCAATCTCTCGCGCAGCTTGGAAAAAAACGCGGAGTTGCAGGTGCGGCTGGAGAAGCCCGACTACGCGCCGGGAAGCCTCATCGAGTTGCAGATCAAGGCGCCGTATGCGGGCGCGGGCCTGATCTCGATTGAGCGAGACAAAGTGTACGCCCACAAATGGTTCCGCTCCACGGTCACGGCCTCGACGCAAAGCATACGCCTGCCCGATGGCGTCGAGGGCAATGCCTATGTCACCGTGAGCTTCCTGAGAGATCCGGGTTCGCGGGAGATTTTCATGAGCCCGCTCAGCCACGGCGTGGCGCCGTTCTCCGTCAGCCGCGCGCGACGGACCTTGCCGTTGACGCTCGAGGCACCGGAGACGATGAAGCCGGGAAAACCCTGCCTTGTCCGCGTGAAAGCGGCGCGCCGCGCCCGCGTCGTTGTGTTCGCCGCCGATGAGGGAATCCTCCAGGTCGCGGGCTGGAAAATCCCGGACCCGCTTGCGCACTTTCTCAGGAAGCGGGCGCTCGAGGTTCGGACCTACCAGATACTGGATCTACTCCTGCCGGAATACCGACTCTCGATGTCGGTCATGGCGCCCGGAGGCGACAAGGACGGCTGGGACGCCGCCGGAAAAAATCTTAATCCGTTCAAGCGTAAGCGCGATAAGCCCGCCGTTTTTTGGTCGGGGTTATTCGAGGTCGGCCCGGAGGGCAAGGAGATCACGATCCCCGTCCCGGACTCCTTCAACGGGACCTTACGGATCACCGTCGTTGGCGCGGATCCCGCGTCGATCGGCACGGCACAGAAAAAGGTGCTCGTGCGTCAGAATATCGTGATGACGCCCAACGCGCCGTTGTTCGTCGCGCCCGGCGATGAGTTCGAGGCGAGCGTCGCCGTGGCCAACGGCGTGAAAAACTCGGGAGCCGCGGCGACGGCCCAAGTGGAGGTCAAAACATCCGGGCATCTCGAAGTCATCGGAGAAAAAACGAAAAAAATAATTGTCGGCGAGAACCGCGAGGCGGTCGCGGTGTTCCGCTTCAAATCCCGGCAAGCTCTCGGGGCCGCCTTTGTGACCTTCGAGGCGCGAATCTCAAGCGAGACGGCCCGGCGCGAGACTTCCCTGAGCGTGCGGCCGCCGATGCCCTACATGGTCCGCCTCGAGACCGGACATTTGAAGAAGGGCCGGGCGTCGTCGCCGACGCCGCGCCGGATGTACCCGTCGTACCGCACGCTCGAAGCTTCGCTGTCGCCGCTGCCGCTGGGCCTGGCGAAAGGCCTGCTGCAGTATCTCCAAAAGTATCCGTACGGTTGCACCGAGCAGATGCTGAGCCAGGCGTTTCCCGCGCTGATCCTGCGCCACCGGCCCGCATTCGGCTACGCCCCGGAGACGGTCGAAGCCAACCTCGCGAGCGCGATCGATATTTTGCGCTCGCGCCAAAACGAGGAGGGCGCCTTCGGCATGTGGGCCTCCAACTCCCACGCGTCCCCGTTCCAGGCGGTCTACGCGGCGCACTTCATGACCATGGCAAAAGAGCAGGGCTACGCGGTGCCCGCCGAACTGCTCAACCGCGACCTCGCTTACCTGAACTCGATCGCCCTCGCCGCGCCCGGCAGCGACGCGCCACCTCGCGTGCAGGCCTACGCGATCTATGTGCTGACGCGAAACGGCCGGGTCACGACCCCGCTGATCAACACGCTGCGCTCACGACTCGAGAAAGCGGAGGATAAGTTCTGGCGGAAGGATCTGACTGGAGCGTATCTCGCGGCGTCGTATTCGCTGCTGCACCTAGAGGGCGAAGCTGACGAGCTGATCCGCGGCGTGGCAACGGGCGAGCCCGTCGTCGCGGATTGGACCTGGTTTTATGACGGATCGATTCACAAAGCGCAGTACATCTACCTGCTGGCGTTGCATTTCCCGGCGCGCCTGGCCGCGCTCAAGGCCGACGCGATCCTGCGCATCGTCGAACCCCTGCAGGCCGGAAACTACAATTCGCTGTCTGCCGCATATTCAATCATGGCTCTCGATGCCTACGCGTCGGCGGCCGGCGAGCTCGTTCCCGGCGAGGCGATCGTCTCAGAGGTCCGGGAGGATGGCGAGAACCGCGCGGTGATCATGCCGCCGGGACTGTTCAGCAAGGCCGAGTTCACGCCCGCGGCGACTTCGATCTCCTTTGACAATCTGTCGGCGCGGAGACTGTTCTATCAGACCAATCAAAGCGGCTTCGACCTCGACATGCCAAAAGAGCCGGTACGCCGGAAGCTCGAGGTCTATCGCGAGATCGTCGATGAGAAGAATAAGCCGGTGACGATCGCCGAGCTCGGTCACGACTACAAGGTCCGCCTACGCCTGCGCACGCTTGACGGTTCCTACGCCCCGAACCTCGCCATCGTGGACCTCGTGCCCGGCGGCTTCGAACCGGTGTGGAAGGAAACTCCCGGCGAAACCGCCGGCCTCGGCGGCGCCGACTACGAGGATTTCCGCGAGGACCGCGTCCTGTTCTTTGGTTCGGCCGGCGAAAAGACCCTCGAACTCGACTATAAGATCAAGGCCTCGAGCCGGGGCGTCTTCACCGTCCCGCCCGCCTTCGCCGAGTCGATGTACGATCGTTCGTTTTCGGCGCTTGGGGCTCCGGGCACCATCGAGGTCCGATGAGGCGCGCGGGACTGGCCGCGGCCGTCCTCGCCGCCCTCGGCGCGCTCGGTGCGGTTTGCCCGCTCCTGCGCCTGACGCCGTTGCGCGACGGCGTCGTCTTCTCGCGCGGAGTGTACGCGCGCGACGGCCGTCTGATGCGGCTCACCTTGGCCGCCGACGGCAAGCACCGCCTATGGGTGCCGCTCGGCGAGATGTCCCCGCTGCTTGTCGAGGCGACCGTGCTCAACGAGGACCGGCGCTTCCGCCTACATCCCGGCGTGGACCCGGCGTCGCTGGCGAAAGCGATCTGGACGACCTACATGTCGCGCGAGCGACGGCGCGGCGGCTCAACGATTACGATGCAGCTGGCGCGTCTGCGTTACGGAATGGACTCGAGCCGGCCG
>JAYTSX010000243.1:0-4745 GCA_043745445.1 Elusimicrobiota bacterium
CTCGATGTCCATCAAGGTAACGGCACCGCGTCCATCTTCGAGATGGATCCCGATACCTTCACCTTCTCGATGCACCAGTACGGCCTGTATCCGGAAATCCGCCGGCGCAGCTCGCTCGATGTCGAGCTCGTCCCCGGCACAGGCGACGCGGCGTACTACGACAAGCTCCGCCATGGGCTCCGGGCCGTGATGGAGTTCAAGCCCGATTTCGTCATCTATCAAGCGGGAGTCGACGTCTGGGAGCATGATCGCCTGGGCGGCCTTAAGCTCACCGAATCCGGCATCAAGGACCGCGACATGGCGGTTTACGACATTTGCCGGGTCTATCAGGTGCCCGTGGCCGTCACCCTCGGCGGCGGCTACGGTCCCACCCCAGAAGACACCGCAAGACTCCACGCCACAACCCTCAAACTCTTCGCGAGATAATGGGGTCAGGCCTGACAGCAGGACAGAACAATGTCATGGTGTCAGGCCTGACCCCAGCCGGGATTTCGTAGAATAGGCTTGATGTTTACAGAGACCTCCAACAAAATCGACGAGATGCGAGCGCTGCTTGCCAAGATCGGCAAGCTGGTCGACCTCGACAAGCTGCGCAAGGAAGTGGCGTCGCGTGAGGCCGAAGCGGGCGAGCCCTCGTTTTGGACGGACTCGGTCAAGGCCAAGAAGAAATCGAAGGAGCTTAACGATCTCAAGAAGACTTTGGCCGAGTACGACAAGGCTCAGATTACGCTCGACGACCTGAAGGCCCACTGTGAGCTCGCGGCCGAGATGCAGGACGAAAGTGAGATCAAAGAGGCTTCCAAGGGTATTAAGGAAGCCGAGACGATCCTGCGCGCGATGGATATGCGCCTCAAGCTTTCCGGCGAATTCGACAAGGACGACGCGATCGTCAGCGTGCACTCCGGCGCCGGCGGCCTGGAGGCCTGCGACTGGGCCGAAATGCTGTGGCGCATGTATCAGCGCTGGTGTGAGAAGAACGGCTATGAAGTCGTCATTACCGAGTTTTCTAAGGGCGACGGGGCTGGACTCAAGAGTCTGTCGGCCTTCATCCGCGGCCCCAACGCCTATGGCTTGCTGAAGGGAGAGATGGGCGTGCACCGTCTCGTGCGAATCTCGCCCTTCGATTCGGCCAAGCGCCGCCATACCTCGTTCGCGTCGCTCGATGTGGTCCCCGATATTGAAGATGAGATCGACATTCAGGTCAAAGACGAGGACATCACCCTTGAGACCTTCCGCTCCGGCGGCGCCGGCGGCCAGAACGTCAACAAGGTCGAGACGGCGGTGCGCATCCGGCACGCGCCCTCCGGTCTCGTGGTCGCCTGCCAGACCGAGCGTTCGCAGCTGCAGAACCGCATGAACGCGATGCGCATGCTCAAGGCGAAGCTGTACCAGATCGAGCTCGACAAGAAGCGCGCGGCCGTGGATAAGCATTACGGCGAGATGGGTGACATCGCTTGGGGCCACCAGATCCGCTCGTATGTCTTCATGCCCTACCAGATGGTCAAGGACCTGCGCACCGGCCAGCAAACTTCTCAGATCGCCAATGTCATGGACGGCGACCTGGACCCGTTCCTTGAGGCTTACCTCGGTTGGCTGGCCGCGGGCAAGCCGCCCCGCGTCAAATCGGGCGGCGACGACGAGTAAGAAGCTTCCGGCTTTGTAAGTTCGCGAGGGCTTGACAAAACAAGGGTCCGGGCCTATCCTTCAGGCGTCCCCTGGAGAGTCCCATGAAAACCCCCTCGTCCCTCCTGCTTCTGGTCTTGTTTGCCGCCATGCCCGCGGCCGCGCAACGAGTCCCTCCTCAGCGTTGCGACGATAAATGGCTGGAGGCGACTCAGGCCACGATGAGCAAACCCGGCGGCGCTGTCTCCGATGCTCGCGTCTATGTTTCCAATAATGCGGTCAAACTCATGGCTCTGAAGCCCGAGACATGCGACGCGGGGACTTGGCTGCAGCTCGGAAAGGGTGAAATCGTGCCGGACGGTTCGCGCGCCCTGTTCGGGTTCCGCAATCCCGCCGTGTCAAAATTCTGGGATAACGCGCCCATCGACCGGCAGATCGGGCTTATTCTCGTCGTCAGCGATTTCTACAAAGCGCTCGATCCCAAGATCGCGGAAGTCCTGGCCGCGGGCGAAGAAGTCATCGCGGCGGCCGCGGACATCGGCCTCGTCGTCGCGGCCGATGCCCCGAAGGCGCATCTCGATTTTTTGAAGGCGAACTCAGGCGGCGCGATGGCCGCCGCGGCCCCCAAGTTGGTCTCCTTCACCGTTCCCGATGACAAAAAATCCGGGACTGTGATCCCCGCCGACGTCGACAAGACCTGGCGCAAGCTTCTTGACGAAAAGGGAGAGGTGAATGCGGGGGGGCAGTCCATTCTGCGCTTCCGCATGGCCGTGCTCGCTCTCGGCGTCGAGATCGTAAAGCAGGGTAAATCGAGCGAAGCCGTCAAGCGCCGCATCGGGAACGACGCCAAAGGCGAACCCCTCCTTCCCGGCGTGAACGACTTCACCACCGGCCTTTCCGGCTTCTCGAGCCCGAAGGCCGACCAGCGCTCCGCGTCGGACGACGCGGCGTTCGCCAAGGCCGTGCGGGCCATGACCGGCGAGGGGACCGCGGCGATGGACACCGCTGATCTCCGCGTCAATTCCATCCTGGACACTGTGGACCTCGGCCTGCGCAACTTCATCGCAGTTCGCGCCGAGCAGATTGACAAGATCGTCGTCGCGGCCCGCGGGCGGCTTAACGGCAAAACCATCACGGCCATCGCGGTCGCGGCGCGCGCCGGCGCGGATGCCCGGACCGCGAAGAATCCTCTCGGTGAAGCGGCGATGAAGTCCCTCGGAGAAACCGCGGAGTACCAGAAGCTCGACGCGCTTTACACCAAGATCAGCGGGCAAGCCAAGACGCCGGCCAACGACGCGGCGCTCCAGTCGATCGAAGAACAGCGCAATGAGATGCGGGCCGCGGCCTTGTCGGCCACCGTCCAAGCCGATCCGGCGACCGGACGCAAAGAGGTCGTCTTTACCCAAGGCAATCGTCCGGCGGTACTGGGCAGCTTCGTGCCTCCGGTCGAAGGAAAGGAAGGCGACGCAGATCGCGCCAGCGTGGGCGATGTCATCGCGGGCCTGATCGTCGACCGGGCTAAGGGGAATCCCCGATATCAGGGACTGGTGGCCGCTATCGGAGGCAAGGACCCCAGCGCTCCGCCGACCGCGCCGGAGGAGGTCGCGGTGTCAAAGGATGTGCCGCCCGAGATCGCGCCGGTCAAGAAGGAAGCCGCCGGCTGCGAGAAACCAAAGGACATCATCAGCAACGATCATGAGAAGTACGCCTCTCGTCAGCGCGCGGCCGCTGCGGAGAAGGTCACCGATAATCAGCGCGTGCGCGCGAAGCTCACAAGCGAGAGCACCGCAAAGCTTGCCGAGGCCGAGACTGAATGCAAGCGCGACAGGGCCGAGGCCGCCAGGACCAAGGACGGCGACTTCAGCAGCGGCGGCGCTAACGCGCGCAACCGGGCGAACGCAGTTGGGGAGGCCGACAAGCGGTGCGAGGCGGCGAAAAAGAAGATCGCTGAGGACCTGACGGCCGCGCTCGACAAGGTCAAGGTGGAGGACGCCGCGAAAGCGGCCGATAACATCAATGTGGAGGCGAACAAGGTGCTGGCCGCGAGCTTCCGCAAGTCGATTGAGGTCTCAGTGGCGTCCTTGCGCCACGAATATCTGACGGCTGATTCCTCGCGGCAGAATAAGCTGATCCGTGAGGCGAAGCTGAGCGGACCCAGCTCGAGCCTCGACGGATTCGTTAAGCTCTGGTTCAATAAAAACTGGCCTCCGGAACCCGAAACCACGGCCAACCCCAAGCCCGCCGTGACGGCTTGCGCGTCCGCCCTGGGCCTCGATGACAAAGACAAGAGCCCGTCCTATCGTAACCCTGAGAATCCCGACAAGATCGCCGAGTACTGCAAGGTGCACGAGGATCTCGTCAAGTTTGTCGTCGACTGGAAGGGTAAGGTTGATTGAGAGGTAATGCCATGAGCCACAAATCTCAGCCGCACGCCGCCCGCAAAGCCCAGTTCGCCGAACGCGCCCTTGCGTTTGCGGCCGACTACGCGTTGTTTGCCGGAATTTGGTTTCTGGTTTTAAAGGCCGTCGATCCGACGCTCCCGGTTCTGCTCAACGAAAAGGGAACCCTCGTGACCGCATTTCTCGCCGCGCTCTTTATTGTTTATCAGGCCTTCTTCTCGTGTGAGGGGCGCGTGACCTTAGGTAAGGGGCTCATTGGGATCCGGGTCGCCGACGCCGCGGGTGAGCCGCTCGATATCGGGCGCGCCATCATACGCGCGATTTCTTATATCCCGAGCTCGTTGTTTACCTTGGGCTTCTTCTGGGCGCTGGTGGACCCGAAAGGCCGGGCTTGGCATGACCTCGCGGCGGGCAGCGGCGTGGTCAGCGACCATCGCATAGGCCGCGCCCGTGGGCCGATCCTGCGGCTCGCCGCGGGCACGCTCGTGGTGGCCTTCGCCCTGTCCGTGGGCTGGAGCGGGATTTGGGAAGCGCGCTACTTGAAGATCATGACGGTCGCGCACGCGAAGGTCGGCCTGGGCGAGGTGAAGACCTTGCAGGCGTCCTACCATCAGCGCAACGGCCGCTACGCCGGAAGCCTGTTCGCTCTGGCGGAGGTCTCTTCGGATCCTCGGGGCTTTCTGCGCGACATGGCGATTCTCTATCACCTCGACGACTTCCGGT